>REBY01000200.1 GCA_007692485.1 Pseudomonadaceae bacterium | reverse complement strand
AAGGCGGGTTGCTGATGACTGCTGCATAGCGCCCGTGCACATCACTCAGGCCATCTGAGGGAGTCACCTCGGCCGCAACCTCGTTCAGTATCAGACTCTGCTGCGCACAATGGATGGCCAGGGCGTCGACATCGACCAGTTCAAACTGACACTGCGGGTTGCGCCGCGCCAAAGCAATACTCAACACCCCGCTACCGCAGCCAAAATCCAGCACCTTGCCAGCGGGTAGCGTGGCCGGCTCTTCCAGCAGCAGGGCACTGCCCTCATCCAGCCGGCCATGGCTGAACACCCCAGGCAAACTGATCAATTCCATGCTCTGATCAGCCAGGTCGATGCTGTAATGCTGCACCCAGTCGGCCAGCGCAAAGGGGGCGGCCAGGCCGTCCATATCCGCCTGCCAGAACTGACAATGCCGCGCCGAGTCCAGTTTGCGCACGGCATTGGCATAGGGCTGCAACAGTTTTTCCGCGCGCTTGACCCCGCCATTCTTTTCCCCGACCAGATACAGGGGCACCCCAGCATCGAGCAAGGGCGCCATCTGCGCCAGAGCATAGTCGGCGCGCTCGATGGCCTTGGGCATAAGCAGCACCGCAGCATCCAGCCCCTGCCACTGGGGACACAGGTGCGAGAAGTGCAGCTTGTCTTCCGGTAGCTGGGGTTGCAGCGCCTTGTAAGGGGCATAGTCCCAACACCAGACATGCCAGTCGGCCGGCAACTCGGTCGGCAGACGGTCAGCGACCGGATTGACCAGCAATACCCGCTTGCCGCTCAACAGCTCGGCACTGCGCATAATAATCTGGCTGGTATTGTCCATAGTCGTCTCCCGGCGGCTAAAGGGGCGTGATTGTACTGTCAGTTCAACCAGCGCGCCAAACCATCGAGCAACCGCTGCAAGGCACCCTGATTAGCCTTGACCACTGCCTGACCTGCGGTACCGGCTGACTGCGCCGCCTGCGGCTGGTCAAACCAGATCAACAGCTGCTGTGCCAGGCTGTCAGTATCAGTCACTGTTTCCAGTGCGCCGGCACCGGCCAGCAGCTCGCTGATTTCAGTAAAGTTAAAGCGGTGCGGGCCGGACAGCACCGGCAAGCCCAAGGCTGCCGGCTCCAGATAATTGTGCCCACCGTTGGCGACCAAAGAGCCGCCAACAAAGGCCATATCGGCACAGGCGTAGAACAGCATCAGCTCGCCCATGGTATCCACCAACATCACCTGCTCGGCTGGTCCGGGTTGCTGGCCCTGGCTGCGCTGGGCCAAGGTAAAGCCGGCCTCACGGGCCATGCGCGCTACCCCGCTGAAGCGCTCCGGATGCCGCGGCACCAACAACAGCAGCGCATCCGGCCGCTGCTTCAGCACTTTGCGGTGCGCTGCCAGCACCTGCTCATCCTCGCCCGCATGGGTGCTGGCGGCAATCCACACCGAACGCTCGCCCCACTGGGCCCGCAATTCATTTGCTTGCTGCAACAACTCAGGGGCCGGCTGCAAATCAAACTTGATACTGCCGGTCACCTGCAACGCGTCTTTGCTCACACCCAGATCGGCAAAGCGTACCGCTTCGGCTTGGGTTTGCACGGCAACCCAGTCCAGCGCCGCAAACATCGGCCGCACCAGCCAACTGACCCGCTGGTAACCGCGCGCCGAACGTTCGGACAGGCGGGCATTGGCCAGCACCACTGGCACCTGCGCGCGCTTGGCTTCGGCCACCAGATTCGGCCATAGCTCGGTTTCCATCACAATCGCCAGGCGTGGCTGTAAGCGGCGGATAAAGCGTCGCTGCAGCCAGGGCAGATCATAGGGCAGATAGGCATGCCCCACCTGGCCGGCAAACAGCTTGCGGATCTGTTCCGAGCCGGTGGGCGTCATGCAAGTGATAGTGATCGGTAACTGCGGATAGCGCTGCAACAGCTCGCGCACCATGGGCGCGGCGGCTATCGCCTCACCGACTGACACCGCATGCACCCAGATACCGCCTGCCCGCAGATCGCCGCCAAAGGCAAAGCGCTCATGCCAGCGCCGGGCATAAGCTGGGGCACGCACCGCACGATAGAGCAGACGCAACAAAATAAAGGGCAGCAGAGAGAGAAAAATCAGGCTATAGATCAAACGCGGCATCAGAACACTCCCGAAACAGGTTTCCTAGACTAGCAGAAGTGACCGCGGTCGGCGGTAAAGTCTATACTGGGCCTTCACTTTTCAACCGCTGCCGAGGCCCATGAGCACATTGCTGGAAACCGACATCTGTATTCTCGGCGGAGGTATCGCCGGCCTCTGGCTGAATGCACGCCTGCGCCAGCAGGGTTACAGCACCCTGTTGCTGGAAACCGCCACCCTTGGCGGCGGCCAGAGCATCAAGTCCCAGGGTATTATCCATGGCGGCACCAAATATGCGCTGCACGGCAAACTGACCACGGCGGCAGAAGCCATTGCGGCAATGCCCAAGCGCTGGCGCGACTGCCTGGAAGGTACCGGCGAAATTGACCTGACCTCCGTGCGTTTACTCTCGCCCTACCATTATTTATGGTCACCCGGTGGCCTGGTCAGCAATATGGCCGGTTTCTTTGCCAGCAAAGCCTTGCGCGGTCGGGTCGATGCGGTCAAAGGTGAAACCCTACCACCGGTTTTTCAGTCACCGCGCTTCAAAGGCAAGGTCTATCGCCTGGCTGAACTGGTGCTGGATGTGCCCAGTGTCATCCAACGCCTCAGCGAACTGGCTGATGACAGCCTGATTGCTGCCGATTCGATCAGCATTGAACGCGACGCCGATAATCAGATTGCCTGCGTGCGCACTGGCGACTTGACGATCAAAGCCCAGCGTTATGTGCTCACTGGCGGCGAAGGCAATCAGGCCCTGCAAGCAGCCTGGGGGGTTGAGCAGCCAGCGATGCAGCGCCGCCCGCTGCAAATGGTGCTGGTCAAAGGGGCACAACTACCCGGCTTGTATGCCCATTGCCTGGGTAGCAGCCCCAAGCCCCGGCTAACAGTCACCACTCACCCCACCGCCGATGGCCAGTGGTGCTGGTACTTGGGTGGTGAGCTGGCCGAGCAAGGGGTCGATTTATCCGCAGAGGCACTGATCAAACGCGCGCAAACCGAGCTGGCGGAACTGCTGCCCTGGGTTGACCTGAGCGCATGCCAATGGGCAACCCTCAAGGTCAATCGCGCCGAACCGGCACAAAGCGGCTTGGTGCGACCAGACAGTGCCTATGTGCAAGGCGTACACAATGCCCTGGTGTGCTGGCCAACCAAGCTGGCCCTGTCACCGCACTTGAGTGATCTGGTACTCGAGCAGTTACAAGTCGACCGCATAACGCCCAGCAAACCACAGCCAGTGCACACCCAGGCCAAACCTGCTGCAGCCACGCCAATCTGGGATACCTGTTTCTGATGGCTTTCGATACAACTCATTGGCGCCCCTTGGGCACTTCCGGCCTGCAGGTCTCTCCACTGGGCCTGGGCACAGTCAAGCTCGGGCGCAACCAGGGCGTCAAATATCCCAAGGGCTTTGAACTGCCGAGTGATCGCGCGGCGGCAGACCTGTTGGCTCTGGCCCAAGAACTCGGCATTAACTTGCTAGATACCGCGCCGGCCTATGGCACCAGCGAAACGCGCCTGGGGCCGCTATTGCGTGGGCAACGCCAACAATGGGTCATTTGCAGCAAGGTCGGCGAAGAGTTTGCTGACGGCGAATCCTGGTTCGACTTCTCCGCCAATCATACCCGCCGATCAGTGGAACGCTCACTGCGCCGGCTGAAAACCGACTACCTTGATCTGGTGTTAGTGCACTCAGACGGCAATGACCTCGCAGTGCTCGACCAGGACGTCTACCCGACCCTGGCCCAGCTCAAGCAAGAAGGCCTGATTCGTGCTTATGGATTTTCCGGCAAAAGTGTCGAAGGCGGTATTCGGGCCCTGCAGCAGGGTGACTGCGCCATGGTCACCTATAACTTGAATGAGCGCAGCGAAGCGGACGTGCTTGACCATGCCCTGTCACACAACAAGGGCATACTGATTAAAAAAGCACTGGCCAGCGGGCACTTGTGCCTGGACGGTGAAGACCCGGTGAAACAAGGCCTTGCATTTGTCTTCGCCCACGCGGCTGTCAGCAGTGCTATCGTCGGCACCATCAATCCTGAGCACCTTGTGCATAA
>REBY01000183.1 GCA_007692485.1 Pseudomonadaceae bacterium | reverse complement strand
GATCAACTTCAATCGCAGCCAAAGCATTCTGGATATTGGCGCGGGTGTTCAAGGCTTCCTGGAAGGCAATATTTCTTCACCCCCCTCGGTGGGCAGCGGCGCAACCGTGGGCGGTATCGGCAGTATCGGTAACTCTCAGATTGCGCTCTTGGTCAGCGCGTTGCAGGGTGATAGTTCCAGTAATATCCTGTCCACGCCTAGCTTGTTGACCTTGGACAATGAAGAGGCCGAGATCGTTGTCGGTCAGAATGTCCCCTTTATTGTCGGCCGTTCGGTGGAAGACTCCGGGCAAGCCTTCGATACCATTCAGCGTGAGGATGTGGGTATCAAACTGCGCATCCGGCCGCAGATTAATGAAGGTAACGCGGTCCGGCTGGAAATTGCCCAGGAAGTCTCGCAGATTGCACCAGGCGTCACTGGCGCGGCAGATATCATCACTAATACCCGTAGCCTTAGTACGCACGTCATGGTGGATGATGATCAGTTAATCGTGCTCGGTGGGTTGATCGACGATCAGATGGTGGAAACCCGTGACCAAGTACCCGGGCTGGGCAGTATTCCGGGTATTGGCCGTTTGTTCCGGTATGACACTGCCCGTCAGGAAAAGCGCAACCTGATGGTGTTCTTGCGTCCGGTCATCGTGCGTGACTCCATGGTTGCCGAAAGCCTGACCCACGGCAAATACACCTTTATTCGTGATCAGCAACTGAAAGAGCAGCAGCGTCAGCGCGGCATCGTTTCGCGTGATCAGGTGCCGGTGCTGCCGGACTGGAACTATTTGCTTAGCTTGCCGGCACCCTTTGAAAACGCCTTGCAGGGAAAAACACCGTCGCAAACGCGCATTCCCGCACCGCCGGGCTCCTGAGGTGCTGTCATGAGTATCGAACAGAGTAGCGTCAGCGAATTTGCCGCCCGGCCGGAACAGCATGCCGAGACCGGCTATCGCTTTGCCCGGCGTTTTGGTGTGCTGGCAGGTGACCTGCACAATGATTGCCTGGAAGTCTTTGTGCGAGCCGATTGTGACCCGCAAGCGCTGCTGGAATTGCGCCGTCGCGCTGGCCATCCCTTGCAGCCGGTGCTTCTGGATGACGATGCTTTTTCTGCCCGGCTGCGCGACCGCTACGAGCGCTCGGCCAATGACGCCATGCAGTTCGTCGAGGGTTTAAGTGATGACGCTGACCTGATGTCAGTGGCGCAGTCGTTATCCGAGCCGGAAGATTTGCTGGAATCACAGGATGAGGCGCCGATCATCCGTTTGATCAACGCTTTGTTGTCAGAGGCGGTCAAGGAAAACGCGTCGGATATTCATATCGAACCTTTCGAAAATCGCTTGTCGATTCGCATGCGGGTTGATGGTGTGTTGCGTGAGGTGCTGGAACCGCCACGTGCGCTGGCGCCGGTGATCGTGTCGCGGATCAAGGTCATGGCCAAGCTGGATATTGCCGAGAAGCGCCTGCCGCAGGATGGGCGCATCGGTTTGCGCCTGGTAGGTCGTGCGGTCGATGTGCGGGTGTCAACCTTGCCTTCTGGCCACGGCGAACGGGTGGTGCTGCGTTTGCTCGACAAGCAGGCCGGACGATTGGAGTTGCGCCAATTGGGCATGTGTCAGGAACACTACGATGCCATGGAGCGGGTAATTACCCGGCCACATGGCATTGTGCTGGTTACCGGCCCGACCGGTTCGGGCAAGACCACAACGCTTTACTCGGCGTTGATGCGCCTGAATGATCGCAGCCGGAACATTCTTACGGTAGAAGACCCGATTGAGTATTACCTGGATGGCATTGGTCAGACCCAGATCAATACCAAGGTCGATATGACCTTTGCCCGGGGCTTGCGCGCCATTCTGCGCCAAGACCCTGATGTGGTGATGGTCGGTGAGATTCGTGATGTGGATACAGTACAGATTGCTATTCAGGCCAGCCTGACCGGTCACCTGGTGTTCTCCACGCTGCATACCAATACCGCCGTCGGTGCGATAACTCGCCTGCGTGATATGGGCGTCGAGCCTTTTCTGTTGTCATCCACGCTCAATGGGGTGCTGGCGCAGCGTCTGGTGCGTACCTTGTGCCCGGACTGCCGCGAAGCGCATGAAGCCTCGGCCAGTGAGTGCCGGCTGATGGGCGTTGATGAACATCAGCCACCCACCTTGTACCGGGCCGTCGGTTGTGATGCCTGTAACGGGTCGGGTTACCGCGGCCGTACCGGGATTTACGAACTGATTGAGGTGGACGACACCCTGCGCACCCTGATTCATGATGGTGCCAGTGAACAGGTTATGGTCAAACATGCGCGACTGGGGCAAATGGGTATTCGACACGACGGTTTGCGTCGGGTGATGGCCGGGCAAACCACCCTGGAAGAAGTACTGCGCGTAACGCGGGAAGACTGAGCATGCCGGCCTTTGAATATGTCGCTCTTGATGCTGGAGGCAAAACCCGAAAAGGGGTCGAAGAGGGTGATTCCTCGCGCCAGGTAAGAACACGCTTGCGTGATCAGGGTTTGATGCCGATTTCTGTCGATCAGGTCGCAGAAAAGGTATCGGTGTTGCGCCTTCCGGTTTTCCAACGCCGGGTGAAGCCATTGGAGCTGGCACTGGCCACGCGGCAAATGGCAACGCTGGCCCGGGCTGGTATGCCCATTGAAGAAGTATTGGGCACGGTCGCTCGGCAAAGCGAATCCCAGCGCGTACGCACGACCTTGTCGGCGGTTCGTACGCGAGTGATGGAAGGCCTGCCCCTGGCGCACGCCTTGAGTGAGTTCCCCTCGGTGTTTCCGGCGATATACCGCACCACTATCGCATCGGGTGAGCAGGCAGGTCGGCTTGATCTGGTGCTGGAACGTTTGGCTGATAATGTGGAAGCACAAAATGCCATGCGGCAGAAAATCCAGCTGGCGATGTTTTACCCGGCCACTCTGACTCTGGTGGCGATCCTGGTCACCGTTGCGCTGCTGACTTATGTCGTGCCTGAGGTGGTGCAGGTGTTTACCGGTATGAATCAGGAGCTGCCCTGGTTGACCCGGGCCTTGATTGCCGTCAGTGATGCGTTGCGCGATTGGGGGTTGGTAATGCTGGCGTTGCTGGTTGGTGTCATTTTTGGCACACGGCACTTGCTCAAGCGGCCGGGCTTTCGTTTTGCCTGGGACAGGACCATGCTGCGCCTGCCGCTGATCGGACGGTTGACCCGGGGGCTGAATACGGCTCGCTTTGCCCGTACTCTGAATATTCTTGCCGGCAGTGGTGTGCCGCTGTTGGAAGCGCTCAATATGAGCGCCAGTGTGATCACCAATACGCCGATGCGCGAGGCTGTCGGAGAGGCCGCTCGGCGAGTGCGTGAAGGGGCCGGGGTCGGGCACTCACTGGAGCGCAGCGGCTATTTTCCACCGATGACGCTGAGCCTGATCAAAAGCGGGGAAAGCAGCGGCACGCTGGACGAAATGCTCGATCGAGCCGCAGAGACTCAGGAACGCGAGCTGGAGTCGCGCATAGCCATGGTCATGGGGGTTTTCGAGCCGCTGTTGATTCTGGCCATGGGCGGTATTGTTCTCATCATCGTATTGGCCATTTTGTTGCCAATTTTCGAACTCAACCAACTGGTTAACTGATTATGGTTATGTCTGCACAGAAAGTATCAGCGCGTCAGGGTGGCTTTACCCTGATTGAAGTCATGGTTGTGGTGGTCATTCTCGGGATTCTGGCCGCCGTTGTTGTGCCTCGAGTCATGGATCGTCCGGACCAGGCACGGATTACCAAGGTACAGAATGATCTGCGAGCGATGGAAAGCGCGCTGAACCTTTACCGCCTGGACAATTTCAATTATCCCACTACTGAGCAGGGGTTACGTGCTCTGGTCGTCCAGCCAACCGGTGGCGATGCGCCCCGCAACTGGCGGCAGGGTGGCTACCTGGACCGCTTGCAGACGGACCCCTGGGGTAACGATTACCAGTACATGCGCCCAGGTCGCGATGGCCGTGAATATGATCTGTTCAGCTATGGTGCCGATGGGCGTCCGGGTGGTGAAGGTGCCAACGCGGTGATTGGTAATTGGAACGCAGACCAGGAGCGCTAATGGTGTGTGCCCGGCAACCACGTGCAGGTAGCCACGGCTTTACCATATTGGAATTGCTGGTGGTGCTGCTATTGCTGGGCATTA
>REBY01000014.1 GCA_007692485.1 Pseudomonadaceae bacterium | reverse complement strand
GACGCCTTTGTCAGTGTCGCCGACAGCGGCCACTTCAGCACCGCCGCCAAACGCCTTGGCGTCTCCACCTCGCACGTCAGCCGGCAGATCGCCCGTCTCGAAGAACGTCTGCAAACCCGCCTGTTCTACCGCAGCACCCGCCAGGTCAGCCTCACCGAAGCGGGTCACACCTTCCTGCAACACTGCCGCCACCTGCTCGACGCCCGCGACGAAGCCATTCAGGCGGTCAGCGACCTGGGCGGCGAACCTAAAGGTCTGCTACGCCTCACCTGCGCCGTCGCCTACGGCGAAAGCTACATCATGCCCCTGGTCACCGACTTCATGCAGCGCTACCCCAAACTCAACATCGACATGCAACTGACCAACCAGACCCTCGACCTGCTGCACGGCAGCTTTGACCTGGCCATCCGCCTCGGCCGGCTACAAGACTCCAGCCTCATCGCCACCCGCCTCGCACCCCGCAACATGTACCTGTGCGCCGCACCTAGCTACTTAAAACAACATGGCGCCCCGCACAGCCTCTCCGAACTCAGCCGACACAACTGCCTGATCGGCAGCAGCGACATCTGGACCTTCGCCCAAAATGGCCAGGAAACACCCATACGCGTCCAGGGTAACTTACGCTGCAACAGCGGCCGCGCCGTCCTCGACGCCGCCCTCCGCGGCCTCGGCCTATGCCAGCTGCCTGATTATTACGTCCAACAACCGCTCGCTGACGGCAAGCTGCACGCCCTGCTGCCTCAACATCAGCCCCCGCATACCGGCGTCTGGGCACTCTACCCCCAGCAACGTCACCTGTCGCCCAAGGTGCGCCTGCTGATTGATTACCTGCGCGAAGGCCTGGCCGCACGCCTTGAGTATCGCTGAAACTTCTCGCTTAAAAGAGCACTGATCTCCGGGCATAAAAAAACCGCCCGGCGAACCGGGCGGTTTTATGTACTGCTTAAACTAAGTAAACTTAGTTCATGGCTTCAGCACGCTCTTGCAGCTCGGGATCAGCTTGCAGGCGAGTAGCGATTTCATTGTACTGAGTCACATCAATACCTGATTCCTCTACCGCTTCAACCATTTTTTCCTGAGCTTCCAGTTGCAGAGCCTGAGCATCTTCCTGGCTTTCTACACCTTCCAGTCGACCAGTGAACTCGTCGCGGATTTCGCTGACTTCGTTTGCAGCGTCAACAAACTTCTGCAGATCTTCATCACTTACTGGAGCAGCGGCAGCTTGTTGCTCAGGAGCACCATACTGCTGTTGAGCAGGATCTTGTGCCGGGTCTTGAGCCTGAGCCATGGCAGCAGTAGAAGCCATACCGAAAGTAGCCAGAGCAACAGCAGCGGTCAATGTCTTGAGATTAGTCATATACTTCTCCTTTCCGTTTGAAGTTACTGAAATACTATTCAGATAGCATGCCAAGTTTTAAAAAATTATATTAACCTTTTGATTTACATGAATAAATTAATCTACAGCACCATTCATCGCTCAACCCATGCTGGTGATAAGTAGCCACATCGTGTATCTTTTTTACACATGAGAAAATTATATCCGTTCAGTTTCAACACAGGCTTGCGCCTGAACACCGTTCAACGCAGCTTGCTGCTCTTCGTCGTCTTGCCGCTGGTCTTATTGACCGCGCTCGGCATTCGCTTCGGCCTCGGTCAAGCCAGCCAGTATCAGGAACAGCGCCTGAAAAATGACCTGGAGCTGATCGGCCGTGCCATCAGTATCCCCGTTGGTGCTGCGCTATCACAAAATGATAGCCAAGGTATCGAGCTCTCACTGGGCTCGGTCTTCGTACTCGGTGAAGTCTATGGTGCATCCGTATTCGATGTGGATGGCAACCGCATCGCCTCGGCCGGGATAACCGAAACCGATCTGAGCCGCACCTCCATTCCCACTCGCATCGTTGCCACCGGTGAGAAGCAGGAAGCCTTCAGCCGGGTCGGCGGGCGCGAGCTGTTCTCCCACTTTGAGCCTTTGTTCGATACCAGCGGCCAAATAAAGGGCATGATCCAGATTACCCGGCGTGCCAGTGACTTTGGCCAAGCGCTGGAACAGCTGCATGTTATTGCCTGGCTGGTCTGGGGCCTGCTCAGCCTGACTATTTTGTGTGCGGTACTGCTCGGCCACTATGGCGGCATTGGCCGCCATGTCGACAAACTCTTGTTGCATATGCGCCGCGTCGCTCAAGGTGACCATGCCCACCGTGCCGCGCAAGACGGTCCCAGCGAGGTCGCCGCCCTGGCGGAAGGGCTGAACCAGATGCTCGACAGCATCGAGCAGGCACAGCAGAACCTGGAAGAACATCGGCGCGCGGAAACCGAACTACTGGCCCGCCTCAAGGATAATGAGAAGATGGCCGCCATCGGTAGCATGGCCCGCGGCATTGCCCACGAACTCGGCGCACCGCTCAGCGTGATTGACGGCCGCGCCCGCCGCTTGCAAACCAGCTTGAGCGACGACCCGCACCAGCAACGCCAGTTGGCCGGCATCCGTGATCAGGTTGCACGCCTCACGCGCACCGTTCGGCAACTGCTCGACTATTGCCGCCCGGCCGCAACCGATCCACGCACACAAACATTGCTGCCTTTGCTGCAGGGTTTGCAACATGCATTGCAACCCGAGCTGGATGCAGCCAATAAACAGATGCAATGCACATTGCCGGAGCAGCTACCCCCAGTACATGCCGATGATGGCCGTCTGGAGTTGGCATTACTAAACCTGGGCCGAAACGCCATGCAAGCCGCCCACCAACACATCGGTATCTCTGTTGAAACCGAGAGTAACTGGTTGCACCTGCATGTAGATGATGATGGCCCAGGCCTGCCCGAAGGTCCGACCGAGCGCTTGCTGGAACCCTTTTACACCACCAAGTCCCCCGGCGAGGGCACCGGTCTGGGACTGGCGATCGTCAAGAGCGTAGCGGAAGAACATGCCGGCACCCTGCAACTTGGCCACGGCCCTCTGGGTGGCTGCCGCGCCACCCTGAGCCTGCCACTGACAAAACCGGAGGCCGAGCATGCCCAATAATGAATCCATTCTGCTGGTGGAAGACGATGCCAGTTTGCGCGAACTACTCGCGGAAGAACTTGAAGCCGAAGGCTACCAGGTCGCTGCGTGCGGCGATGCGGAAAGCGCCGTTGAACACCTGCAAGAACACACCCCGTCGCTGGTGGTCAGTGATTTACGCCTGCCCGGTGCCGATGGCCTCAGCCTGGTTAGCCACTGCAGTCGATTACAACCACCACCCTCGATACTGATCATTACTGCCTTTGGCTCAGTACAGCAGGCAGTGCAGGCCCTTAAGGTCGGCGCAGACGACTTTCTGACCAAGCCACTGGAAATGGACCACTTTCTGCTCACGGTTCGCCGTTTGCTGGATAACCGCCAGTTGCGCGACGAAGTGCAGCAGTATCGCGAACTACTGGCTGCCGATCAGTTCCACGGCATTATCGGCCAAAGCCCGGCCATGCAGCAGCTGTTCCACCAGATTCGTCAGATTGCCACCGCAGAAGGCCCGGTCTTAGTGCAAGGCGAAAGCGGCACCGGCAAGGAGCTGGTCGCCCGGGCCCTGCATGAGCAAAGCAGCCGCGCCGGCAAACCCTATCTCACGGTTAACTGTGGCGGTATTCCCAGCGAATTGATGGAAAGTGAATTTTTCGGCCATGCCGCCGGTGCCTTTACCGGTGCCCGCCAGCAACGCGCCGGGCTGTTCCAGCAAGCCAATGGCGGCACTCTGATGCTTGATGAGCTGGGCGAAATGCCGCTGACTCTGCAAGCCAAATTATTGCGTGCCTTGCAGGACGGGCATATTCGCCCGGTGGGTAGCGACCATGAAATACAGGTCGATGTGCGCGTGATCGGCGCCACTAACCGCAATTTGACCGCAGCCGTAGCTGCCGGTGAATTCCGTGAAGACCTGTTCTACCGCCTCGAAACCTTCGCCCTGCAGATTCCACCCCTGCGCCAGCGTGCAGGTGATGTGATGTTGCTAGCCAAAGTATTTCTGGCTCAGGTCAACAGCCGACAGAACACACGCATCCGCGGCTTCAGCGATGCCGCTTGTGCGCTGCTGGAGCGCTACACTTTCCCAGGTAATGTGCGCGAGCTGCAAAATGCAGTGGAGCGCGCAGCGACCTTTTGCACCAGCGAATGGATTGACGTTCCCGAACTGCCGCAACGCATCCGTGATTACAGCGGCACACCGCTCAGTGCGGACCTGACGGCTACCGTCGAACAGAACATGACCAGCAACCCCATCGCCGCGCTGACAGACGATCTGCAAAGCCTGGAGCAGGTACAGCGGCTACACATCCAGCGCGTATTACAGTCCACCGGTGGCAACAAGCGCAAGGCAGCAGAAATTCTCGGCATCACCCGCCGCACCCTCTACCGCTGGCTGGAATAATGCAGCGGCTGAATGCGCAGGCATAGCCCGCAGCCTGCCATCTGGCCGCTAGACTGTGGTCTTTTCATCAGCCTGCGAGGCACCCAATGCAATTAGCCAAAGCCTTTTTCGATGTCGGCCTGTTCAGCAACCAGGCCGCCGCCCAGCGCAGCTTCTGGAGTGAGCAGGTCGGCCTACCCTTTGACCACAGCCTGAAGCTCGGCGGTGGTGTTTTGCAGCATCGCTTCCAGGCCGGCAGCGCCGTACTCAAACTCAACGATGCGCGCGACCCTTTGCCGGCAGCCCAGGGCCCGATTCGCGAACTTCTGATCACTCACCCTAGTTGCCAGCAACCAGAACAGCTCCGCGACCCCGATGCCAACAGGATCACCCGGGTACCTCCAGGACATGACAACATACATGGCATCGCCGTGCGCCTGGCAGTAACCGACCTCGCCCGAAGCGCTGCTTTTTATCAGCAGGCGCTTGGCTGCACCCTGATCAGTCCAACCCGTTTGCAAGCCGGCGAAGCCTGCCTGCTGCTGGAGCAAGCAGATACGCCTCCCCAGCTCGATCAACCCCTAGCCGCCATCGGCCTGCGCTACCTGACCCTGCAAGTCTTTGACTGCGATGCGGCACATGCTAGCGCATTGGCCACCGGCGCCAGCAACGGGCGCGATCCCGTCACCCTCGGCAGTACCGCACGGATTGCCTTTATCCGCGACCCAGATGGTACCTGGATAGAGTTGTCCGAACGGGCTTCAGTGACAGGCAAGGCGGTGTGAACCGATAGTCCATAAGCACACAGGGATTTACACAGTCTTTACCCAACGCAGGCACAACGGTGGCCCCTTCCGATTACACTAGGCGCAGCCCTTAATTGATTGGATTCCCCATGCCTGCGTCACGCCGTCCCTACTGGTGGTTAATTCTGTTGTTGCTGATCAGCAGCCTACTGGTCGCTGGCTATTTCTGGCATAACAACCAGCAACGTACACCGCAATACACTACGGTCAGCGTCACCCGTGGCGATGTTGAAGACAGCATTACCGCCTTGGGCACACTGGAACCCCTGAATTCGGTTGATGTCGGCACCCAGGTCTCTGGACAGCTGAAACGCCTGCATGTCGAACCGGGTGATGAGGTTGACGCCGGTGACCTGCTGGCAGAAATCGACCCCACCATTTACCTGGCCCGCGTCGAAGCCAGTACCGCACAGCTGGCCAACCAGCGTGCGCAACTAACTGACCGCCGTGCGCAACAAACCTTGGCGCGACTGCAAGCCGAGCGCCAGCGTGAGCTTTTCTCCCTCGATGCCACCAGCGAAGAAGCGCTGCAAACCGCTGAAGCCGCTCTGCTCTCAGCCAATGCGCAAATCGAGGCACTGCAAGCACAGATCCGCCAGACGGAATCCGGCCTCAAGGGCGACCAGGCCGATCTCAACTACACCCGTATCTATGCGCCAATGCCCGGGACCGTGGTCGAACAACTGGCCAACCAGGGCCAGACGCTGAATGCCAACCAGACTGCGCCGATTGTGGTGCAGATCGCTGATCTGGCGACCATGACCGTGCGCACTCAAGTGTCTGAAGCCGATATCAGCCGCATCAAGCCTGGCATGCCGGTGTACTTCTCCACCCTGGGCCAGCCACAGCTGCGCTGGGAAAGCAGCCTGCGGCAAATACTGCCTACCCCGGAAATCATCAACAACGTCGTGCTGTTCAATGCCCTGTTCGATGTACCTAACCCGGATAACGCGCTGCTACCGAAAATGAGTGCGCAGGTATTTTTCGTCCGCGCCGCCGCAGAGGATGTGCTGACCGTACCTGTCGCCGCCCTGCAGCCTATGCCCAATACCCGCAGCAGTGATCGCTTCATGGTGCGCGTCATGCATCAGGGCATTGTCGAAGAACGTGAAGTTCGCGTCGGCGTGCGCAATCGCGTGGTCGCCGAAGTCATCGAGGGCCTGAACGAGGGCGAGCAAGTGATTACCGGTCAGGCACTGAATGCCTCCGGCAATAACAGCAGTGGCGGCGGCATGCCACGGCGGATGCGTTGATATGAGCACGCCTGTGATCGAGCTGCGTGATATCAGCCGCACCTATATTAATGGCGAACTGGCCACGACCGTGCTGGAAGATGTCTCGCTGAGTATTCTGCCTGGTGAGTTCGTCGCCATCATGGGCACCTCCGGGTCCGGCAAGTCGACCCTGATGAATATTCTGGGCTGTCTGGACAAGCCGAGCACCGGCCAGTACCTGTTCCAGGGACGCGATATTGCGCAACTGGATAAAGACGCGCTGGCCAGCCTGCGGCGGGAAACCTTCGGCTTTATTTTCCAGAGTTACAACCTGATTCCTTCGGCCAGTGCCACCGAGAATGTTGAAGTACCGGCCATCTATGCCGGCATGCCGCGCGAAGCACGGCACCGCCGGGCCGAAAGCCTGCTGACGGAATTGGGGCTGGGAGAACGATTGCGTAACCGCCCCAGCCAGTTGTCTGGCGGCCAACAGCAGCGCGTATCCATTGCCCGCGCCCTGATGAATGATGCTCGCGTTCTGCTCGCGGACGAACCGACCGGCGCGTTGGACAGCCAGAGCGGCAAAGATGTATTGGCCCTGCTCAAAGACCTGCACCAACGCGGCAAAACAGTGATCGTGATTACCCACGACCCGAAAGTGGCTGCGCATGCTGACCGGCTGATCGAAATTGCCGATGGACACATTATTGCCGATAGCGGTAGCCGTGGTGAGCAATCCGCGCCCCCCCAAGCGCCGGTCGAAGAACATCCGATACGCGGCTTGCTTGGCGATACCCTGGAAGCGGTGCGCATGGCCCTGCGCGCTTTACGCGCAAACCTGTTCCGTACCGTACTCACCCTGCTCGGCATTGTGATTGGCGTCGCCTCGGTCGTCGTCATGCTTGCCGTTGGCAACGGGGCGCAAAAAGAGGTGGTTGACCGTATCAGTGCCATGGGAACCAATCTGTTGCTGGTACGACCTGGAGCGCCCAATACCCGCCGTTCGGTGGATGGCTCGACCAATACGCTGATGCCAGAAGATGCTGACTTGGTAGCGCAACTGGATAATGTGCGCGCCGCCGTACCGGAAATGAGCGGTCGCGCGACCTTGCGCTACGGCAATACCGATTATCAGACCAGCATCAACGCTACCAGCCCGGACTTGCCATTGGCACGCAGTTGGCCGGTTGCACACGGCGTCTTTCTTGATCACCAGGATAATTCCAGCTACGCCGCAGTGACCGTGCTTGGCCAAACCGTGGCCAGCAACCTGTTCGGTAACCAGGACCCGCTGGGCGAATATGTATTGATTAACAATGTGCCTTTTCAGGTGATCGGTGTCATGAGCGAGCGCGGTGCAGCGCCCTGGGGTGCCGACCAGGATGATGTGGTTCTGGTACCGCTTAACACCGGCAGCCTGCGCTTGATCGGCCAGCGCCACCTGAACACCATTACCGTCATGGTGGATGACCTACGCCAGGCCGACCTGACCCAGGAAGCCGTCAGGCAAACACTGATACAAGCCCACGCCGGCGTTGAAGATTTCCAGATTCGCAATATGGCGTCACTGATCGACGATGTGGCACAAACCCAGAATACCTTTACCGTACTGCTCGGTTCGATTGCGGCCATTTCGTTGCTGGTCGGCGGTATCGGCGTGATGAACATCATGCTGGTCAACGTCACCGAACGTACCCGTGAGATTGGTATTCGCATGGCGACCGGCGCGCGCACCCGGAATATCCTGCAGCAGTTTATTGTTGAGGCCGTCGTTGTCTCTGCCATCGGCGGTGCACTCGGTGTGCTCTTTGGTCTCGGTTTTGCCGCTGGGCTGCAAGCCCTGGGAACGGCCATTCAGTTTACCAGCGGCCCGGTCATCCTCGCCTTTGCCTGCGCCTTTGCCACCGGCCTGATTTTTGGCTTCATGCCGGCGCGCAAAGCCGCTCACCTTGACCCTGTGGTGGCCCTGAATGCCGATTAAATGCTTAATCCCTCTGCTCGTCAGCCTGGCCCTGAGCGCCTGTGCGCTGCAAACACCCCTGCCTGAGCAACCTATTGCGCCGCCCACCCAGTGGGCGACCGAGAGCGGCGGCGCCGACATCACGGACTGGACTGCCTGGCAATCGGCCCAATTACAGTCCCTGCAACAGCAAGCGCTGAACGCCAACCTGGATCTCGCGGGCTCCATAGCCCGGCTGCGTCAGGCCGACGCGCAGCTACAACAAAGCGGCGCCGGCCTGCTGCCTCAGCTCAGTGCTGGAGTGGGTGCCAACCGCAGCGACAGTGAACGTTCCGACAGTGACGGCAATACCAGCCGCAGCAGTTACAGCGGCAACCTGAATGCCAGCTATGAGGTGGATCTCTGGGGCCGTTTACGCGCTGAACGCGATGCCGGACGCGCCAGCTTGCTGGCCAACGAATTCGACCATGCCGGTTTGCTACTGACAATTGAAGCCAGCGTTGCCAGCACCTGGTTCCAACGTCTGGAAACCCGGCGCCGGCTGCAATTGGCCGAAGACAGCCTGGCCAATGCCCAACGGGTGCTCGAGCTGGTAGAAAATCGCTACCGCCTGGGGGCGATCAATAGCCTGGAAGTCAGCCAACAGCGCACGCTGGTTGCCCAGCTACAAGCCGGCTTACCCAATTTGCGCCAGCAATACCGCCAGCAAAGCAACGCTTTGGCACTGCTGATTGGTCAGGGCCCTGACGCCGAACTGCCGGATACGGCACACGAGCTCCTGGCCGATGTGCAGGTGCCCGACATTGCGCCCGGCCTGCCAGCCAGCTTGCTGCAACGCAGGCCGGATATCCGCGCCAGTGAAGCGCGGCTGCAAGCCGCCAATGCGGACCTGACTGCCGCGCGCGCAGCCCTTTACCCCAGCATTCAGCTGACCGGGCAATACGGCGCGCAAAGCCTGGCGCTATCGAGCCTGGTTAATAACCCGGTAACCACCTGGAACCTGGCCGCTGGTCTCAGCCAACCCATCTTTCAGGGTGGCCGCCTGCGCGCCCGGGTCGCACAAACCAGCGCGCGCCAGGATGAGTTACTGATCGATTACCAACGCACCCTGCTCAGCGCCTTTATCGATGTCGATAACGCACTGAGCAACGTCGACCAGACACGCCAACGCGCTGAGCATCTGGCCACTACCGAAGTCGAAGCGCGCCGCGCCCTGGAACTGGCCGAGATCCGCTACCGCGCCGGCGCTATCGATCTGCAAACCCTGCTGGACACCCAGCGCACCTGGTACAGCAGCCAGGATAACCTGGCTCAGGTTCAGGCTGCCCGTTTGCAGGCCAGTGTTGATCTGTTCCGGGTACTGGGTGGCGGCTGGCAAGCGAGCACGGTAAGCTATTTGGAAAACAGGAACTGAGTCACTGACTGGAGTCACTACCACCTTGCCCGCCTGCCTGCATCTCGCCACCTTGAATGAGCGGAGTTTTACGCGCCACCCCGAGCCGTTGCCGGCACTGACTGCCTGCCTGGATGGGCTGGATCATCTGGCAAAAGCCTTGGGCGCGGGAAGCCTAAGCCAGTTTGTTGATATTACCGAACTGGAATTACAAGACGCCGAAGCCATGCTGGAAGCGTCCGAAACGGTCAGCCGCAGCGTGGACCCGGAAACGGGCCTGGTCTGCGCCCTGGAAGATATGCAATGGTTTCCAGTGTCTGCCGGCATGGTCACCCTGGAAGCCCTGCTCAATCACCTGGCGCGAAACCAACCACGGGAACTCAAAGGTGCCGACCTGGCGCAACTGGGCGCAGAGCTACTGTACTGCGAACAGCAACTACGCCCGTTGGAGCATGAAGGCGGGCAATTTCATTTACATGCGGTCGTCAGCGACTGATCAGCCGCTGACCGTTGCCAGCACGGACTCTTCCTCTTCCTGCTCAACCGTCGAACCCAGCAAACCCTGAATACGCGCGCGTGTCACTTGCATCAGCATGGCTAGCTCCGCACGCGAATAATCCCGAGTATCTATCGGGTCACCGATATGAACCGATACTGGCTGGCCCAGATTGAAGCGCCAGCTTTTTGCTGGTAGCACCTTACTGATGCCACGAATACCAACCGGAATGATGACTGCATCGGTATCCAGCGCCAGATAAAAACACCCTTTTTTGAACGGCAATAACTTGCCACTGGGCGAGCGGGTACCCTCCGGAGCCGCCCAGAGCACGATACCCGACTCCATCATGGTCCGTGCCCGAGCAAGATCCTTCACTGCCTGATCTCGCTTGCGCCGATTAATGGAGGGGAATTCGGCGGTACGCATGGTGATGCCGAGCAAGGGAATGCGGTATAACTCCGACTTCGCCAGCATGCGAATGGAACCAGGCATGGCCGCAAAAATCGCCGGTATGTCATAGTGACTGGCATGGTTACAGAGGATAATATATCGCCGGCCGTCGGTCAGATCTGGCGCCTGACCAAGGACGCACAGATCCATCCGCACCAGGCGCAACAACAGTGCGGCCCAACGGCGGGTGTAGCGGTCGACCCGTGAGCGATCCAGACGCCGAAAAGCCGCACGTATCAATACATCGATACAAAATCCCGCTGTCACCAACACCGAACCAAGAACCACGCCAATACGGCGTGCCAGCGTAGCTGATTCAGTGAACACCGGCAGTTTTGTCATTGTTATTCTCCGGCCCTTTGCTTCGGACGTGTCTTGAAATACAAAGGTTGCCATAATAGCGACATAAAAGCCTATTCTGCACCCTCATTATCCACGTTGTTCAAGGCATCCCATGACTGAGCTGGTTCGTATCATTTACATCAGCCGCGCAACTTTTGACAGCCTGCCGGCAGCAGACGGCGTCGAGCCCACGGTTTCCAGAATCCTCTCCACCTCTCGTCGCAATAATCGACGCAACGGTTTGGTCGGCATGCTGTATTACGGAGATGGCTGCTTCTTCCAGTGCCTGGAAGGTGAGCGCAGCAAGGTAGAAGGCCTTTATCGCACGCTGCTCAAAGACAAGCGACATTGTGATCTGAAAATTCTGGCCAGTGAGCCCATCAAGCGCCTGTCTTTTCCCGACTGGAATATGAAATACGTACCACTCGACCAGAGCATGAGCCGCCTTATGACTGAGCACGGCTTTGATCGTTTTGATCCTTACCGCTTTGATCACCACCTGGTCGAACGCGTGATGCAACTGATGCAAGGCGTTCCTGACCCTACGGAACCGGCGCCGGAATCGCGCCCGTCGTCTCCCAGCCGCAGCATTCAGCTGGATACTCCTGACAATGGGTCACCCGCTGCTGCCAGCGCCAGCTCGAGCAACCGGCTGTTACCTGCCATCGCCATTGGCTTCAGCAGTCTGGCGTTGTTGATCAGCCTGGTTTGTCTGGGCATGCAACTGGGCTGGTTTTAGGCGCTGAGAGCGTCCAGGCGAGCCAATAGTCGCGCCTCGTCAACCGTGTCGCATTGCGCAGGCTGAAGGAATTTTTCCGCATACTGGCGATAAACACCTCGGACAATAAACAGGCGCAACAAATCTGCGTCGACGTGCTGTTGCTCCGCCATGCCGACCAATATATCCAATGAAACCGATAGTGGCTTGGCCTCCTTGTAGGGGCGGTCAGCCGCCGTCAGCGCTTCGAAGATATCCGCAATCGCCATGATCCGTTCCGGCACACCCAGATCTTCAGCAGTCAAACGGCAAGGGTAGCCGCGCCCGTCGAGGGTTTCGTGGTGGGTCGCAGCCAGTTCCGGCACTCGCTGCAAATAACGCGGGAATGGCAAGCCCTCGAGCATGATCAGGGTCTGCACAATGTGGTCATTGATCTTGAAACGCTCTTCCGGCGTTAGCGTGCCACGACGAATACGCAGGTTATACAACTCCCCCAGGTGCATGGCGTGCTGCGGCAATGTCATATCAAAGCCCCAGCGGTTGGCCGGATCATCACGCTCAACCGGCGGTTTTTTATCACCCCAAGGGAAAATATGTTCCGCACGATCAGCCAGCAGAGGCTCACTGACCGGCATAGCCTGCTCGGGAATCGCCGCCATGCGCGCCTGCTCCGCCAGCGATAATCCCAAGCGGTTGTCGAAATGGCGCAACCATCGTCGCTCAGCAATTTTCTCCAGCTCGGCAATTTGTTCATCGGACATGGTCTCGCCACCGATATTGGCCTGAGCAACCAGGGCAAACTCCGCCTGCAAGCGTTCTTGTAGTGCCCGGCAATCACGCTGCGACTGCTCGGCATCCCCTCCGCTTAACTGGGCTCGCAAACACTCCAGCTCGGCGTCGCGCCAGAGCACCTCAAAGCGCGTGCGGATTTCATGGATGCGGTTGTAGATGGTTTCCAGCTTGGTGGCTTTATCAACCACGTATTCCGGGCTGGTGATCTTGCCGCAATCATGCAGCCATGACGCCAGGCGGAAGGCATAGCGCTGATCATCATCCATGGTGAAACTTGCCAGCTCCCCGTCCTGAGATGCCTCCGCGTGGCATAACAGCATCTCAGCCAGCTGTGGCACCCGCTCACAATGCCCACCGGTATAAGGGGATTTGGCGTCAATGGCATCGGCCAGCAGACGAATAATCGCATCCAGCAAGCGTTGCTGACCGGCAAACAGAATGCGCGTTTCTATGGCCACCGACAGGGTACCGGACAAGTCCTGCACAAAGCGCTGCAAGCGCCGACGAAAATCCCCTTCCAGCTGTACCGAGAGTTCTACTACCAACAAACCCAACAAAGCCTTGTGCCTATCATGTAGCGCCACCACCAAGTAGCTATGATCAGTATCCAATCGCTGCAACAGCTGCTCTTCCGGTGATTGCTTGAAGGCTTCATCCAGAACAAAGCTGTCAGGGTAATGCGCGCCCTGATAGCGACTGCTGCAGTTGAGCCGGGCTTCCGCATCATCACATAAATACACCGCGCCGCTACGACCTTCAGCCGTGGCGACCAAATGTTCCATAACCTCATTGAGCATGTGCTCCAGATGCGGCTCATGGCTTAGCGCCAGAGTGATCTGCTGAAAGCGGTCAATCGCTGAGCCCATACGGCCCATGAGAACACTCAGGTTATTTACCTCGCTAATGCGCGAGCGCACTCGAGGTGGTTGGGTAAAGTCGAAGTTGCTGAAGGCTCGCACCTGCTCCGCCAACTGGCTTAACGGTTTACCCAGCCGCTGGCCGAACACCCAGCCCAGCGGCAATATCACCAGCATGATGGCCAAGGCCCAGATGGCCTGTTCAAGCAGAATGGCGCGTGCACCGGCAAGCAACTCCCAACTAGGGATAGCTATCAGAATACGCACACCAGAATCAGCAAAGGCAGGCGTTCAAGCCGTTGCTCATGATGATAAACAATCAAGGCCTTGCCATTGGCTGTCAGCCCATGCGCAATTGACAACCTGTTACCAGCTGAACAGGACAACATTCAGCGGCCCGATGGCGGCTGCAGCCGGACACCCGCTCTAGTATGCTAGCGCCCCAATAATGACCTGATGGCCGTGCGAGAGGATCCCCATGCCAAGCTTTGAACACCAGATGCTACAACTCGACAGCATTGAGCTCAGCCTTTACAGCACCGGCCCGGCTGACGGCCCCGTGGTCTGGCTACTGCATGGCTTTCCCGAGTGCTGGTATTCGTGGCGTCATCAAATGACTGCCTTGGGTGCCGCGGGTTACAGGGTTATGGCGCCGGAGATGCGCGGCTATGGTAAGACCAGCGCGCCAAAGCCTGCGCAGGCCTACGACATCATCACCCTGTGCGGTGACATCCAGCAGGCCATGGATCAACTGGGGCACCAGAGCGTCGCGATGATCGGCCATGACTGGGGTGCGCCGGTGGCCTGGCATCTGGCGTTACTGGAACCAGAGCGGGTGGCAGTGGTGGGTGCTTTGTCCGTGCCTTACGGTGGACGCCCAAAACGGCCAGCAATCGAGGTGATGCGCGAGCTCTACCAGGACAAGTTCCACTACATGCTGTATTTCCAGCAGCCAGACCGCGCCGAAGCGGAATTGGCTGAGAACATCCCGCGCACCATGCGGGTGATCATGCACGGTATGTCATCCACTGATGCCGGCAATTCTCTGGTCCAGGACAAACCGGCCGACGCCCGTTGGCTGGATGACCAGATTGATGCCGGTGAGCCGCCGGCATGGTGCCCGCCTGAGGCCTTCCAGGTGTATGTGGATACCTTTGCGCGTTCAGGCTTCCATGGCCCAATCAACTGGTACCGCAACTTTGAACGCAATTGGCAAGCGACTGCAGACCTCGCTGGTCGGCAGATTACCCAGCCTGCCTTGTTTGTCATTGGTGACCGCGACCCCGTCGGGCAACTGGAAGCCTATACCATCAAGAAGATGCCCAGCGTTGTCCCGCGGGTTGAACAACATGAAGTGCCGGACTGTGGCCACTGGATTCAGGCAGAGCAGCCCGATGCAGTCAATCACCTGTTGCTCGACTTTCTGCAGCGCCACTATCCAGCCAGTTAAAGATAAAGTGGGGCCACCCGCCCCCACTAACGCGTCACTTCAGCACAGCGTCAAACGCGAAATTGCTGGACCAGCCCGCGCAACTGTTCAGCCAGCTTGGCCAGTGCCTCACTCGCCTGAGTGGACTGCTCAACACTATGACTGGTTTGCTGGGCGACATCGTTAACACCGTGAATATTCTGGTTAATCTCACGCGCCGTGGCGCTTTGCTCTTCTGCTGCGCTGGCGATCTGCTGCATCATCTCGTCGATCAGCACCACGCCCTTGGCGATGCTTTCCAGCGCTTCACCGGTTTCACCCACGTGCCCGACCGTACCCTGAGCACTTTCCCGGCTGACCTGCATGACTTTCTCTGCCCGTAATGCGCCGGCCTGAAGTTTCTCGATAGTGGTCTGGATTTCAGTGGTCGAGTCCTTGGTTCGGCTGGCCAGCGAACGCACCTCGTCAGCAACGACCGCAAAACCACGGCCACTCTCACCTGCGCGTGCCGCCTCGATCGCTGCATTCAACGCCAGCAGATTGGTCTGCTCGGCAATATTCTCGATCACCTGCAATACATCACCAATGCGGTCGCTGTCTTCCTTGAGCTCAGTGACCACCGCGGTGGCATTCTCGATGTCGTCAGCCAGGCTGCTGATTGCAGAAATGGTATTGCCCACCACCACGCGCCCGTTGCTGGCATTGCCACTGACTTCGCGGGCACTGTCTGCTGCCCGCAGAGTATTGTTGGCGACCTCTTCAACTGTCGCGGTCATTTCATTCATCGCCGCCGCGGCACTATTGATCTGCGTGGTTTGTTGCTGCATGCCCGCTTCGGTTTCTTCGCTGATATGCGACAGCTCAGTTGCGGCCGCTGCCACCTGCTCGGAATACTGATTGACCTCACCGAGCATGCCGCGCAAGCTGACCTGCATGCTCTGGATCGATGCCAGCAAACTGGTGGTATCGCCAGATTTGAGGGCAATATGTGCTGTCAGGTCGCCCTCGGCCACCTGATGTACAACGTCCGCGGCATACTGCGGGTCACCACCCAAAGTGCGCAGTACCGAGCGCACCATCAGCAAGCAAATACCCACCGCCAGCAGCAAAATTAACAACGAAACGCCCACAACCAGCCACATCATGCGATTCAATTCTGCCATGGCGACCGATTCTTCGGTCTCCACAACCAGCCCCCAGCCCAGCATGGGAATATAGGTGTAGCTGCCAATTACCGGTGCGCCCGCAGCGTTCTGATAACTGCCGACACCGCTGCGGCCTGCAGCCATTGCCTGGCCGGCTTCGGTATTAACCCCGCCGCTGACGCCCCGCAACGAGTTGGCGGTGGTGACCGCTTCACCCTCGCTATCCAGCAAAAAGATCTCGGTACCGTCCGAACGGGACAACTCGCCGACCCGCTCAATAATGGTGTCAACCATGACGGCGCCTCGCATGACACCGACAATCTCACCCCCGCGACGCACCGGAATAGCCACAGTGGATACGCGATTCCCGGTAGCGCGAGAAACCACCGGTTGAGAAAAGGTATCTGTACCGCTGACTGCCTGCTGGAACCAGGCCCGATCGGCGACATTGAACTCCTGCGCTTCACTGCGGCGCATCACTCGCGTTTGACCGTCATAGGCAACACCAACAACACCGCGCCCATCGGTACCAACAAAGAAGATGGTGTCATAAAACCCCTGAGCCTCGGCAATGCGCTCCAGCAGGTGTTCAAGCTCATCATAGTTACCGTGCACGCTGGCATTTACGTCGGCCAGATAACGCATTTCATCCTGTCGCGCCCTTGCCCAGTCCCCGAACGACTGCGCATTGAGCTCGCCCATGGTCTGCAACTGGTCGAGGCTCGCCTCGGTAAAGGAAGCCCGATAGGACATCATGACGAGGCTGGAAATGGTTACGATGGATACCAGTATCAAACCCACCAGCATCAGGGTCAGTCGAGCGCCAAAGCTCAGGCGGGGTGTATTCTTGTTCATAAAGACCTCAGTTTGTGGCAAGCACGTAAAACGTCCGACTTTTGACGGCAGCATCCTTCCCTGTCAACGCTGTTGGAATTATGGCATATGCACTGGATTAACTGAGATTATCGGCTTGCGAGAACAAAGCTTTAACCCGGAATGACCGCTCAGTCGCGAACTTGACGAACCCGGCTTTCAGCGCCATTGTGATACGTGAATTTGCCCCGCTTTTGTGAGCTGTGTTGGCATCGTTGCGTGCTCGTATCACTGCCCCATCTCTCACCAGCGCAGGCAAGCAGTATTTCTCTGAAACAGGTGCCTGTTTATGGAAATGTCAGCGCTAGCCGGCTCGCCGCTCACCGCGCCCGGCGCCGTTTTTCTGGTATTTTTCCTGATTATTTCACTGGTCTATAACCGCATCTTGGTCGGCCGCCTGAAAACCCGTGATGGCAAGATTCAGGCCTTACAAGGCAAACTGGATGAGGTGAGCAAGGCCACACACCATGATAATCAGACCGACCCGCTTACCGGGTTATGGAATCGCTGGCGATTGAGCGACAAAGCAGACGCCGAACTTAAACGCTGCCGGCGCCACGGCGTCCCTCTGAGCATCCTGGCCATTGAGCTCGACCAGTTCAATGACATCAACCAGAACCACGGTCACCAGGTCAGCGATGAGGTGCTGCGAAGCTTCAGTAAGCTGCTGAGCACAACCATTCGCCAATCCGATCTGGTTTGCCGTTGGAGTGCGGGCAAGTTTCTTATGCTGCTGCCGCACACTGACCTCAAGCAAGGCAGTGAACTGGCTGAAAAGCTGCGCCGGCTGACGGCCGAGAGCAATCTGCTGGTGGATGATGCGATTAGCATCAGTGTCGGCATCGCCAGCCTGCAGTCAGAAGAAGATTTCAACAGCCTGGTGACCCGAAGCGAAATGGCGCTGGGTGAAGCCCAACGGCGCGGCAGGGATCGCAGCCAGGGATGCCTGACTGAGTTACAACATCAAGAAACAGTCAGCCCAAGTTAATCTGCTCTATTCATGGAGCTTTAACAAGTCAAATGCTATAGATATCAGGGCGCCATACAAACAACAAATGGAGCACCCTGATGCTTGCCACTCGCCCGCTTCGCCTTGCCCTGGTGATTGCTACCGCCCTCAGCATTCCCCTCCCGCTTACGCTGGCTATCGCCAGTCCAGCAGACCCAGACCCTGTGGGCAGTCAACTCAGTATCGGCGAACGTGACCGCCTCCTGGAGGCAGCCAAGCGTTCGGGCCGTGACTTACTGATAACTGCTGACCCCATCATTGCTCGCAGCGAGCCTGCCGCCTGGGCGGTCTATTACGACACCCTCGGACTGGTCAGCGAAGACCAGTCCGAGCAGTTGCGCCAGGCTATTGAGCGACGCTATCCATCGACTCAAGTAGCCAATACCCGCAACGGACCTGGCACTGGCACTCTGCTCGCTGGCGGCGCCATTGTCGGTGGGCTCGCCGCTGCGCTTGGCGGGGGTGGAGGTGGCGGGGGT
>REBY01000027.1 GCA_007692485.1 Pseudomonadaceae bacterium | reverse complement strand
GTTGCCGGTAGACCTGTTCAACGCCGCTGGTGGTGGCGCTGACGTAGAAGTGCTCGTCAGCAAATCGCGCGCAGACCCCGTCATCAATGACCACGCCTTGCTCGTTGGTCAGCAGGGCATAGCGCGACCGGCCGACCGGTTGTTTAACAAAGGCAAAGGTATAAAAACGGTTGAGGAACTCGGCGGCATCCGGGCCGCGAATATCCAGCCCGCCGAGGGTGGACACATCAATCAGACCTACCGCATTGCGCACCTGCAGCGCTTCGGCTTGCATGCTCTCGTGGCGACTGCCAGCCGGTCCGTAGAAGGCCGGGCGCTGCCAGTTACCGGCTGGCATCCATTGGGCGCCAGCGGCAGCATGCCGGTCATGTAAAGGCGTTTGCCGATAGGGGTCAAAGCTGCGCCCGGCCAGGTGGGCCAGGGTTTCAGCGACAAAGGGTGGTCGCGCTGTGGTGACCCCGGTTTCGCTGACACTGCGTTTGGTTGCGGCTGCCACCAGTCGTGCCGTGGGCAGCGCCGAATGGCGGCCCTGGGATGGCCCCATGCCAACGGTGGAGAAGCGTTTGACCAGCTGGATGTCGCGGTAACCATGACGCGTGGCATTGATGATATCGGCGATTTGCAGGTCTTCATCCAGGTCGACAAATTCCTTGCCTTTGGGATGGGCAAACAGCGGCCAGTCGGCATTGCAGCCGGGCTCGTCGGTGAGGCTATGCTCGGCGTGTGCCGGCCGACCGAGTGCAGACAGCGCCGTATTGGCTGCGCGACGGGCATCAGCCAACACATTGTCTAACTGATTAAAGCCATTGACTGAGCCGGCGATGTGCAGATTGCTGGGTAATTGCTGCAAACGGAAAGCGGCGCGTTCGTCGTCATAACTCAGTTGTGCGCCAGCCTGGCAGAGCAACTGGTAGGCCGGCATATAGCCTGATGACATGCACAAGAGATCACAGGCATAGTGGGCAGCGCTGTCATTCACGGCGCCGCGCCCGCTGATACCGCGCACTTCGACGCCGGCGATGCGGCCCTGATCCTTGCCAGCGCTGGCGGCATAGACGGTGCTGTGCAAGTGGCAGGGTACTTGCCGGGCCTGCAACTGCTGGAGCAATTCCGGGTCATGCGGGGCGCTGCGCAGATCAACCAGGGCCGCCAGGGCGACGCCCTGCTCAAGCAATTCCAGTGCAGCCAGGTAGCCGTGATCATTGCCGGTCAGGACCACGGCCCGTTCGCCGGGTTTGACGGCATACAGTCGCATCAGCCGCTGCGCGGCGCTGGTCAGCACAATGCCCGGCAGATCATTGTTGTGAAACACCACCGGTTGATCATAGGCGCCGGCGGCAACGATGACCTGTTGCGCACGTACCTTGTGCATGCGCTGGCCCTGAATCACCGGCAAAAAATTATCGGTAAACCAGCCGTTACAGGTGGCGCTGGTCATCACCTGAATGCCCGGATGGGCGCTGACGTCCTTGACCAGTTGCTGGTGCAGCTGGTCGAAGGGTTCTTGCTCAAGCGCAAATCGCGCCCAAGCCAAAGCGCCACCCAGATAGGGCTGCTGCTCGATCAGCAGTACCTGGGCACCGCCTTCTGCGGCACTCAAGGCGGCTTGCAAGCCAGCTGGCCCGCCGCCGACGATGGCGATATCAGTAAACACAAACGCTTTGTCGTGATAAGCCGGACGCACGCTTTGGTCCAGAACGCCCAGTCCCGCCTGTTTACGGATGATTGGTTCCCAGAGCTTCCAGGCGCCCTTGGGCTTGTAGAAACTGCGGTAATAAAAGCCGACCGGCATAAAGCGTGAGGCCTTGCCCAGCCAGGCGTTGCGATCATGCTCCAGTGAGCCGTTGACGTTCTGCGCGCTGACGTTCTGGCCGGCTGCCAGTGGTTGTGTATCCGCCAGGGTGTTGGGTGCGCCGGGCAGTTGCACCAGGGTGTTGGCATCTTCCCCGGCCATGCTCAAAGGTCCGCGCGGGCGGTGGTATTTAAACGAACGCGAGAACAGCCAGCGCTGGTTGGCCAACAGGGCGCTGGCAATGCTGTCGCCAGCAAAGCCCTGATAGTCCTTGCCATCAAAACTGAAGGTCAGCGGTCGCTCGCGATCAATCAACAAGCCCATAGGGGGTGCCAGGCGTTGACTCATGATTTGACCTCCGCTGCCGGGAATTCAACCCGCTGGGTAAAGACCTCGCTGGGGTCAAAGGTGCGCAGAATCTCGTCACTCAGGGTATTGCGCTCGACCAGAAACCAGTAGCTGCTGGCGCTGTGCAGCCACCATTCAGTGACTACCCCGGCGCGGTTGTCGCTATTGAACACATAGTCGGCCCAGTCAGCATCGCTGCAGGTGGCCGGATCGGGCATGGTCTTGAATTCGCCGCCATAGACAAACTCACTGATATTACGCGGCCCGTTGAGCGGGCAAGGCATGATCTTCATGGTTGCATCCTCAATGGCTGGCGGCGGTGGCGCCCATTTCGTTAACTTGCTGGAAGCGGCTGAAACGCTCCAGGGCAAAGGGCTGAATCAGCTCCGGTACTTGTTTCCCGTCACTGGCAATCAATGCCGCCATGGTTTGACCGCAGATCGGTGTGGCCTTGAAGCCCCAGGTACCCCAGCCGGCGTCCAGATAGTAATTGCCCACCGGCGACAGCCCCATGATCGGGCTGTAGTCCGGGGTCATGTCGGTGGTGCCGGACCACTGTCGCATCAGCCGGGCTTGGGCGAGAAAGGGGAACATCTCCAGCGCGGCGGCCATCAGGCTTTCCTTCAGCTCCAGGGTGGAACGGGTGTGATACAGCGGGTAAGGGTCGGAGCCACCGCCAAACACCACTTCACCACGGCTGGTTTGCTGTACATAACAATGCAGCGCCGAAGAGCTGACCAGCGGATCCAAGAAGGGTTTGAATGGCTGGGTCACCATGGCTTGCAGGGGGTAGCTGAGGATTGGTGCGCGTATGCCGGCCATGTCCAGTAACCTTGAACTGTGCCCGGCTACCGCTTGTACCGCACAGCCGCACTGGATGGTGCCGCGATTGGTTTTCACCCCGGTCAGCCGGCCCTGTTCAATGATCAGGTCCTGCACTTCAGTCAGCTGATGGATTTCTACCCCACGTTTGGCCGCCTGCTTGGCGTAGCCCCAGGCCACTGCATCGTGGCGCGCGGTAGCGCCGTCCTTGTGCCAGAGCCCGGCCTGCACCGGCAGATGGCCGGGGTCCAGATTCAGGTTGGGCACCAGCTCGGCAATCTGCTGGCGGTCGAGCATTTCGGTACGGCCGCCAAAGTGGGTATTCACTTCCGCGCGCTGGCGGAAGGCGCGCACCGTGGCGTCGGTGTGCGCCAGGGTCAACTGGCCGCGCTCGGAATACATGATGTTGAAATCGAACTCGTTGGCCAGGTTCTTGAACAGGCGCACCGATTCGGAATAAAAGCGCACGCCTTCCGGGGTCAGGTAGTTGGAGCGAATCACGGCCGTATTGCGCGCGGTATTGCCACCACCCAGGTAACCCTTGTCGAGGACCGCGACCTTGGTGATGCCGTGGTAGCGGGCCAGGTAATAGGCGATGGCCAACCCATGACCGCCGGCACCGATGATGATCACATCATAGTGCGGCTTGAGTTCGACCGGTGGTGGCAGATCAACCTCCGCCGGGTACTCGCCAGAGAGGCCGTATTTGAGCAGATTGAAGGGCATGACGACTCCTTGCGCGGTGCGCAGGTGGGCGTGACTTAACGGAAGATGACCGTGCGTTCACCGTTGAGAAACACCCGGTGCTCAAGGTGGTATTTCACCGCCCGCGACAGGGTCAGGGTTTCGATATCGCGGCCAATGGCGACCAGATCATCCGGGCGCAAACCATGGTCGACACGCTCCACTTCCTGCTCGATGATCGGGCCTTCATCCAGGTCCGAGGTGACATAATGGGCGGTGGCGCCGATCAGCTTGACCCCGCGCTCCCAGGCCTGGTGGTAGGGCTTGGCGCCCTTGAAGCCAGGCAGGAAGGAGTGGTGAATATTGATCGCCCGGCCAGCCAGGTACTGACACATCGGATCGGAAAGAATTTGCATATAGCGCGCCAGCACCACCAGCTCGGTGCCGGTGTCCTCGATCAGCTTGCGCAGCTCGGCTTCCTGCGCGGCCTTGGTCTGCGGCGTCACCGGCAGGTAGACAAAGCGGATACCCTCACGCTCGGCCATGGGTCGAAGATCCAGGT
>REBY01000197.1 GCA_007692485.1 Pseudomonadaceae bacterium | reverse complement strand
ATCTGGCCGCCGGTACTCAGCGTGGCCTTGATCGTTGGCGTTTTCCTGCCGCTGATGGAAGCTGGGATGCAGATGACCCGTGAGGGCAAGACCACCGAATCGGCGGCGATCGTGATTGTCTCTTCGGCGCTGGTCAATCCGGTGTTTGGCTGGTCACTGACGGTGTTGCTCGACAACCTGGGTCTGATCGGCTGCAAGGAGCGCGGCAAGAGCCTGGGGCATATCGGGCGCTGGATAATTCCGGGTGTGGTGTTCGCTATCCTGTGCAGCGTAATGGCGGCCATCGGTATGTTCCCCGGTGTGCCGCCGTTGCTGGAAAGCTTTCAGGTGGAGGTTTGATCAACGGCTGGCTTCAAGGCTTTTCAGGTCATGGATGCCAGGCTGAAACTGCCAGCGCTGGGCACTGTAGACCTTGCCTTGCCAGCGCTCGACCAGCTGCCGGTAGTCCTGGCTGGGGGTGAAGTCGGCAATGAACTGGTTGATCGCTCTTAGCAGGCCAAGGTTGCTGGGGTGGTTGGCGACTGCCGCGCAGTAAAACCACAGCTCGCTGCTCAGGTTTCCAGGGATTATTTCCAGTTGCCCGGCCCATGGGCTGTTATTGCCGTTGCAGGCCCAGTGGTAAATCGGCAGATCCACGGCGAAGGCATCGACGGTGCCGTCGGCCAGGCAGTCATGGATCAGGCTTTGATCGTTGTAGGCCAGCAGGTTGGCCAGTTCGACGCGACCTCCCGGTGTGTGGCGGTTGCTCTCCCAGCGCAGCCCAGCCTGCTCCAGCACCTCCAGTGCAGCGGGGTCGTCAATGCAGCCGAGCACTTTGCCCTGCAGATCGTCCAGGCGCTGGATGCTGTTGTCGCCAGCCCGCTTGGCCAGCACATAGGGCAGAAATACATAGGGGTCGGAAAAGGCCACCTGGTCATAATCGGGCATGGGCGGCAGGGCGCTCCACACCAGATCAACTTCTGCTTCCCGCCTCCGGCTTCCAGCCTCCAGCAGCTGCAGACAGCGGTCCCAGGGGTATTCGACAAACTGGCACTTAACCCCCAACCAGCGTGCAAAAGCGCGGGCCAGTTCGGCATCCATGCCCTGGAGTGGTTCGCCCGCTTGCTGGCGGAAGGACAACCCCTTGAAGTGCGGTTCAATCGCAATGCGCAGTTCGCCACGCTGGCGAATCTCAGCCAGGCGATCGTGCTGGGCACCGGTAAACAGCTTTTCCTCCGCCAGCAGCCTTTGCAATGCCTGTGGTCGTTGATCGGTCGGTATGTCGCGGTGCAGTGAATGCAGGTCGTGCAACAAATCCAGACTCCAGTTATTGCGTGCCAGCAGATGTTGGTCAGCCGCTTCGCCCAAGGCCACACCAGCGGCCATGACTTTGTTGTTGGCCTCGATCTGGTTCAGGTGATCAGCCATGTGATCCAACTGCCGGTGCAGGGTCTGCAGCGACTCGCTAACGCGCTGGCCGAGCAGTTCCAGGCGGGCATCGGCGTCTTGCAGTAAGGTCTCCAGTTGCGCGCTGACCGGTGTCAGGTCGATCTGGGTATAGGCCTGTTGCGCGTTTTCCTGGGTACTCTGGGCCAGTTCACGGATTTCCTGGGCAACGACAGCAAAGCCGCGCCCTTGCTCGCCGGCATGGGCGGCCTCAATCGCGGCGTTGATCGACAGCAGTTGCACGGTGCGACCAATATGGTCGATGGCATCAATCACCCGCCGGGAGGACTCACTGCGCTCATTCAGGCTACCGGCCAGCTCGGCAAACTCGGCGCTGAAAAACGCCTGGGTGCCACTCAGCTCAAGATCCATCTCGGTGCGTAATTGTTCGGCGCTGCGGCTGCTGTTGCCCAGGTTGCTCCGTGTCTGGGTCAGAAAAGACAGCTGTTCGCTGCTGCGTGCCGCAATTTCGGCAAAGGTCCCTTCAACTTGTTCGATGGCCTGGCGTGCGTGCCGCTGCAAGGCCTGCACCCGTCCCAGCAATAAAGCCATACCGGTATCCTGCTCGGCGGTGTGCGACGGGGTCGTCAGGCGCTCGCGCAGAGTGGCCGGCATGCGACCTTGTTCCATCTGCAGGGCGTTATGCCAGTCGCCGGCCAATAACGCTTGCTGCCAGTCTTCGAGCTGGGGCTGGCGCTTTGCATTGGGAGCGGTGCGTACAAACCAGTTCATGTGACCCCCTCAGGCCGACTGACGCAACTGATGGCCTTGTTCTGGCCCGGTACAGTAGCGGTTGAGGTCAGCTTGCAAAGCCTCGGCCGTGGTCCGTAAATGCGTCAGGGGGGTATCGGCGTGCCCCTGCACAATGATCAGGGCTTCACGACTGTCATCTTGCAGGGCGGTGGCCGCGCACTGGCGGTAATCCATGCGACAGATCACCTGCTGATCGGCATCCAGATAGAGGTACTCACCGGAGGGTAATTGCTGCACCTGGCCGCTGCCCAGGCCGATAAATTCTTCATGGCCCTGGCCCAATGTCAGGCTGACCGGCAGCTTTAGATAGCGCAGGTCATGCGCGCCGATCGACAGCCCCGAAACCAGTGACCAGTGGTTATACAAGTCGACCACCGGGGCAATGCTGCGCAACTGACCATCGCGCAGAAACTGTTCGAGCAGGGCTTGTGGCGAGGCGGGGTAGCGGCGCGCCGAGCGCCCGACCTGTAATCGTAGGTCATCAAAGCCCGCCATATGCAGGCGGCTTTTGGCCAGGTCCAACTGCTCACTCAACTCGGTCAGACGCTCGGTCAGGCAGCGGGTAAACTGGCGATTACAGAGTCCGTGTACGGAAAAAGCGATGACTTTCAGGCCCAGGCTGTCAGGTGTCAGCAAACGGAAAATCGGGTTCAGCATGGCGGCATCCTTGAGCGACAAGGCGCTCGATTGCAGAGACTGCGGGCACGGCCAGGTGCCCCATCTTAATGTCGGTGATTGCTATAGGGGGTATAGCAAGGCCTGTGCCAGCTACCTCAAAAGGGTGACCGGTGGCGTTTCATCGACTTTATTTGCTGGTTGCGCGGGCGGGAGTGCCAAGTTGTTCACACTTTTGCCGTGTGGATCAGCGTTTGGCGGTTTGCCGGCGGGGACGGGGTGGGATATTTCGGGGCGCTGGATGCGCCCCGGCGCCAGACTGGGGCAGGCTGACGCGGGGCACAGCGATCAGTTCTGGTCGTAGTTCATGATGGATAGCAGACGCAAGGGGACTTCCACCAAGGTTTCCGGACCGTGGGGGACCTCGGCATCAAAGGTCAGGCTGTCACCCGGGCCCATGGGGTAGAGCTGGTTGCCGTGGCGGTAGATCAGTCGGCCTTCCAATAGATGTATGAATTCGGTGCCGGGATGAGAGAAGGTGGGGAATTCCTCGGCGGCATCATCCATGGTGATGAGGTAGGCCTCGAAGCTTTTCTTCGGCCCACGGGTATGGTTAAGCAACTGATAGGTGTGGCCCTTCTCGGTACCCCGACGGACCACCTCAAGCCCTTCGCCGCTGCTGACCAGTAGTGCGCCACCGCCCTGCTGGTCATATTGGCTGAACAGTTTGGACATCGGCAGGCCGAGCACGTCGCAAAGACGGGTCAGGGTGTCCAGGCTGGTCGAGACCTGGGCGTTTTCGATCTTGCTCAGCATGCCCTGGCTGATGCCGGCGATCCGCGATACATCGGTAATCTTCAAGCCTTGGGCCTGGCGTTGGCGGCGGATTTGCAGACCGAGGTACTGCTCCAGCTTGAGTTTGGGTGGTGCGTCAGCAGTTTTGCTCATGGGGTGCACGTTTTCTGGTCAGTAATTTAACTTTCGCACTGAGAATGTGCATCAGGTGCATGCTCAATGCAAGCGCAGTTGCCAGCTAGCTTGGCCGAAGCCGGCTGCACGTGGCTTTATCTGGCAGCTTTCGTGCCACCGGGCAGTTTTTTGCGCACTTGTGCGTATTTTGGCAAGGCAATTGCATTTCCTCTGATGAAATTTAAATTCTCAAGCGGAATAACCAGCAGGAGCGCCTTACCCATGTTGCCCACTGAAACGCAGCAGCTTATCGAGCAGCACGGCATCAAATATGTGCTGGCCCAGTTTGTCGACATTCATGGCTCGGCAAAGACCAAATCCGTTCCCGTCAGCGGCTTGGCCGCTGTTGCCGAGGCCGGCGCCGGTTTTGCCGGTTTTGCTGTTTGCGGTATGGGTATGGAGCCACATGGTCCCGACTTTATGGCCAAGGGTGATCTGTCGACCCTGACGCCGGT
>REBY01000204.1 GCA_007692485.1 Pseudomonadaceae bacterium | reverse complement strand
GCTCTTGTGATCACAGCTGAAGGCCTTGCAATGAGGGAGGAGACCATATACGACATTCCCAGGAACCCCCCGTCCGTTTCAACCTTGCCCGGTCGTAGGGGCACAGCATGCCGTGCCCGCAACGGGTCCAGGTACGACGCTCAGTTATGCGCGTGCAGCATTTCGTTGAGCTGAATGGCGCTTTTGTTGGTTTTGCATTCAATGGCGCCCGTCTGCGAGTTGCGGCGGAACAGCAGGTCGCTCTGGTTGGCCAGATCGCGTGCTTTGACCACTTCAACCAGCTTGTCGCTGTCATCCAGCAGGGCAATCTTGATGCCGGCAGTGATGTACAGGCCGGCTTCCACGGTGCAGCGATCACCCAGCGGGATGCCGATACCGGCGTTGGCGCCGATCAGGCAGCCTTCACCGACGGATATGACGATATTGCCGCCACCGGACAGAGTGCCCATGGTCGAGCAGCCGCCACCCAGGTCCGATCCCTTGCCAACAAAGACACCGGCGGAAATCCGCCCTTCAATCATGCTGGTGCCGTCAGTACCGGCATTGAAGTTGATAAAGCCTTCGTGCATGACGGTGGTACCTTCGCCAACGTAGGCCCCCAGACGTACCCGGGAGGTATCGGCAATACGCACGCCGCTGGGCACGACGTAATCGGTGAGTTTGGGGAATTTGTCGACGCTGAACACCACCAAGGCTTCACCCTTGAGGCGGGCACTCAACTGGCGCTGCGGCAGTTCGTTGATATCGATAGCGCCCTGGTTGGTCCAGGCGATATTCGGCAGCAGCGGGAAGATGCCAGCCAGGACCACACCATGCGGCTTGACCAGACGATGCGACAGCAGTTGCAGCTTCAGGTAGGCCTCGGGGGTCGAGGTAGGGGCTTCGTCGCTGGCCAGCAACGTGGCTACCAGCGGGCGCTGGCTTTCGGCAAACTGTGCGACCAGCTCAGCGCTATCAATATAGCCACCGGCTTTGAGGGCTTGGCTCAAACTGGCGCACTGACTGGGTTGCAGATCCAGTGCCTGGTTGCCGCCGCTGTAACCCAGCTGCTCGCTGATCAGCTTGACCAGGCCGGCGTCCGGGTTCAGCAGCGGCTGCGGATAGTAAACCTCAAGCCAGTTGCCGGCGTTATTTTTGGTGCCGACGCCAAAGGCCAGGCTAAAACATTCGCTCATGGGGTATTCCTTGGATGCTGTGATTAGTCAAAAACGGTGGCATACCACTCGGGCTTGAAGCCGACCAGTCGTTGGTTGCCGGTATCCAGCACCGGTCTTTTGATCATCGATGGTTGGGCCTGCATCAGCGCAATGGCCCTGTCCTGGTCGATGTTGTTCTTGTCTTCTTCCGGCAGTTTACGGAAGGTGGTGCCACGCTTGTTGAGCAGAGTTTCCCAGCCCTTGTCGTCGCACCAGATACGCAGCGTATCGGCATCAATGCCGGCCTGCTTATAGTCATGAAACTGGTAATCGATACCCTTTTCATCCAGCCAGCTGCGGGCTTTTTTCATGGTATCGCAGGCTTTGATGCCATACAGAGTAATCATGCTCAGAGTCTCCCGATAAAGCGGCGGATGCGCTGGGCTGCCTCTATGCAGTCGTCCAGCGGCGCTACCAGCGCCATGCGCACACGGCCTGCGCCAGGATTATACCCGTCCACATCACGTGACAGGTAGCGGCCGGGCACAACGGCGACGTTCTCTTCAGCGAGCAGGCGCTGGCAGAAGCTTTCATCATCAACCGGCGTTTGCGGCCACAGATAAAAGCCGGCATCTGGACGCTGCACGTCCATGACATCGCCCAGAATATCCAATACCGCATCAAACTTGGCCTGGTAGAGCGCCCGGTTGGTCTCAACGTGGCTTTCATCCTGCCAGGCAGCGATGCTGGCGCGCTGGGTTTGCACCGGCATGGCGCAGCCGTGGTAGGTGCGGTACTGCAGGTAAGGTTTAAGCAAGCTGGCATCGCCGGCCACAAAACCGGAACGCAGGCCTGGCAGGTTCGAGCGCTTGGACAGGCTATGGAAAACCACGCAGCGGGCGTAATCGTTTCGTCCCATGGCCGCGCAGGCTTGCAACAAGCCAATCGGCGCCGGGTGGCCTGGGCGGTAAATCTCGCTGTAGCACTCATCCGACGCGATGACGAAGTCATGCTCGTCAGCCAGTCGTATCAGCTGTTGCAGGGTGTCCTGCGGGATCACGGCCCCGGTCGGGTTGCCGGGAGTACAGATAAATAGCAACTGGCAGCGCTGCCAGATGCTGGCGGGCACTTGAGCGAAATCCGGGATAAAGCCGTTACTGGCATCGCAGGCCAGATAAAGCGGCTCCACACCGGCGAGAAAAGCAGCGCCTTCGTAGATCTGATAGAAGGGGTTGGGGCTGACCACCAGGCCCTGCGGGTCACGTTCGATCAAGGCCTGGGTGAAGGAAAACAGGGCTTCGCGGGTGCCGTTGACCGGAATGATGTGCTGTGCCGGATCCAGGCTGCCGGCCGGCAAGGCGAAACGCTGCGTCAGCCAATCAGCGATGCTTTGGCGCAACTCAGGAATGCCAGCGGTGGTCGGGTAGACCGCAGCCTGGTCCAGGCTGGCTGCCAGCGCCTCCAGAACAAAGGGAGGCGAGGGATGCTTGGGCTCGCCGATCGACAGCGAGATGGGCCGCAGCTCAGGATTTGGCGTGATATCGGCAATCAGGGCGCGCAGCTTTTCGAACGGGTAGGGCTGCAGGCGCTGTAAGTCATGGTTCATCGGCAATACCTCAAAAGGTGATGGCCTGCGGGGCGTTATCGTTGTTGCCGGCCTGGCTGTCGCTCAGGGTGGCGATTATGGTGTGCTGCAGGCGCTGGCAGAGTTCGGGGTCAGACAGTGCCTGGTTGTCGGCATCGGTCAGCACAAAGACGTCGTCCACGCGCTCGCCCAGCGTCACGATCTTGGCATTCTGGATACTGATGTCGAATTCAAGAAAGATATGCCCCATGCGGGCCAGTAGGCCTGGGCGGTCTGGTGCGCTGAGCTCCAGAATGGTGTGCTGCCCGGCCGGGTCGTTGAAGATGTTGACCTCGGGTGGGAAGGCAAAGTGCTTGAGCTGTCGCGGCACCCGGCGCTGGATGATGTTCGGATACTCATCCGGGTTCGACAGCGCTTCAGTCAGCCCCTCTTTGACCTGGCGGATACGCTCTGGGTTGTCGCCGATGGAGCTGCCATCAGCATCCAGCACGATATAGGTATCCAGGCTGAAGCGGCTAGTCGAGGTAATGATGCGTGCATCCTGAATGCTCAGGTTGAGCTGATCCATGGCCGCTACAGTAGCGGCGAACAGGTCATGCTGGTCCGGGGTGTAGATAAACACCTGGGTCGCCCCTTCGAATTCGCGCTGCGCGGTTTCCTTGATCAGCACCAGGGGGCCTTCATGGTCTGGGTGCTGGACAATGGCTTCGGTATGCCAGGCCACATCGCTGGCGGTGTGGCGCAGGAAGTAGTCCTCGCCCAGCTGCTCCCAGAGTTCCTCGGCCTCTTCTTCATCAATACCGCTACGCACCAGAATATCCAGCGCTGCCTGTTGCGTCTGGCGTACATGCTCTTCGCGATCTGGTGGGTTATCCAGGCCTCGGCGCAGGGCGCGTTTGGTCTCGGTATACAGTTGGCGCAGCAAAGAGGCGCGCCAGGAGTTCCACAATGTTGGGTTGGTGGCGTTGATGTCGGCAATTGTCAGCACATAGAGATAATCCAGGCGCACCTGGTTGCCCATGTGGACAGCAAAGTCATGAATCACCTGCGGGTCGGAAATATCCTTGCGCTGAGCGGTGGTCGACATCACCAGGTGGTTTTCCACCAGCCAGCTGATCAAGTGGGTATCCCAGGCAGGCAGGTGGTGGCGTTGACTGAATTCGCGCGCATCGACCGCGCCCAGTTCAGAATGGTCGCCACCCCGGCCCTTGCCGATATCATGATACAGACCAGCCATGTACAGCAGGTCTGGCTTGGGCAGGCGGCAGAAGATCTTCCATGCCAGCGGGTAGCGCTCCTGGTAATCCGGGCGGCCGAGTTTGCGCAGATGTTTGATCAGATTCAGGGTATGCGCATCGACGGTGTAAATGTGGAACAGGTCGTGCTGCATCTGACCGACAATCTGGCCGAATTCGGGCAGGTAGCGGCCTAAAATGCCGTAACGGTTCATTCGTCGCAGGTTGGCATGGATACCCTGTTGGCAGCGGAACAGTTCGACAAAC
>REBY01000198.1 GCA_007692485.1 Pseudomonadaceae bacterium | reverse complement strand
ATGCTGCGCTAGGTGTGGCCCGAGCCCGTCAGCGCAATATCAATGGTTGGAAGCGACCGGAAAAGAAGCAGTAGTTATTGTTGGACGCAGTAGCAGTACTGTTCCAGTTGAATGATTCCGCTACTATGCTGGCTAGAACGGGCTTCAGAATGTAATGGCGTGCTGATGACTATGAGACTACCCTTTTTGCTTGCTGTGCTGCTTGTTAACAGCCTGTGGATAAATAGTGTCACTGCCAACCCGCTGGTCACTGTGGTCATGGCAGGAGAAAACTTCCAATTGGAGTATGTTGCTGACCCTGAGAGTCGCCGCCAAGGCCTTATGGGCCGTGACTCTCTGGAATCCAATGCCGGCATGCTGTTTGATTTCCCTGAGGGTACACAGCCGCAAATCTGGATGCGGAATATGCACATCAGCCTTGATCTGTTATTTGTGGACAACCGCGGGCAGGTGGTGGATATCTATCAGCAGGTCCCACCATGCAGCCGTATGCCCTGTCCGGTTTATTCGGCCAGTCGACCACTGCGTTTTGTGATCGAAGTACCCTCGGGCACTGTGGACAATCTGGGCCTGATAAAGGGCATGCACCTGGTGATGCCGGACATAGCGCAACAGTCAGCGCCGAGCTACTGAGCCGGTACCTGCCATTCGCCGCGACTGACCTCTTCGCAATAGACTTTCAGATAGGGTGCATCATCCGGGTCGGAGTAATAGAAAATCGACTGTTGATAACCCACGCCTTCCGTATGCGCTCCGGCACAAACGCCGTAAGCGCCTTCAGGGCAGCTCTCGACCTCGGTAACCTTGAAACTGCGATCGGGTATTTGCGGCTGGCAGAAGCTGTCCTGAAACAGGTTCTCAGGAATAGTCATGTTCTGCTGACACAGGCGAATCGGCAAATCATCGTCGTCGCTTTCAATCAGGCAGGCAGCGGCGAACACCTGGCTGGCTGGCAATAACAACAGAAGGACAAGTGCGTAGAAAAATCGAATTGGGCGCATGCGAACCTGGAATAATCAGTCAAACTGCACCCCGGTCAAGCACCGGGCTGAGCAATTACAAAGCCAATAACCTTACCCTGTGACCAAGGTCTGCCGCAAGGCACTGGTCAGTCGCTGCTGGTCCTGAGGTTGGTTGTGGATCAGTTCGATACGTTGCTCCTTGCCAGCAGGCACGCTATTCCAGGACAAATCGTCACCGGGCAATGCGTTCAGGCTATACCAGCCTTCTGTGACATGGACCAGAGCCTTGGCCCTGATCCAGGGCGTCAACTGCAGCCATTGCTGTAACTGGCTTAGGTCCAGTGACTGTTGCGGGTGCAGGCGCCAACTGAAGCTGTAGATACCTTCCTGCTCTTGCTGCTGGCTGTGAATATCGTCACGGCTGCGCCAGAGCACCCCTATGCTGGGCTGTTCCGGTGGACTACTGTTAGCCGTCGGCAGCGGATCAACCACAACTTGCGAGCCGGGCAGTTGTTGCCAATCGATGACTGCCTGCTCAGTCCAGTATTGCGTGACCTTAGGTAAACGCCTGGCCAACTGTTGACGCGCTTGCATACTTAGTTGAGCGGACTTGTTGAGCAGCAGGCAGCCTGCCAGGGGCAGGGCCGCTTGCTGGCTATCTGGCAAGGCTTGGTTCTGGGCCATGGCAGCCGCATCGAGCACCATGATCAGAGGCTGCAAGGCCAACACACCGCCCCAGGGTGCTTGTCCCAACTGGTCCTGCAATACGGCGGGGTGGCCCAGCCCTGAGGTTTCTATCAGTAATCGCTGTGGCCGACTGCGCCGCAAAAGTCGCTGCAAGCCAACCTGAAAGGGCAGACCGTTAACGCAACACAGGCAACCACCGGGTATTTCCGCCAGACTAATGCCATCTTGAGTTTCCGTCTCGAGCAACGCAGCATCCAGGCCAAGCTGACCAAATTCGTTGATCAGGATGGCCCAGCGCTCATTGCCAGGGCGTTGATGCAGCAAGTGTTGCAACAGGGTGGTCTTACCTGCCCCCAGAGGACCGGCAATCAGATGTGTTGGAATGTTGTGCAGTTGGGCTGGTTCCACGTGGAACTCCGTTAGGCTGCCTCGGGAAGCATTTCAATGCAAAGTGCGTATGTTATCACTGTCGTAAACAGGTTTTTTAACCTCATCCGACTCACCAGGAAAGGGATGCGGATCAAGTGCTATACCCTGTAGTTGAGCGCCATGCAGGTTGATTTCTCCGCTGTAGCGTCGTTCACCTGTCACCGTGAACTCGAAGGCATAGCTACGCCCTATCCCCCAGCGACCACGGCGGTTACGGCAAGGACGTAGACGGCGTAAAACGATGCTCTCATCAAGCAGTTGCACGTCAGCCTTGCGGCAATGGTGGCGGACCTGGCGTAACGCCAGGTCACGCAGCCCGATACCACGCCACCACCAGGCAGCGATCAGAATCACTGGCAGGCTAAGGGCGATATGTTCAAGGGTCAACATGGTGGATTGTCTCGTTGGCGAGTGGCCAGCAGCGAACTTGGTCACGCCCGGCGTCTTTAGCCTGATACAGCGCTCGATCTGCCCGGCGGATCATAGAATCCAGTGTATCACCTGATTGCCATTGGGTTACCCCGGCACTGAATCGAACAATCAGTTCGGCAAGACTGCTATCGGGCTGTAATTGGTGAGTGGATTGGCGCAAGCGCTGCATCAAGCGAATGGCAGCTTGAGAGTTTGTATCTACCAGCAGAATAACGAACTCCTCACCGCCAAAGCGTGCCAGTCGGTCACTGGCGCGCAAATGTTGCTGGCAAAGCTGGGTAAAGGACTGCAGTACCTGGTCACCCACACTATGTCCGTACTGATCATTGATTTGTTTGAAGTGGTCCAGATCCAGCAAGGCCAAGCTAAGGGCATGACCGTGCCGCTCACAACGAGCTAATTCAGGCTGCACCGCCTGGTCAAAAGCACGCCGATTCAATACGCCAGTCAGTGGGTCACGTGTGGCCAGTGTTTGTAGCTGTGCTTCCAGGGCTTTGTGATGGCTGATGTCACGTAATTCAAGAATACGATCACCGTTATTGCCTAGTGGCTCCAGACTGATTTCAGCACTGAAGGCGCCTTGCTGTCGATGCAGCGCTTGCAACTCCAGCTGGCGTACTGAGCCACGATCTAGAGTGGCCTCCAGTAAAGATTGGCTGGCTTTGTCGAACAGCAAGCTGATAGGCAAGCCGACCAGCTCAGTACGTTGGCGTCCGGTCATTTGCTCCAGGCGGGTGTTGGCATCCTGGATCCGTTCGGCATTGACGATAGCAACGCCGGAGCTGGTGGCGCTGAGCAAGCGCTCAAAACGTTGCGCGCTCTGTTTTGCCGCCAGTGCGTGGTACTCACTACGTGCCAAGATACGCTGCATGGTCATTAGGGTTACGCCGACAAAACCCATCACCAGAGCGGGAATAGCAAAGTTGTATGGCAGCAGATAGCTGAAAGACGCGTAAGGCATTTCATAGGGTTGCTGATGCCACCAGTTGAGATAGCCCAATGCACCGCGAATCAGAGTGATCACAGAGTAGATCAGCAGACTGATCGCCACCAAAAAGCGGGCCGGGCGGGTGACTGCATCATCCTGCGCGCGCATTAATACCCAGATAGCATGTACGGGAAGTAAGCCAGCAATAGTCGAGTAAACGCCCATCAGGAAATCAGAGTTACCCGCATAGACCCAGTAATGGATATTGAAGGCCATCATGGTGCAAACGCTTAAGGGGACTATCCACCAGGGTAGTGGGCGCCCCATAAAGCGGAAGATGCCTAGCAGAAACAGCGCCTCACCGGCGAGTTGTCCGGCATTGCCCAGAACATTGAGCGTTGGGCTGCCAGTGACCATAAAACCGATAAAAAGCAGGATACCGGCAATCAGGGTCCAGCTACCCAACATCCAGAAGCCAGGGCCAGCATAAGGTCGTGACACTAGCCAGAGTGCGGTGGCCGCTATGGCTATCGCCAACAGCAGGCAGAGGCCCAGCAGCATAGGTGAGAAATACAGTGCGCTCATTGCATCAGTGCGCTCGTGGAAAGGGCGCTTGCAGTATAGCGCCAGCTGCGAATGAGTGCAGCACTGACTCGGTTATCAGGATGTACTGCAGGGCATGACGCTGAGAACCCGGATACTGCCGGGCTGTGGATAATGAAAGCGCACATTCAGGTCCCACAGTCGTACGCCATATTCACGCGCTGGCCCGGGTTGTTGATAGGCCGGTTTGGG
>REBY01000018.1 GCA_007692485.1 Pseudomonadaceae bacterium | reverse complement strand
GGCGCAGGGCCGTCAGCAGGTCGCCGCTGGCTGAATAGTGCAGGGCTAGCAGATGAGCAACGACTTCGGTGTCCGTATCTGAGGTAAAGACGAAGCCCTTGTCCTGCAGTTGCCGGCGCAGGGTGGCATGGTTCTCAATAATGCCGTTATGCACCACTACCAGTCCGTCTGACTGGTGTGGGTGGGCATTGCGTTCTGCTGGGCGTCCATGAGTTGCCCAGCGAGTATGGGCAATACCGCAGTGGCCGTTGGCTGGCTGCTGGTCCAGGGCTTTCTCCAGTTCGATGACCTTGCCCATCGCCCGGGTGCGCTGCATGTCACCTTGGGCATTGATAACTGCTAGCCCAGCTGAGTCATAGCCGCGATACTCAAGGCGCCGCAAGCCCTCAAGCAAGATCGGCGTGATGTTGCGCTGAGCGATGGCACCGACAATTCCACACATGCTGGGAGATCCTTGTTTGCACTAGCCTGAAGGCAGGCAGTTTACCACTCTTGCCGGCTTTTGCTTAGCCGGGTCAGGTTGCGCTGTTGCACTATGCAGTCCGGTGCTAATCTGCGGATATGAATCTGATGACCCTCTGGTCTCGTTTGACGAGCCGCTGGCAGGCGCCTATGCCCGATACCCATGAAGAAACGATCGTCGAGAGCGTGATAGATGACTTTGGTCGATTGCGTGTGACTGAGGCTTATCCGTATCGCTTTCTTTACTTCGGCGAGAATACGGAGCAGAGCTGCTGTTATCTGCCAGATCCGGCGTGGCTGGAATATGACTACACGCGGGCCATGTTGCTGGGGCTCTTCTGGGCCCGGGCACAGCCGAGCGTTACGCTGCTCGGTTTGGGTGGTGGCAGCATGGCCAATTGTTTGCTGGCCCACTTTGCGCCGCAGCAAGTCACGGCCGTTGAATTGCGCCCGGCGGTGGTTGAGCTGGCGGTACAGTGGCTGGGGCTGTCTGCCGACCCGCGCTTGCAGGTCGTACGCAGCTGCGCGGATGACTATGTGCAGGCCCAGCCGGCCAGCTGTGACCTCCTGCTGGTGGACCTGTATATGGAAGGTGGTTTGTCGCGTTTGCAGTTGGAAGGGGACTTTTTCCGTGCCTGCCTGCGAGCGCTGCGTCCACAAGGGGTGCTGGTGATCAACCAGTGGCAGCAGCGTGACAATGGCGAACCTTTCGCAATCAACATGTTGCGCGAGGTGCTGGGCCCGGCGGTACTGCGAACAGAAGTTGAGGAGGGCAATGTTCTGTTGTTCGTGCCAGCCAGCGGTGAACTGGAACTGGACCAGCCGGCCATGCAGCAGTGGGCTGATGATCTGGAGGCACGGCTCGGCTATTCACTGCGACCCTTTATCAGTCTGTTGCGGCCTCTTTAAGCGGGAGTCTGCAAGGCACCGTTCGTCGCCGCATGTTAAAGCTCAAAGGGGCATCGCCGATACAGTGACGAGTAACCAGAGGTGACTGTTATGAGCTTATCAACTCCCTTGCTACCTGCCCAAGCCCGCTACTCGGTGCCGGCTACGGGCAATTCCCCGCGCCTGGAATCGCTGAATCCACAACTGGCCTTGGCCAATCGCCTGGCTGACAGGCTCGGTCTGGCTCCGGGCAGCTTGGCTGCTGATCAGGCCGACAACTTCACCCCGGACAAAGTGGCCGAACGTGTGCTGGGCTTTGTCGGTGGCCGTCTGCAACGCGACGCGGCTGACGGGGCTGACTCTGCAGCTTTGCAAAAGCGCCTTGATGAGGCGGTGCGGGGTATCGAAAAAGGCTTTGCCGAGGCGCGCAAGATTCTTGAAGGCATGGGGATGCTTAACGGCAAGGTGGCGGCCGATATTGATGCGACCTACGACGCTATCCAGCGTGGTCTACAGGACCTGCGTGAGCGCTTTCTGCCTGCGCCGCCGGCTGCGGAGCGTGTCAGTGGCTTTAGTGCTCAACAGTTCAGTGCCCAGGCGGAAACCTTTGACTTGAGCGTAACCACTCGCGGCGGCGATAAGCTGCGTATCAGTATTGCCCAGGCATCCGCGTCCATGAGCTCAGTACAGGCCAGCAGTCAGGGCGGTCCTGGTGAAACGCGTCAAGCGGTTCAGGTCAGCAGTAGCGAGATGCGCATCGGCCAGTGGCAAATCGCCCTCGATGGCAAGCTGGATGCCGATGAGATGAAGGCGCTGGAAGGGCTGCTGACACAGGTTCAAGAGCTGGCCGATACTTTCTATTCCGGTGATGTTCAGGGTGCTTTTGAGCGTGCCCTGACATTGGAAATGGATACCACGCAGTTGGCTTCAATGTCACTGACCATGACCCAGACGCGTGTTTCTCAGGTGAGCACTGCTTATGGCCAGGTATCCGGACCAGGCGCTGCACCCAGCGTGGTCAATAATGCGTTACGTGATTATGCCGATGGCTTGCTGCAGTCACTGCGTCAAGCCAATCAGCTCGGCAGCAATGCCCGTGAAATGCTCGAGTCCTTGCTCGACGGTGGGTTTTCGCTGGATGCACGTTTTGATCAAGGGCAACTGGATAAAGCAAGTGCATTGAATAACAAGCTGCTGGAGGGGATGCAAGGTCTGCTGGAGCAGGGCAAGTTGAGCTTGTAAGGGGCCAGCTTAGCGAACGGTTTGCTGCGACTGGCCGGTAAAGTGCAGCAATTGGCTGCAGCGGGTGCATTGATAGCGCCGACCCTTGATAACCCAGCGGTGCCGCTGCGCAGTAAAATGCACCGGATTGGGGCATGCGCAACGATAAAGGTACTCAGTGGTGCGTCGACGCGGCACGCTGTAGCTATGACAGCGCTGGGCTGGCAGGCCAAACAGGTCATGCATGATGCCTTGCCATTCCCTACCATGAGGGCGAATGCGGTGCCCATAGAGTGCATGGGCGATCAGATGAGCCACTTCATGGGGCACTGTCTGGCGCAGAAAGTCGTCTTGGTGACGTTCATACATGCCTGCGTTGAAGCGCAATAGTTGCCTATCCAGGTAAGCGATGCCGGCTTTCTGGCCGCGCAGATCAAGGCGCACTTCAGGGCGCACAAAGTGCCGGCTAAAGTGGCCTTCAGCTTGCTGATAACACGCCTCCAGGCGCTGCATGAGCTCATTCATAAAGCCCAGTATACGGCTGAAAGGCCTGTTCCAGAAGGTTCTTGTTACGAAATGCTCAAAAGATCTGCGCATCCAGGCCCGCTGCGACGTAAAGCCCCAGTTCTTCTGCCTGGGCGAGAAAATCCTCCTGCCAATCGCCCTTGAGCAACAGCGGCTCTTGCACCCATTGCCAGCGTAGCCCGGTAACTATGGTCTTGATGGCACGCAGGGTGCCAGTACCGTCGTGACCGGCGCGAACATAAAGCGCACAGGGCAGCCCCTGTTTCTGCTCCAACACGGGGTAATAACAGCGGTCAAAAAAGTCTTTGAGTGCGCCGCTCATGTAACCGAGGTTTTCTGTGGTGCCCAGAATGACTGCATCGGCGGCAAGCAGGTCTTCTGGCTGGGTTTCCAGCGGTGGTTTCCACGTCGCTTCCACGGCTTCAATGTCCTCATGGGTGGCGCCCTTGAGGACGGCCTGCGCCAGCTTCCGGGTATTCTCCGAGGGTGCGTGGGCAACAATCAGCAAGCGTTTTTTTGCCATCTCAAGCTCCTTTTATGGATTGCCTCAAGGGTCATCCGACCCCAGTAGGCCGGGGCTGTCAACTGGCGAAAGGGGGAAGCCTTGGTTAAGCTGTCTGTAGGCAAGAGGTGGCTGACAGGTATTATTCAGTCATTTTGAACCGCATAAAAATTCGCTTGGCCCTCTATTCGGGCCGGCTACAGCTGGACTGGCAGATAAGCCAGCCAGCGGTCAGCAAGCCCTGAATTTTCCGGCCCTGGCCCCTGCCCACACCTGCCTGGAACCCTAACCGCCTCAGGAGACAGGTCCCATGGTGAAATTGTTGTTCCCAATAACCGCGCTATTAAGCGGAATTGCACTGTTGTTGCTGGGTACCGGTTTGCTGAATACCCTGCTGGCGCTACGTGGCGCTGGTGAAGGTTTTAGCGACCAGATGCTGGGCTTGTTCGGCTCAGCGTACTTTGTCGGCTTTATCCTTGGTACCTGGCTGGGGCCGCGACTGATCAGGCGTATGGGGCATATCCGTGCTTTTGCTTTCTTTGCTGCGGCGACTGCTGCCTGAGTGTTGTTGCATGTGTTGCTGATCCACCCCTGGGTGTGGGTTGTGCTGCTTTTTATTAATGTTATGTTGATGTTGGTGATCTACACAGTGATTGAAAGCTGGCT
>REBY01000157.1 GCA_007692485.1 Pseudomonadaceae bacterium | reverse complement strand
GGCAGCTGAGCCGGGGTATTACAGGTACCTTTGAGGTGCCGAACTATCTCAACTCTCCCGGTGGTGCCCCGGGTGGCAGCTTCAACTATGGCAGTGATGACCCGGATGCCCTGCCGACGGTGCGCAATGGTAATGATACCTTTACCGCGCGCTTCCGCTGCCAGATTGCCGAGTCGACCGTGGCTGACTTTTCTGACCCTGACAGTGCGGTAACGCCCGCCCGAGCCGCCATTTACGGGCATGGGCTGTTCGGAGAAGGGCCTGGTGGTGAGTTCCGCGGCGGCAATGTGCGTGCCATGCAGGATGAGCACAACATCATGTTCTGCGCCGCCGACTTTGTTGGTATGGCCACCGAGGATTTTATTGCCGGCACCATTCACCGTATTCTGGCCGACATCAGCTTGCTGCCACAGCAGCTCGACCGCAGCCAGCAGGGTTTGCTGAATTTTATGTTTCTGGCCGAGCTGATGACGCACCCGGACGGCTTTCAATCGCATGCGGCTTTCCGGCATGGCCCGGATGACACCCTGGTCTATGACCCGGGTGAGGTGTTCTACGATGGCAACAGCCAGGGCGGTATTCTGGGTGGAGCTTTGGTCGCCACGGCGCCGAATATCCATCGTGGCGTGCTGGGTGTGCCAGGCAGTAATTACAGCTTGCTGCTGCGTCGCTATGGCCCCTTCGACGAGCGTTTTGGTTTTATCCTCTATCCGGCTTACCAGGATGAACTGGATCGCTCGATGGTCTTTGCCCTGATGCAAATGCTCTGGGACCGGGCGGAAAACAACGGCTATTTGAGTCATTTGGCCGGTAACCATTTACCCAATACACCGACTGACAAGGCTGTGTTGTTGCATGTGGCGCTGGGTGACTATCAGGTAACCCACTGGAGTGCTGAAATTATGGCCCGCACCATAGGGGCTGCCATTCATGAGCCGACGGCACGGCTGGGTGATCACACCGATGTCGATCCCTACTTCGGCATTCAGCGTATCGAGCAGTATCCGCACGTCGGTAACGCCATTATGGTCTGGGATTCCGGCGCAGTGAATACGGAAACCGGACGCGGCAATCCTTTACCGCCGATTACCAATACCGGGCCTGATACCAGCATTGGCAATGATCCGCACAGCTCGCCGCGCAGTACCGTGAGCGCTCGACAACAGAAATCGGCGTTTATGCAGAGTGCGTCAGAGGTGATTGACGTGTGCGGTGATGCGCCTTGCTTCAGCGATGACTACACCGGGCTAGCGCGTTAAGGAAGTGCTGGCTGGGTGTCGCTACCCCTTCAGATAGCTAGGTAGTTGACTGAAGGGGTATGGCCCTGAGATGCCTGTTCAGGGCTGTCATTTTACGTCGTCAATGGGCGTTTTTGCGCCCGAACAGATAACTGGCGGGGTGGATCAGCATAAATGCCACCAGTGCCAGGCCCATTAAGGCACCAATCATGGCAACCCAGTCAAAGACAGTAGCGACATAAGCAAGCTGCGAATGGGTCATCGCCGGTATCCACAGCAGGCCGCTCAGACCGACCAGAACGGAAAGCAGCAGGCTAACGCCCATACGATGTTGCCACATTCGGTAGCCACAGAGACGGGCGGTAATCTGAAGCCCGATAAAGGTTGCCAGTAAGAGCAGAATCAGCCACAGATACGGCATGATGGCATAGCCAAGAATAGTCAGTGCGCCGGTCAATGTCATCGTTATGCTCCTAGGCTCGGCCTTGCAGTACCGCGTAATAGGCGGGTTGCAGCATCTTGTCTTTCATGGTCCAGGCGGCCCAGGACTCGTCAGTGGGATCAATGAACGGGAAAGAGGGCAGGAAATTCATGTCATAGCCAAACTCCACCAGCATGGCTTTGCCGATACCGGTAATCATTGGGCAGGAGGTGTAGCCGTTGTGTCGGCCGGGCAACGCCAGACCCTGCATATGTGCCAGCAGATTGGCCTCAACCACTGGGGCTTGTGCCTTGACGCTGGCGGCAGTCTTGTTGATCGGTGCACCGATCACATCGCCGATGCCAAAGACTTCTGGATAGCGGCGGTGCTGCAGGGTGTGGATGTCGACGTCCAGCCACTGGCCAATAAAGGGGCCTTCCTGGGCGGCGAGGCCACATTGGCGGATAGCATCCGGTGCGCTCATGGGCGGCACTACATGCAGAAAATCAAACGCCTGCGCGCTGATCGAGCCATCGGCCAGCCGGAAGTGAGCGATCTGATGCTCAGGTTCAATAGCGGCCAGAGTATGGAAGTTATGCTGTTGCACGCCTTGGTCGGCAAAGCGCTGGATGACGAAGTCATTGACCCAGGGTTGGCTGAATACGCGATCACCGGGACAGAAAAAGTCCACGGCATAGTTATCCCGTTGGCCGGTATTTTCCAAGCGTGACAAGGTGGTAAAGGTCATTTTCAGCGGCGCGCCGGCGCACTTCATTGCCGTCGGGGCCATGGTAAACAGGCCGCGTCCAGTACCTTTGGCGATCCATTGTTCAATCAACTGGTTGGTTGCCGTTGCGGCTTCCAGGCTGGCGTAGACACTGCCGATCCCGTGTTGGCCAATCAGCCGGGTATCCATGCCCTCAATCAGGTCGTAATTGAGTTGCAAGCCGGTGGCCACGATCAAATAGTCATAACTGAGGTTTTCACCATTGCTGAGCATGACCTGGCGGTTATCCGGATCAAAATCGTGAGCGGATGCCTTGATCCAATTAACACTGGCAGGCACAAAGCGCGCGTTGGGACGGGTAGTGCTTTGCGGTTTCCACACACCGGAAGCCACCAAGGTCCAGCCAGGCTGGTAGTGATGGATTTCTCGCTCATCCACCAGACTGATGCGTGCGCCGTCGAGGCTGCGGGATAGCCGATTGGCCATGGCCATGCCGCCCGCGCCGGCACCGATAATGACGATGTGTGCGGAGGTTTTCAGCCCCTTAGCGTAGAGCCCATGGCTGGACAGCACGCCGCTGGCACCGGCTAAGGCAGCAAATTTGAGCAGCCGGCGACGGCCGGAATTGGCAACAGAACTAGAGCTGGGCATGGGGTTACTCGCTGTATTGTGCTTATACCCCCAAGTGTATGCCGACACTGTATACCTGGCTACTGACGCTGATCAATAAATGATCATTCTTTAGTCGTAGTCAGTTGCTGTATGATGGCTCATGCTGGCTTGCTCTGAACTGGTCAGCAGGCCTGAGCGCCGCACCATTGAGGTATGTCGTGTTGCTGAGTGGCATAGTGGCTACCGCTGTCTACACTCATTGATAACTTACCCGCCTAAAGCGGGTTCTATAAAGGCGTACCCGTATGCTGTTTCGAAACCTGTCCATTAGTTTGCGCCTGTGGCTGATTCTGGCGCTTTCCCTGATTCTGCTGTTGGCCATGGGCAGCCTGTTGCTGCTGCAACTGAACAGCCAGCTGCATGCCGGCAAGGTCGAGATGACGCGTAATCTGGTGGCCAGTACCAGTGGGGTACTGGGGCATTATCATCAATTGGAGCGTGATGGCGAGCTGACCCGGGAGCAGGCACAGCAGGCGGCGATGGAGCAGGTTCGCGGCTTACGCTATGCCGGTCAGGAGTATTACTGGATCAATGACATGCAGCCGCGCATGATCATGCATCCGACCAATCCGGCGCTGGAAGGTGAAGACCTATCGGGTTACCGCGACCCGGATGGCAAGGCGCTGTTTAACGAAATGGTGGCTGTGGCGCGCAGGAGTGGCGCCGGGCTGGTTGAATACCGCTGGCCCAAGCCGGGTGCAACGGATCCGGTGGAAAAAGTTTCTTATGTACAGTTGTTCGAGCCCTGGGGCTGGATACTGGGCTCGGGCGTGTATATTGATGATATTCGTGCGTTGTTTCGTCAGCAGGCACTGCAGGCTTTGGGGCTGGTGGTTGTCGTGGCGCTGATGTTGGCCCTGCTGGTGGGGTTGATCGGGCGTAGTATCAATCGCCCGCTGACGGCAACCGTGCATGCTTTGGCCGATATTGCCGAGGGCGAGGGAGACCTGACCCATCGACTGGATGCCCACGGTCAGGATGAGCTGGCCGGCCTGGCCCGCCATTTCAATGCATTTACCGATAAGCTGGCCGCACTGGTGCGTCGGCTGCTGGGCTCGGCTCAGTCATTGGATACGGCCGCTGTCGATTTGGTTGATATGGCTACGCGGACCCAGCGGCATAGCGCCGAGCAATCGCAACAGATGGAGCAGGTAGCGACAGCGGTCAATGAGGTCAGTTATGCCGTGCAGGATGTCGCCAAGCACGCAGAAGAGGCAGCAAGTCAGGTACGTGTGGCCGATTCAGCGGCGCGCGCAGGGCAGACGTCGGTGCACGAGGGCGTT
>REBY01000055.1 GCA_007692485.1 Pseudomonadaceae bacterium | reverse complement strand
CCGCTGATGCTGTTGATCTCGATGGCCCGACGCAGCATGACCGCATCAAACCAGCCGCAACGACGGGCACGCCCCGTGGTTGAACCGAATTCATGCCCGCGCTGAGCCAGACGCGCACCGACATCGTCAAATAGCTCGGTCGGAAAAGGGCCGGAACCCACACGCGTGGTGTAGGCCTTGGTGATACCCAGCACATAGTCCAGAAAAAGTGGGCCAAAGCCCGAACCGGTCGCAGTACCACCCGCAGTGGTATTTGAGCTGGTCACATAGGGGTAGGTACCGTGGTCAATATCCAGCAGTGACCCTTGAGCGCCTTCAAACATCAGGTTGGCACCCTCACGACGCATCTCATGCAGCCGTGCCGTAACATCCGTCATCAACGGCGCCAGCCAGTCGGCATAACCCAAGGCTTCATCCAGTGTCTTCTGGAAGTCCACGGGCTCAGCTTTATAGTAATGCTGCAAAGCAAAGTTGTGATAATCCAATACTTCACCCAGCTTGGCAGCGAAGCGTTCACGGTGGAACAGGTCGGCGACACGCAACCCACGACGCGAGACCTTGTCTTCATACGCAGGCCCAATACCACGTCCGGTCGTACCGATCTTGGCTTCACCGCGCGCCCGTTCACGGGCCTGATCAAGCGCGACGTGATAAGGCAGAATCAGCGGGCAAGCCGGGCTAATGCGCAAACGCTCACGCACCGGAACACCGCGCGCCTCCAACTCTTTCAGTTCTTTCAGCAAGGCCTCGGGCGACAACACCACCCCATTGCCAATAAAGCACTGCACATTTTCACGCAGGATGCCCGAAGGAATCAGGTGCAATACCGTCTTCTCGCCATCAATGACCAGGGTATGCCCGGCATTGTGTCCGCCTTGATAGCGCACCACTGCCGAGACCTGCTCGGTCATCAGGTCAACGATTTTGCCTTTGCCTTCATCGCCCCACTGAGTGCCCAGGATGACAACATTCTTGCCCATGTTCAGCTCTATGCCTCGTTGGTTCGGGGGCCTGATCGGCCCGCCAGTTCAAATGGAAATCTTGCCAATCTGCCATTGGCCATCGATATGGTTCAACTGGCGATCGCAACCCGCCTGGCGCGCATCGGTATCCAGCTGACCGGGCAGCGCTACCACTACCCGCTCACCCGCACTACGTAGCCGCGCCACTTCATCCTGCAAGTCAGCGGCAGCACTGTAGGGTACCCAGATGCCGCTATCCTGCAGGGCCGCAACCTGGCCGCGCGCAACCAGCAGGCGCAAATCGGTAGAGAACCCGGTAGCTGGCCGCGCCCGACCAAAATCCGCACCGATGTCGTCATACCGCCCACCTTGGGCGATACTCTGCCCCATACCTGGAACATAGGCCGCAAACACCATCCCAGTGTGGTAATGATAGCCACGCAGCTCACCAAGATCGAAATATTGTGGAATATGCGGATAGCGACGACGCAGCGTCTGTGCGATCTCACTCAGATCATCCAATGCCGCCATGACCGACTCCGGCGCTCCGTCGAGCAAGGCATGGGCGCGCTCCAGGACATCGGCACCACCAGACAACTCAACCAGCGAACTGAGCATGGCGCCCAAGCCTGCGACATCAATCTGCGCAGCTATGGCCTGCACTTCATCCACTGCCTTGCGCTGTAAGGCATCGAACAAGGCCTGCTCGCTAGCGGCGTCCATTCCGGCCGCCTGCACCAGACCCCGATAAATACCTACATGACCGATATCCAGATGCACATCCGGCACTTCACAGGCGGCCAGCGTTTCCAGCATCAGGGTCAAAACTTCGGTATCACTGGCACTGGAGGCATCACCGTAGAGCTCGGCGCCCAACTGGATCAGGCTACGCGACGTAGACAACGGACGTGGACGCGTGTGCAGAACACTACCGCAGTAGCATAGGCGTGATGGACCTTGCTGACCCAACGTGTGTGCGTCAATCCGTGCGACCTGAGGGGTAATATCTGCACGCAGCCCAAGCATGCGACCGGAGAGCTGGTCGATCATCTTGAAGGTTTGCAGCTCAAGGTCGTGCCCAGCGCCAGTTAATAAAGACTCCAGGTACTCGATATGCGGGGTAATGACCAGCTTGTAACCCCAACGGGAAAACAGATCCAGCAGCTGGCGACGAGCGGCTTCAATACGCGCTGCCTCGGCAGGCAGCACCTCTTCGATCCCATCTGGCAAAAGCCAGCGATCAACTGTCGGCATTGTCACAACCTTCAAAAATTCAGGAGAAACCGGCGCCTGTCAGCGAATCAGGTACAGGATGAAAGTGCCTGTCAGCATACTGGCCAGGCCGATGATCCGCAGTTGGCGATCACCCATCTGACTGATCGTCAACAACATGGCCTTCCAGCTCGCCGGAGCCAGAAACGGCATCAGCCCTTCGATCACCAGCACCAGACACAGGGCTGTCACCAAGCTCTGCCAATCCATGCTGCACTTCTCCGCCATTCCGGCGCACTGCGCCACCGGTCACAAAAAAGCCGGGATATCCCGGCTGCGCAAGTGTAACACGTTTTTTTCTTTGCCCTGAACATTCACATCCACTCGCTTCAAGCTGACAACGAGTGGATGCGAATGGCCGGATCAGCGCGGCTGATTCCCCTGCATATAGCGGAAGAACTCGCTATCCGGATCGAGCACCAGCAGATCGTTCTTGCTGGAAAAGCTTTCACGGTAGGCTTGCAGGCTGCGCCAGAAGCTATAAAACTCGTTATCCTGGCCAAAGGATTCAGCGTAGATCGAAGCAGCCTGGGCATCCCCGTCACCACGAATCTCTTCGGCTTCACGGAAGGCCTGGGCCAGAATTACCTGGCTCTGACGATCTGCATCAGCACGCACGCCTTCACCCAGCTCACGACCACGAGCACGCAGCTCTTGGGCTTCTCGCTCACGCTCGGTACTCATCCGTTCGAAAACGCTGAGGTTTACCTCGCGCGGCAAGTCAATGGCCTTGACCCGCACATCCAGCACTTCAATACCCATTTCACGCTGAGCATTTTCGTTGAGGATGCTGGTCATATCAGCCATCAACTGGTCCCGCTCACCTGACACCACCTCATTAAGGGTGCGACGGGCAAACTGGTCACGCAGGCCTGATTCCAACTGACGTGACAAACGGTCCTCTGCGTTGGCGCGAATACCCGAGGTTGCAGTGTAGTAACGCTGCACATCGGCAATGCGCCATTTGGCATAGGAATCGACCATCAACGCTTTCTGCTCTAGCGTCAGGTAACGCTGGGTAGTCGACTCAAGGGTCAACAAGCGGCCTTCAAAGATGCGGGCATCTTGTACAAAAGGCATCTTGAAGTGCAACCCAGGATTCACGTCATTACGTACCACGGCACCAAACTGCAGCACAATGGCGCGCTGAGTCTGCGAGACGATGAAAAAGCTTTGCCAGCCGACGACTAGCACCACCAGCACAGCCACCAGCCCGAAGATTGTCTTGTTAGTCATTAGCGAGACTCCCTTGAGCGTGCGTCACGCTGTGGCAATTGCATGGGCAGGCGAGCTGAACCATCGGTCAACGAGCCACCAGTAGCAGACGATGAGCTGCTACTGCCGCTGCTACCACTGCTTGATTGCTGCATCAGCCGATCCAGCGGCAAGTACATCAGGTTGTTGTTACCCTCGCTGTTGGTAATCATGACCTTGCTGGTATTTTGCAACACCTCCTGCATGGTCTGAATAAACAGACGCTCACGCATGATTTCCGGCGCGGCTTGATACTGGGTCAACAACTGATCGAAACGACTGGTTTCACCCAAGGCGCGCGCGATCACTTCATCACGGTAACCATTGGCTTCTTCCAGTTGACGCTGGGCACGACCACGTGCCTCCGGAATCACCCGGTTAGCATAGGATTGCGCCTGGTTGCGCTCGCGCTCTTCATCTTCTCGAGCACGAATTACATCCAGGAAGGCGTCCTGAACTTCAGAGGGCGGCTGCGCATCGGTCACGTTGACTGACACCACGGTAATACCTGTCTGATACATATCCAGGTAATTCTGCAGGCGCTCGTTAACTTCAGCACCCAAGCGTTCACGGCCTTCGGTCAATACCTGTTGCAAGGTCATTGAACCGGCGACGTGACGCAGCGCACTTTCAGTGGCGTGACGCAAACTGGTTTCCGGATCTTCAACCTTGAGAGCAAAGTCTTCCAGGTTGGCAATGCGGTATTGAACAGTCAGCGGTACCTGAACGATATTCTCGTCTTCGGTGAGCATCATGCCAGTTTGTGAGTAGGAACGAATCAGCGTGACATTGCGCTGGAACTTACGCTCGATCGGCGGGAAGTAGATATGCAGACCCGACTCTTCAGTGCGATGGTACTCACCAAAACGTAGCACGATCGCTTGCTCTTGCTCATCGACCATGTAGATCGCATTGAACAGCCAGAAGGCAAACAGGATCAATAGGCCGATACCCCAGATACCCTTGGGAATCCCTTGGCCACCACCGACGTTGCGGTTTCCACCGTCGTCGTCACCACCGCGTTTTTTGTTGCCGAACATCCCGTTGAGGCTGTCCTGCAGCTTTTTCAATGCATCATCCAGATCCGGCGGCCCTTGCTTGCCACCGCGATTACCACCGCGGTTGCCGCCAGAGCCCCAGGGATCCTGGTTATTAGAATTGTTACCGCCACCAGGCTCATTCCAGGCCATAGCGCTCTCCGTCGTCCAAAAAAACCAAATCTACACCACGACCGGACTAAGATGCCGCGGCGATTTTCGATCTGAAATAGTACCTTAGTTAAGTCGCCGCAGGCGACCGCCAAAGCGATGCATTATTGCAAAACATGTTGACTGAGAAAGTGCTCCGGCTCCAGGCCTTCACGCTTCACCAGCCGGTTAAAATCCGCACGCGGCAAACGCAAATCCAACTGTTGGCGCCCGCCGTCAACGTTGTGCTCCGCCAACACGGCTCCCACTTGATAGAACTGGGCGCGCAAGCGCGCCTGATCATGTTCAATCAGAACCGAGGCCTGCAGTATGTCATGTCCCAACCGCTCGGCAATCGCCTGAGTCACCAATTCCAGCCCCAGGTTGTTCTGCGCCGAGACCCATACCCGCATCGGTACGCCGTCTTCATCGCGCTGGATATGCGGCTCGATAGCCGGCAACAGATCAATCTTGTTGTAGACCTCTAGGGTAGGCAGTTCGCTGGCGCCAATCTCGTCGAGCACCAAATTGACCTGCTCGATGTGCGAATCGCGCTCGGCATCGGCCGCATCAATTACATGCAACAGCAAGTCAGCCCGACTGGACTCTTCCAGCGTGGCGCGAAAAGCTTCTACCAGTTTGTGGGGCAAATGGCGAATAAAACCAACGGTATCAGCGAGAATTGCTGGCCCAAGCTCGGCCAGCTCAATGCGGCGCAACGTAGGATCCAGCGTGGCAAATAACTGATCCGCAGCGTACACCGTCGACTCAGTCAGAATATTGAACAACGTAGATTTGCCGGCATTGGTGTAACCCACCAACGAGACCACCGGGATTTCAGCGCGCTGCCGCCCGCGCCGCGCTTGTTCACGCTGGCCACGCACTTTTTCCAGGCGCTTGGTGATCTGTTTTATCCGTGCGCGTAAAAGACGGCGGTCGGTTTCCAGCTGGGTTTCACCCGGGCCACGCAGGCCAATACCACCCTTTTGACGCTCAAGGTGAGTCCAGCCACGAACCAGCCGAGTGCTCAGGTGGTCCAGCTGCGCCAGCTCAACCTGCAGCTTACCCTCATGGGTACGCGCACGCTGGGCGAAGATATCCAGAATCAAACCGGTACGGTCAAGCACACGGCACTGAAGCACACTTTCAAGGTTGCGCTCTTGGCTAGGCGACAGTGTGTGATTGAAAATCACCAGCTCACCTTGGTTCGCATCAACCAACGCCTTGATCTCATCCACCTTGCCCGGACCGACCAAGAAACGCGGACTGGGGTGAAAGCGTGAAACCGTTAACAAGCCAACCTGTTCGGCACCGGCGGAGCTGACCAACTCGAGAAATTCATTGGGGTCTTCTCGGCTTTGTTCATCCAAGCCTTCGAGGTGAACCAATACGGCACGTTCACCGCCTTCATGACGCTCAAAGAACAATCAGACCTCCCCGCGATCAGGCACTGCCTGCATCTGCCTCGTCAGCACCCTGCACTGGCAAACGCACCGGGCGACCCGGTACCACAGTGGAGATAGCATGCTTGTAGACCATCTGGCTGACGGTGTTTTTCAACAGGATGACAAACTGATCGAAAGACTCGATCTGACCCTGCAGCTTGATGCCGTTGACCAGATAAATGGATACCGGAACCCGTTCCTTGCGCAGAACGTTCAGGTAAGGGTCTTGTAGTGAATGCCCTTTTGACATTGCCTAACTCCTTATGGAAACCGTTATTGAGTGCACTTGTGATGCGTTTAATTGCCGGCCTGTCACTGCCGAAAATCGCTGTTCCCACCCTGGGAACCCCGGCTTTCCACTGGTAACCGACAAACTGGCCCAACCACAGTAACCGGGTATGGTCACTGCGAAGTACTTTATATGGCGACCTGCTGCACCGCTTTCAAGGCCTGGTCAGATCTTTTTGCATCTAGACTGTCTAACCACTCGATTGGCGCTTGCCAACCGCGTAGCCAGGTAAACTGACGCTTGGCCAACTGCCGTGTCGCGATGATACCGCGTTCGACAAACTCGGCGTAAGAAAGTTTAGCGTCGAGATAATCCCATGCTTGCCGGTAACCGACCGCGCGAACCGATGGCATACTCACATCCAGATCCCCCCGCGCATGCAAGGCCTCGACTTCCGCAATGAAACCCTGCGCCAGCATATGCTCAAAGCGCTGAGCAATGCGCTGGTGCAATACACTGCGTTCAACCGGCGCTACAGCCAAGTAGAGCATAGTATAAGGCAAATCACGCTGCCCGCGCGCTTCTGACTGCTGTTTTTCCGCCGCCTGTCGGGCATGGTGAGCGCTGAGCGGCAAGCCACTCAGATAATAGACCTCGAGTGCACGCTGAATCCGCTGCGGGTCATTAGGGTGGATGCGCGCGGCTGAAATGGCATCGACTCTCGCTAACTCGGCATGCACAGCAGGCCAGCCCTCAGCCTGGGCCTGGGCTTCAATGCGGGCACGCAGCGCGGGGTCGGCCGCCGGCAAGCACGCCAGCCCCTGGCTCAGAGCGCGAAAATACAGCATGGTGCCGCCAACCAGCAGTGGCAAACGCCCCCGCGCATGGGCGGCGTCGATCAACGGCACAACATCGCTAACAAATTGCGCCGCCGAATAGGCCTCGGCCGGGTCAAGAATGTCCACCAACTGGTGTGGATAACGTGCCAGAGTGGCGGCGTCCGGCTTGGCCGTGCCGATATCCATACCGCGATAGACCAACGCCGAATCCACACTGATCAACTCGCATGGCAGATTGTCGGCCAGATGCAGTGCCAGATCAGTCTTGCCGGCGGCAGTTGGACCCATCAGGCATACGACTGGCAAGCGGGTGGCTTCGGTCATGGGTCAGCGCCCACGCAAAAACAGCTTGTCCAGCTCGGCCATGCTCATGGCCGTCCAGGTCGGCCGACCGTGATTGCATTGGCCGCTGCGCTCAGTCTGCTCCATATCACGCAATAGCGCGTTCATCTCGGCATGGGTCAAGCGCCGGTTGGCGCGCACCGAGCCATGACAGGCCATGGTCGACAACAACTCATTCTGGTGCGCCTGAATACGGTCACTGCTGCCATATTCCAACAGGTCAGCCAGCACATCCCGCACCAGTTGCTCGGCATCGGCCTGGCGCAGCAAGGCCGGAATTTCACGAATCGCAATACTTTCCGGCCCCATGCGCTGCAAGGCAAAGCCCAAGCGTTGAAACCAGTCGGCATGCTCTTCGGCACAATCCACCTCACGCTGACTCAAGGCCAGGGATTCCGGCACCAGTAGCGGCTGGCTGCGCAAGCCTTCATCGGCCATCGCCAATTTAAGACGCTCATAGGTAATCCGCTCATGCGCGGCGTGCATATCAACGACCACCAGCCCCTGAGCGTTCTCAGCCAGAATATATACCCCGTGCAATTGTGCGACGGCGTATCCCAGCGGCGGAATCTCACGATCGTCAACGGGTGACCGAATCTGACTGGTCGGCTGCGATGACGCCGGGGTAGCCGACGGAACGGAGTCACCACCAGCACCGTAAAGTGCCTGGTAGCCCGCCATATCAGTCGCCACGCTAACTGGCGCCGGACGCGATGTGGCCTGCCACTGCCCTGCCGGCTCGCTCAGCGGCATACGTGTCTGCCCAGAAAAGACCCCGGCTTGCAGACCGCTGCTGGCTGCTGTTTCGGTGGCTGGCGCAGCCTCTGCTGGCGAGGTATCACCCGGTCGCTGGTCTGCCAGCGCCCGGTGCAGGGTGCTGAACAAGAAGTCATGCACCATGCGCCCATCACGAAAGCGCACTTCATGCTTGGTGGGATGCACATTGACATCCACCACGCCAGGATCCAGCTCCATGAACAACACAAAGGTCGGATGCCGGCCATGAAACAAAACATCCCGGTAGGCCTGGCGCACCGCATGGGCCACCAGTTTGTCCTTGATCATGCGGCCGTTGACGAAGAAATACTGTAAATCCGCCTGGCTGCGGGAAAAGGTCGGCAACCCGACCCAGCCCCAGAGTCGCAAGCCGCCGCGCTCCTCATCCAGGGTGACCGACTGTTCGACAAAGGCCGGACCACACACCGTGGCGACCCGACGCCGGGCTTCCTGCTCGGTCTGGGCGGGACGCAGGTTGAATACCGGACGGCCATTATGGCGCAGGCTGAAAGCCACATCGAAGCGCGACAAGGCAAGGCGCTTGACCACCTCTTCCAGGTGGGAGAATTCGGTTTTCTCGGTACGCAGAAACTTGCGCCGGGCCGGCGTATTGAAAAACAGATCACGCACTTCCACCGTGGTGCCCTGAGGATGCGCCGCTGGCTGCAAGCGCGGCGCCATATCGCGCCCTTCCGTTTCAACCTGCCAGCCCTGATCGGCACCAGCCGCGCAAGACGTCAGGGTCAAACGCGAGACTGAGCTGACCGACGCCAGGGCTTCGCCACGAAAACCCAACGTGTTTACCCGCTCCAGGTCATCCAGTTGCTGAATCTTGCTGGTGGCGTGACGCGACAGCGCCAGCGGCAGGTCATCTTCAACAATACCGCTGCCGTCGTCACGCACACGCAACAACTTGACCCCAGCCTGCTCAATCTCGATATCAATCCGCTGAGCACCGGCATCCAGGCTGTTCTCCAGCAATTCCTTGATCACCGAGGCCGGGCGTTCAACCACCTCACCGGCGGCGATCTGGTTAGCCAGCCGCGGACTTAGCAAATGTATTCGGGACATGAAACCTCAGTTACGTACCAGCATACTGCCCGCCGGTATCTTGATGACCTGACCGACACGGATACGATCACCCGGCACATCATTGGCCTGGCGCAGACTGGCGACTGTCACGCCATAGCGGGCAGCAATCATCGACAGAGTATCGCCACTGCGCACCGTATGCTCGGTTGCCTTGGCGGTTTGCAGTTCGCCGCTATCGCGCAAGGCGGCAATCCGCGTATCCGGTGGCGGATTGCGATGGAAGTACTCGCGAATACCCGCATGTATGGCATTCGCCACGCCCTTCTGATGACTCTCGGTAGTCAGTTTGCGCGCCTCTCCCGGGTTGGAGATAAACCCGGTCTCAATCAGGATAGAGGGAATATCTGGCGACTTCAGAACCATAAAGCCAGCCTGCTCAACCCGGCGTTTGTGCAGCGGGGTAAATTGGCCAATAGAATTGAGCACCTGCTGACCCACATCCAAACTGGCCGACAGCGTTGCCGTCATCGACAAATCCAACAGCACGCTCGCCAGCACCTGGTCTTTGTTGCTCAGACTGACCCCGCCCACACCACCAATCAAGTCAGACCGGTTTTCCCGATCCGCCAGCAAGCGTGCGGTTTCTGACGTAGCACCACCATTGGATAGTGCATACACCGACGCGCCAAAGGCGCTTTGCCGGGTAAAGGCGTCGGCATGCACAGATACCAGCAGATCGGCATTGTGCTTACGCGCGATTTCCGTACGCCGCCGCAAAGGAATAAAGTAGTCACCCGTGCGCACCATCTCCGCCTTGAAGCCGGGCTCCGCATCAATAATGCGCTTCAGATGACGGGAAATGCTCAAGACAACATCTTTTTCACGCGCACCATGGGCGACAGCACCCGGATCCTCACCGCCATGCCCGGCATCGATAGCAATGATAATGTCGCGATCACCACCACGCGGAGCCTGACGCGGCAAAGGCGCCGGGCGCGGACTGGAGGTCTCCGGCAAGCTGCTGCGAGGCGGCTCATTATCATACAGATCAATCACCAGGCGGTGACCATGCTGTTGATTGGGTGGCAGCGCAAAACTGCGTGGATTGACGTTGGCGCTGAGGTCCAGCACCACGCGCAGGTCGCCGCCGTCGCGTGGGGCTGAACGAACACCGGTCAACGGTGTATCGTCCAGCGGTAAATTATCGGTATTGGCGCTGAAACTCGCATTGTTGATGTCGATCACAATGCGTTCCGGGCTGCTCAGGGTAAACAGGGTATGGTCGGCTGGGCCGGACAAATCAAACACCAGCCGGGTGTTGTCCGGCGCCCGCCAGATACGCACATTCTCGATCTCGGCAGCCTGCAATACCGGTGCAAACAGCAGCATCAGCAGCAGGCCGCCTAGCAGCCAGATCTTGTTATTAAGCCTTGCAGACCCTGACATCACGATTATTTCGCACCCCACACCTGGTTCAGGCGCTGACAAACGGCCAGTCCGTACGGACTTTGCCCCCGAATTGCTATCTTGCGGCCCGCATCTACTACCTCAATGGTAATCGTCAGATCGGGAGTTGGCAAAAAACTGGCGCCTTTATCTGGCCATTCAATCAGACACAGGCTGTGTTGGTCGAGAAAATCCCGCACACCGAGAAATTCCAGCTCTTCCGCATCGGCCAGCCGATACAGATCCAGATGATACAGACTGACCCCATCTAGCTCATAGGGTTCAATCAAGGTATAGGTTGGACTTTTCACCGCGCCAGCATGCCCCAGCGCACGAATCAGACCACGGCTGAGGGTCGTCTTGCCTGCGCCCAGGTCACCTTGCAAGAAGACCAGCCCACGCCCCTGAAGGGCCGCAGCCAATTCAGCACCCAACGCCAGCATGGCGGCTTCGCCGATTACCGCTCGTTCCAACTGCATGCCCTTACCCCGTAAACCCGTTAAACAGACGCCGGATTGGCGTCATCAAATCGCTGGCCAACAAACCCGACTGGCCCTGTTCCGCTGCAATATCTCCCGCTTGCGCATGCACCTGCACCGCTAACTGCAAGGCGCTGGCCGCTGGCAGACCCTGCGCCAGCAAAGCGCCGCAGACACCGGACAACACATCCCCCATCCCTGCCGTTGCCATCCCCGGATTACCCGCGCGGCAAAGGCCCAGGATACCGGGCGCCGAGGGCAGCCCGGTGGTCAGACTGCCAACGCCTTTGAGCACCACCTGACACCCCAACTGTTTGGCCAGCATGCGCACTGCAGCCGGCCGGTCAGCTTGTACCTGAGCCGTACTACACCCCAGCAAACGAGCGGCCTCAGCCGGATGTGGCGTAATCAGAGTGCGCTTGTCCAGCTTCGCTGCCAGCCCCGAATCGGCGGCCAGCAAGTTCAACGCATCAGCATCCAGCACCTGAGGCAGGCCAGCATTCAATGCCTGCTCCAGTAGCCTACGTGACCAGGCGCCTTGTCCGAGCCCCGGCCCGACAACCAGAGCACTGGCCCGCGCCAATAGCTCGTTCAGGTCGCTGTTGGCATCTACCGCGCGGACCATCACTTCCGGGCAACGAGCCAGCAGTGCCGATACATGTTCAGGTTGCGTGAAGACGCTGACCCGCCCAGCGCCGCTGCGTAAGGCGGCTTCTGCCGCCAGCATAATAGCGCCGCCCATTCCATGATCGCCGCCGAGCAACAGCAGATGACCGAACTGACCTTTATGCGCTGCCAGGCTCCGGGCTGGTCTTTCTGCCAGCAATGCAGGCAAGTCCATTACCCGCGCCATTGGCATCGGACGTTCAGCCGGCAGTTCAGCCAAAGGCGCAAAGACCAGCTCGCCACAATAGTCCGGACCATCAGCGGTCAACAAGCCAAGTTTGACCGCGATAAAAGTCACTGTCAGCTGCGCCTTGACCGCGCTGCCCCAGATGCGACCACTATCGGCATCCAGCCCACTGGGCAAATCCACGGCAAGAACCGGCAAGCCGCTGGCGTTGATGGCTGCGATAGCGGCCGCGAAATGGCTGCGCACCTCGCCGTTGATACCAGTGCCAAGCAAGGCATCCACCAGCACCCCGTCCAGCGGCAAACCCGACTCCCAAGCCTGAACCGATACGCCCGCCGCCACCGCCTGCTGCCAGGCTGAAGCCGCATCGGCCTGCAGGCGCTGCGGGTCAGCCAACCAGTAAGTGACCACTGTCCAGCCCGCCGCCTGCGCACGCTCAGCCAGCAGATAGCCATCACCCGCATTATTGCCCGCACCGCAGAACACCGTGAGCGTTCCCGCTCGCGGCCAGTGCGCTTGCAGCGCCTGCCACAGGGCATCTGCCGCACGCTGCATCAATTCAAATCCGGGAATACCACCAGCAATCAGCGCGGCATCCAGCTCGCGGGTAGTGGCTGCCGAATAAAGCTCAGTGGGAAAGTCATTTGCCATTGCATGTAACCCTGGCTGTTGTCTGGCACAATTGTACACCCCAAAGCCGCCCTACTGCTGCCATGACCGAGCCGATGACTGAACCTGCTGAACTGACCGAACGCATCCGCGTTATGGCCGCCGCGCTCGGCTTTCAACAATTGGGCGTCAGCGCTGCCAGCACCGGGCAGCACGCTGCGCACCTGCAACGCTGGCTGGATGCCGGCTATCACGGTGAGATGCAGTGGATGGCCAGTCATGGCAGCAAACGTACCGAACCGGCGGAACTGGTACCCGGCACCCTGCGGGTACTCTCGGTACGCATGGACTACCTGCCACCGGAACCCGATATGGCGCGGTGTCTGGGCCAACCCGAACGGGCCTATGTTTCACGCTACGCCCTCGGGCGCGACTATCACAAGTTGATGCGTCGCCGCTTGCAACAACTGGCTGAGCAGATCCAGCAACTGATCGGCCCTTTTGGTTACCGTGCCTTTGTAGATAGCGCCCCGGTACTGGAACGGGCGCTAGCGACCCAGGCCGGGCTCGGCTGGATTGGCAAGAACACCATGTTGATCAATCGCCGCGCCGGCAGTTATTTCTTCCTGGGTGAGCTGTTCACCGACCTGCCACTGCCGTTGGATGAAGCCTATAACCAAGAGCACTGCGGACGCTGCACTGCCTGCCTTGAGCGCTGCCCGACCCAGGCTTTTACCGGCCCCTGGAGTCTGGACGCTCGGCGCTGCATCTCTTATCTGACCATTGAACTGAAAGACAGCATTCCACTGGAATTGCGCCCACTGATGGGTAATCGGGTGTTCGGCTGCGACGATTGCCAGATGGTCTGCCCGTGGAACCGCTTTGCCAAAGCCAGCGTAGAAGATGATTTCAGCCCACGGCAACGCCTGGACCAAGCCAGCCTGGTCGAGTTATTCGCGTGGGATGAGGCGACTTTTCTTGCCCGCACCGAAGGTTCAGCCATCCGCCGCATTGGTCATGAACGCTGGCTGCGCAACCTGGCAGTGGGTCTGGGCAACGCAACCAGCAGCATTCCGGTGATTGAAGCCCTGCGCAGTCGGCTTACGCACCCATCCGAACTGGTGCATGAACACGTGACTTGGGCGCTAGCGCGTCATGGCGTGACCTGAGGCTCTCTTCGCGCCAGCAGCCGAGCACTCAAGCGCGGATAAAATGTTCGCGGTAGTACTGCAGCTCAGCAATCGAATCACGGATATCATCCAGCGCCAGGTGGCTACTGCTTTTCTTGATGCCACCTTTCAGCTCTGGCGCCCAGCGCGCAACCAACTCTTTTAGCGTGGACACATCAATGTGCCGGTAATGAAAATACTTCTCCAGTACCGGCATGCCGCGATAGAGAAAACGCCGGTCCTGACAAATACTATTGCCACACATCGGCGACACCCGCTCCGGCACCCATTCGCGCAAAAACTCCAGCGTCTGCCGCTCAGCTTCGGCCAGGGTCACCTGACTATCAAGCACTCGCTGGGTCAGCCCCGACTGGCCATGCTGACGGGTATTCCACTCATCCATCGCCTGCATCACCGCAGCCGGTTGATTGATCGCCAGCACCGGGCCCACGGCCAACTCGTTGAGATTGGCATCGGTCACCACGGTGGCGATCTCGATGATCACATCGTTATCCGGATCCAGCCCGGTCATTTCCAGATCAATCCAGATCAGGTTATTGGCATCTTGCATGGGTACTCCAAAGCAGGTGAACAGTCCGACAGTATAGCCGCAAGAGTGCTACACTGCGGCCATTCCCAGCAAGCGACCTGCCATGGCCAAGCGACATTTGACCCGGCGCCAGAATTGGCGCATCCAGAAAATTCAAGACGAACGCGCCGAGCGCGCGAACAAGCGTGCCGAAAAGGCCGAGGCGCAACTCGGCGCAAGTGACCTGGGCCCGGAACAAGAAGGCCTGGTGATCGCCCACTTCGGCGTGCAGGTTGATGTTGAATGCACCCAGGGCGAGCTGGCCGGCGAAGTCCGCCGCTGCCACCGCCGCGCTAATCTGCCGGCGCTGGTAACCGGCGATCGCGTGGTCTGGCGAGCGGACAACCTGCAAGGCGGCGTCATCGTGGCACAACTGCCCCGCAGCTCTGAACTGTGTCGCCCGGATATGCGCGGCCAGCTCAAGCCGGTAGCCGCCAACGTAGACCTGCTGGTCATTGTGTTCGCCCCCTTGCCGACGCCTTACAGCGTGTTGATTGATCGCTATCTGGTCGCTGCCGAGCAGGCCGGACTGGCACCGCTACTGGTCATGAACAAAGCTGACCTGCTTGACCCGCAACGGGATGCCGAATTACTTGGCTGGCTGGAGAGTTACCAGGCGCTGGGCTATCCGGTATTGCGCCTGTCGGCCAGCGCTGGCGAAGGGCTCGACCAGTTGCAGGCTCGCCTGCGCGACCAGATCAGCGTCTTTGTCGGCCAGTCGGGGGTGGGTAAATCATCGCTGATCAATGCCTTGCTGCCAGGCACTGACCTGCGCGTCGGGGCACTGTCGGACAGTACCGGCAAAGGCACGCATACCACGACTACCGCGCGGCTGTTTCACTTCCCCGCAGGTGGGGATCTGATTGATTCACCTGGTATTCGCGAGTTCGGCCTGACCCACATCAGCCACGATGACTTGCTCTATGGCTTTATCGAGTTTCGCCCCCTGCTCGGCCTCTGCCGCTTCCGCGACTGTCAGCACTTGCATGAACCGGGTTGCGCATTGCTAGAGGCCGTGAAGACGGGCAAGATCAGCCAGGCGCGAATGGACAGTTACCGGCATATCCTCTCCAGCCTGGGCGAACACGACAGCTACTGAATCATTCGCGCAGGCGGTCCAGCGAGCCGGAATCCTCAAACAGGTTGGATGGCGGGGCGGCTTGCCCCTCCGGTGCTGCCGGTTCGGCCTCCGCCTCATCCGGCATCGCTTGCATCTCGCCGCGGGTTGAATCCACCATCATGCGCTCGGCGCGCTTGTTCAATACCACGATCTCGATACGCCGATTGATCGGATTCAGCGGCTCACCAACATCAAAGGGCGCTGATTCGGCATAGCCTACCACTCGGGCAATCTGCGCTTGCGGGTAGCCTGCTGCCAATAGCGTACGCCGCGCAGCATTGGCACGATCAGCAGACAGCTCCCAGTTACCGTAATCACGTCGCACCGTGAAAGGCTGGGCATCGGTGTGCCCACTGATGCTGATCTTGTTGTCCACCTTGGCGATGGTGTCGCTCAGCGCCAGTAGAATTTCCTCAAAGTAGTCGCGTAAACGGGCGCTACCACTGGCAAACATCGGCCGGTTCTCGGCATCCACAATCTGGATACGCAGCCCATCAGCAGTAATCTCGAGCAAAATCTGCTCGCGGAAACGCTGCAAGACAGGTTCAGTATCGATGCGGTTCTGCAGCTCCTGCAGCAGTAGGTCCAGCTCCATACGCTCCAACTGCTCAGCCATCGACTCAATGGTCTCAGCATCCAGCCGCGTCGCATCCTGGTCCCGGATGCTTTGATCCGGACCTATCTCTGGCGTACCGCCCAAATCAATAACAAAAGGGCTACCGCTGGTATCAAAATTGATGGGGTCGTTGAAATAGCCAGAGATCATCTGCAACTGCTCTTCAGTCGCCGAGGCCAGCAGCCACATGACCAAAAAGAAAGCCATCATGGCAACAGCAAAGTCAGCAAAGGCAATCTTCCATGACCCGCCATGGTGCCCATCAGCCTTGCGGCTGATGCGTTTGACGATGATTGGCTGAGCATTATCCACGGCTTAGCGTCCCTTCACCGACTCTTCCAAATCACTGAAGCTGGGGCGGTGCTCAGGCAACAATGCCTTGCGACCGAACTCAACCGCCAGTGCCGGCGGCAGGCCTTGGGCGCTGGCAACCAGGCACATTTTGATCGATTCGTAGGTATTCGCCTCTTCCGCCGCCTCATGGGTCATGGCTGCAGCAAAAGGACCGACAAAACCATAGGCAGCCCAGATACCCAAAAAGGTCCCGACCAGGGCAGTCGCCACCTTCTGGCCGATCTCGGTGTTGTCCGCATCACCCAGAATCCCCATGGTGATCACAATACCCAATACTGCCGCGACGATACCAAAACCCGGCAAGGCATCAGCCACCCGCGTGACCGCGTGCGCCGGCTCATTGAGTTCTTCGGTCAGGCTGGAAATTTCTACATCGAACAGGGCTTCGAGCTCATGTGGCGCCATATTGCCGCTGGACATGATGCGCAAATAATCACAGATGAAGGACACCATATGCTTGTCCTTCATGATCGCTGGATACTTGGTGAAAATCGGGCTCTGTTCCGGCTCCTCGACATCCGCCTCGATCGCCATCATGCCCTCGCGCCGGCTTTTGTTCAGCACCTCATAGAGCAGGCCAAGCACGTCAAGGTAGAAGGGTTTGCCGAAACGATGGCCGAAAAGGACGATGGGGACTTTTTTCAGCGTCTTTTTCACCACGGTAAACGAGTTTGCGACCATAAATGCACCGGTCGCCGCGCCGCCAATAATCAGGATCTCAACCGGGTGCCAGAGCGCAGCCAACTGACCGCCCGACAGTGCAAAGCCCCCGATCACACAGGCAAAGACGGTTATAAAACCAAAAATTTTCAGCATATTGTCTGCAATCCACTCACCCGAAGCATACCTGTTCGCCCCTTACGGTTGGCGTCACAGGCAGCAAAACCTGTTTATTCGCGTTATAGTCAACGTTGCCGCCCCAGTATAAAGCCCATTTGCCTCATGCGCCCAGATCAGCCCCAGCAAACAGCCAACTCTCCTTCTATCGGCCAGATGTGCCGAATCCTGAGCGCAATTCAACTACCAATTGATCAACAGCAACGCGACCGCCTGATTAAACGGCTGGACGACAACATGCTCAGCTTTACCGAGCTCTCCAACAGCATACTGCAAGTTCCAGTGGCTGCGCTGACCATTTGCCGCGCTGCCGGTGAGGCGGTACGCCGACGCGATGGTGATGTGCTCAACCTGGAGCAGGCCTGCAACCTGCTGGGTACCCAGCGTATCGGGCAATTGCTCAGGGAGCTACCGGTACAACCGCTGGCTGAGCAACCGCTGGCTTTCCGACAAATGCTGAGCATCAGTGAACACGCGCTTACCCAGGCCCAGGGCCTGTTTGGTCAACGCATGGCGCGCCTGTGGCAGGAGCTGGCGCTGGCCTGCCTGCTATTCATGTCGCCCAGCTGGGTGCTGGTATACCAACGCCCTGAGCTGTTTCACGAATGGGAAGAGTGGCATCTGGGCGTCAATGCCGGCAAAGGCCGCGCGCCGCAGCAACTGTTAGGCAGTGAACAACTGCTTAACCTGTCCCAGCAACTGGTTGAAGACTGGAATTTGCCGCTATGGATCCGCCAGGGTTATCGTTCACTCATCGACAGCCGGCGTCTGATGGTCAAAGCGTTGCATATTGCCCGCGACAGTGAGCACCCTCGCGACCAGCAAATGGCGCTAGACGCTGATACCCGCCTGTTGCGCTGGCTGACCCGGCCGGACAACAGCCTGCTGATGGCCAATGGCATTGCCGTCGGCGCACACCATGACTGGTCTGCACAACACACCCTGCGTTGGCAGCAGTTTATTGCCCTGTATCTGGGCTGCACCCTGGCCGAAGCCAAAACGGCCAGCCATGAACATGCGGTTACCAGCGCCCATAACCAGCCAGTGCAAACTGGCCTCTGGCTGCCAGCACAAGCTCTGCTCTGGCCGCCGGAGGCCCGCCGCCAGCCTACCAGCCTCTCGCCATCAGCTGTTGGCAAGCCCGGTCGCAAGCAGCCGACAGACAAAGCTGCGGCCCGTCAACCAAAGCCCCCAGCTACTCCACCGGCAGATGCCAGTGTATGGCGTCATCATTGCGTCTTGCTCAATCAGATACCCAGCCCGTTCAAAGACTTGCCCAGCCTGCTGGATAGTGGCCTGTTAGCACTGCACCAAGGGCTTGGCATACCGGCCTGCTGGATCGCTCTGTACAATGGCCGCAAGCAGCAATTGGTCGTCACCGCGGCGCAGCAGATCGACGAACTGCGCCGCTTGGGCATGGAACTGGGTGACGCCCGGCAAAACAGCTGGGACTGGCTACGCAATAGCACCTGCCTGAACCTTGACCCACAAGCCCAGCAGCAACTAAGCAACCGTCTGCCAGCCAGCCTGAAAACCCTGCTGGCCAATCAACCAGCGCACCTGTTGCCGCT
>REBY01000196.1 GCA_007692485.1 Pseudomonadaceae bacterium | reverse complement strand
ATCAACCTGATCCAGACGCTGAATCCACGGCCCGGCAACGAAATCGCTTCAGGCGAAGCTGAATATGTTATTCCCGACGTTATAGTGCGCCGGGAAAAAGACCGCTGGGTGGTTGAGCTTAATCAGGAATCAGTGCCCAAGGTGCGCGTCAATGGCCAGTATGCAGCCATGGTACGCCGCGCAGACAGCAGCAGTGATAACACTTACTTGCGTAATCATCTGCAGGAAGCGCGCTGGTTTATCAAGAGCCTGCAAAGCCGTAACGAAACCCTGATGAAAGTCGCCAGCCAGATCGTCGAGCATCAGCGTGACTTCCTCGAGCTAGGGGAAGAAGCGATGAAACCGCTGGTGCTGCACGACATCGCTGAAGCTGTCGGCATGCACGAATCAACCATATCGCGGGTAACCACGCAGAAATTCATGCACACCCCGCGTGGCATCTTCGAGTTGAAGTACTTTTTCTCCAGCCATGTCAGCACCAGCGAAGGCGGTGAGTTCTCGTCAACCGCCATCCGCGCACTGATCAAGAAACTGGTTGCCGCAGAAAACCCGAAGAAACCATTGAGTGACAGCAAAATCGCTGGTCTACTGGAAGAACAAGGTATTCACGTGGCCCGACGTACCATCGCCAAATACCGCGAATCGCTCAATATCGCACCCTCGAGCGAGCGCAAACGGCTGGTGTAAGCCAGCTGGATTTTGCAGTGCAGGACCGGGCAAGCTATTGCCCACAGCAAAAACGCCAATCAGGAGGCATGTATATGCAACTCAATATCAGCGGTCACCAGCTCGATATCACTGACGCCCTGCGCGACTACATCACCGAAAAAATGGCCCGCCTGGAGCGCCATTTCGATAAGATCACCAATGTGCAAGTCACCCTGGAAGTGGAAAAGTTGCGACAGAAAGCGGAAGCCAAGCTGAATATTGCAGGTGGTGAAGTTGTTGCCAACGCTGACCATGAAGACATGTACGCTGCCATTGACCTCTTGACCGACAAGCTTGATCGCCAACTGATCAAGCACAAGGAAAAGACCATTGACCGCCAACAAGGCGCCCATGCGCGCTAAGGCCTGAACGCATAACCCATGCAAATATCACAAATCCTCAGCCCTGATCGTACCTTCGCCGGTGTTCAGGGCGTTTCCAAAAAACGCGTGCTGGAGCTGACCGGGAAACTGGTCGCCCAGCACACCAGTCTCGATGCCGATGCTATCTACGAAAGCCTGATTGCCCGAGAAAAACTCGGCTCAACCGGCTTTGGTCATGGCATTGCCATCCCCCACTGCCGCTTACCTGGTTGCAGCAAAGCCGTTGGCGCCTTGCTACAACTGGACGGCAAGATCGACTTCGACGCCCTGGATGGCGAACCGGTTGACCTGATTTTCGTATTGCTGGTCCCGGAAGAAGCCACCGAAGAGCACCTGCAGATTCTCAAGATGCTCGCCGAACGCCTCGATCAGCCCACACTGCGAACCGCCTTGCGCAAGGCCGCGAACGCTGAAGACCTGTATCAGGTGATGGTTGATGCTGGAACCGGAGGCTGAGCGACATGCGACTGGTGGTAGTCAGCGGCCGTTCCGGTTCAGGTAAAAGTACCGCCCTGCACCTGCTGGAAGACAACGGCTTTTACTGCATCGACAACCTGCCTGCCGGCCTGCTGCCAGAACTGGCGAACCAGGCCAAGCACCATCAGTCACACCTGCCCAAAGTCGCCGTCAGCATTGATGCACGTAACCTGCCCAGTGATCTGGAGCGCTTCCCTGAGCTATTAAAGCAGGTGCGTGGGTCCGGCATCCAATGCGACGTGCTGTTTCTTGCCGCGACGGATGATGTACTGATCAAACGCTTTTCGGAAACCCGGCGCAAACACCCGCTAACCGATGGCAACCTGTCGCTGCCAGAGGCTATTGCCCAGGAGCTGGAGCTTCTCGCGCCGATTATTGACCTGGCGAGCCTGAAAGTAGACACCAGCCACCTGACCCTGTACCAGCTACGTGACGAGCTGAAACAGCGGTTACTGACCAATCAGGGCCAGGGGGTTTCGATCCAGGTGCAGTCCTTTGGCTTCAAGCGTGGCGTGCCCGTGGATGCCGACCTGGTGTTTGACGTGCGCTGTTTGCCCAACCCCTACTGGAAGCCTGAGTTACGGCCATTTTCCGGGCGTGACGAAGAAATTCGTACCTACCTGAATGCCTTGCCGGAAGTCGAGGAAATGTATCAGGATATCTACCAGTTTCTGCGAAAATGGCTGCCGCGCTACGCCGCTGGCGAGCGCAGCTATATGACCATCGCCATCGGCTGCACCGGCGGCCATCACCGCTCGGTGTATATTGCCGAACGCCTGGTCAAAGAACTCGGCACCCATACCCAGAACCTGTTGCTTCGCCACCGTGACCTGCACTGACGACCCATGCCAACCCGACACCTCACCATTATCAATAAACTCGGCCTGCACGCCCGCGCCGCAGCCAAATTCGTCGCCGTTGCGCAAAAGCACGGCTGTCAGGTCCAGATTGGCAAGTGCGAAAACACCCTGGTGGACGGCAAAAGCATCATGCAAGTCATGATGCTCGCTGCCAGCAAAGGCACCGATATCTGTATCTGCTGCGAAGGGGACCAGGCCGAGCAGGCGCTGGAAGACTTGGAATGCCTGATCAATAATTATTTTGATGAGGGTGAGTAGCCTACCCCCTCCGTGCCCGAAAGAACTCGGTCAGCATCGCCCCGCATTCCTCCGCCAATACCCCGCCTTCCACCTCAATCCGGTGATTCAGCCAGGGCTGCTGCAAGGTCTGGCTGCGGCTGACAACAGCGCCTGAGCGCGGCTCGCTGGCGCCAAACACCAAACGCTGGATACGGCTGTGCACCAAGAGACCGCTGCACATGGTGCAGGGCTCAAGTGTGACGTAGAGGGTGGTACCTGGCAGGCGATAATTGGCTTGGGCCGCTGCGGCTTGGCGCAAAGCGACCATTTCGGCATGGGCGCTGGGATCATGGGCGCTGATCGGCTGGTTGAAACCGCGGCCGATAATCTGGCCGTCGCGCACCAGTACGGCACCAACCGGCACTTCACCTGCCGCGGCCCCTTTGCGCGCCTCCTCCAGGGCGACGCGCATAAAGTCGATGTCTGCCGGTGTCATATCGTTATCCTCTACCTGGGCCGGCAGAGGATAAACCATTCGCCGGCAGTCGGCATCAGACCAGTTTGCGCTCGCGCAACAAACCAATCACCTTGTCGACACAGGTTTCCAGATCATCACTGGCCGTATCCAGCACCAGATCGGCATCCGTTGGCGTTTCATAGGGGTAGCAAATCCCCGGAACCGTGCCAGGCACACCAGCGGCATAGAGCCCGGACGGATCGCGCGACTGGCACACATCCAGCGGTGTATCCAGGTGCACGAGCAGGCAGCGATCGCCAAGAATGTAGCGCGCCGTAGCGCGACTTTCTTCTGTCGGTGCAACAAATGCACCCAACGCAATCAGGCCCGCTTCATTCATCTGCCGGGCAATACGGGCACCCTTGTGCAGGTTCTCGGCGCGTCCGGCCGCATCCTGCGCCAGGCCTTTACTCAGATCCTGCCGCAGCACCTTGCCATCCAATACATAGCAGGCACGGCCAGAGTCAAACAGTTTGCGCTCCAGTGCATAGGCCAGGCTGCTCTTGCCGGAGCCAGACAGACCGGTAAACAAAATGGTCACCGGCTCCTGACCAAAACGGTCAGCACGCTCACGGGCGCTGACGTGGGCAAAGCGACCGTGCTGGCTACCGCTGGTGTTCTGGCCCATCAGCGGCTTGGCAACGATCATGCCGGCGCCGACGGTACCATTGGTCATGCGGTCAATAACGATGAAGGAGCCAGACGTGTGGTTGCTGGAATAAGCATCAAAAGCAATCGGACGCTCCAGACTCAGCTCGACCACACCGATCTCGTTCAGGCCCAGCTCGGCGGCGCCTTGCGCCTCCAGGGTATTCACATCAATGCGCTGCTGGATGCGGGTAAAGGAACCCGGGCTGTAGCTGGTCGCACGCTTGATATCGTACTTGCGCCCCGGCTGCAGTGGCTGGTCAGCCATCCACACCAGATTGGCCACAAAGTGATCGCCGATCAACGGGCGGTTATCCACGTGAGCGAGCATATCGCCACGCGAGCAATCAATTTCATCTTCCAGCGTCAGAGTAACTGCCTGGCCGGGGCCAGCCGCTTCCAGCTCACCATCAAAGGTGACAATGGATTTGACCCGACTGCTCTTGCCCGAGGGCAACACCACCAGCTCATCGCCCTTGTGCACGACACCCGAGGCAATAGTGCCGGCAAAACCACGGAAGTTCAGGTTCGGCCGAGTCACCAACTGCACCGGAAAAC
>REBY01000105.1 GCA_007692485.1 Pseudomonadaceae bacterium | reverse complement strand
TGTCCCCTTCGTCTAGTGGCCTAGGACACCGCCCTTTCACGGCGGTAACAGGGGTTCGAGTCCCCTAGGGGACGCCACTTCGGCGTCAATGTTGCGGGAATAGCTCAGTTGGTAGAGCACGACCTTGCCAAGGTCGGGGTCGCGAGTTCGAGTCTCGTTTCCCGCTCCAGATTCAGATTAAAGCCGCCTTCGGGCGGCTTTTTTCGTTGTGCGCTTGGTCAGAATGGATCGCCGCGGACTTTTGGCCTACGTGCCAAGCATCATTGCGAGGCGCGATGCGCCGCGGCAATCCAGTGTCGGTCAGCGGTATCAGAATGCGCCCTGTCTCGCTGATACCCAGTCAAAGTCCTCGCCTTTATCCAGCGCTGCCGCTTGCTGTTCATCAAGTTGCTGATAATTGGCAATTTCTTCATCGGGCATGAAGTGCAAGCAGTCGCCGCCAAAGTACCAGAGTAAGTCGCGCGGTATCAGGTGGGCGATTTGCGGGTATCGGCTGATGATCTGGCAAAGAATATCCTGGCCTTGATAGAGGCTGTCCTGTTGGCCCCGCTCCAGGTCCTCGATTAATTCTTCGAAACGCTCCAGAAACAACTGGTTGCTCTCTTCAGGTACCTGCTCCATCAGCAAGGCTTGTGCGCGCAGGGTGTCGAACAGGCTTTTCAGCAGGGCGAGGTGGTATTCGTGATAGCTGAGGGTGGCGGGCATTGTATCGCAGCTCCGGTTGGTTGCCGTAAGCGCGCATTCTAACAGACCGCGGATCGCCAGGGGGCGATCCGCGGCAGGGTGGTTTTACTCGACAGCAGGGGTTGTTGCTTTGCTTTTGCTGCGGGGTTTGGCTTTACTGCTGGCGGCTGTATCCGGCTGCATGGACTCAGGAGAAAAGTCATCGACCTCGATAACCGCTTTACGGGCAACGCGGGCCTGGCGCATTTTTTCAGCTTCCTGGGCAGTCACTATGCCGTTTTCGGCGGCTAATGCGAGTTCATCATGGCCCGGCTCAACGGTCAGTTCGCCTTTGTGAATAGCTTTGGCAAGGCGCAGCTCCAGTGGATCGGTGGTCATGATCAGTTCCAACGTGTGGTTGAGCAGACCGGTGACATCATCGGCATCTTTGCTGACAAAGCAGCCATCCAGCAGGCGGTCGCGCGAAGCACCTGGTGTCATCAGGCGGCGGGCCACTTCAGCGCCAACACGGTCTGCTGGCGGGCTGAGGCGACGGCCCAGCGGGAATATGATCGGGCGCAGCAATATGCCAATGCGTCGATCCGGGAAATTGAGCAGGGTTTCGTGCAGCGCTTGCTCGGTTTTGCTCAGAAGATCTTCCACACCCCAGCGAACAAATGGCAGGTCCTCTTCCGGTCGTCCCTGGTCTTCGTAGTGCTTCAGGGTGGCGCTGGCCAGATACAGGTAACTTAAAACGTCACCGAGGCGCGCAGAGATACGCTCACGGCGTTTCAGCTCGCCACCCAGGACCAGCATGCTGGTGTCGGTCAGCGTGGCGAAGGCAGCCGCCAGGCGGCTGAGCTGGCGATAGTAGCGACGGGTTTCTGGATACCCCGGGGTTTTGGCCAGCAAGCCTCCGGTCAGACCCAGTAGCAGGCTACCAGCGGCATTGCCGACGGCAAAGCCGACATGCTCGAACAGCAGCTGATCGAATTGCTGAAGCGCCTTGCCGCTGTCCTTTTCCTGGGTCAGTTGCATTTCACGCAGCACATAAGGGTGACAGCGAATCGCACCCTGACCGAAGATCATCATGTTGCGGGTAAGAATATTGGCCCCTTCCACGGTGATCGAGATCGGAATCGACTGATAGCCGCGGCCGAGGTAGTTTTTCGGCCCCATGCAGATGCCCTTGCCGCCATGCACATCCATAGCGTCATTCATGCATTCGCGCATCCGTTCGGTCAGGTGATATTTGACCACCGCGGAAAGCACTGAAGGCTTTTCGCCGAGGTCAACCGCGCCGGCCGTCATGGTGCGTGCGGCATTCATGACATAGGTGTTGCCACCAATGCGCGCCAGGGCTTCCTGGATACCTTCAAATTCACCGATGGGCATATTGAACTGGCGGCGGATGCGGGCATAGGCTCCGGTGGTCATGCTGGCCATCTTGGCTGCACCTGTACCACCGGCAGGCAGAGAAATTGAGCGCCCTACGGACAGGCAATTCATCAGCATTTTCCAGCCTTGCCCGATCATTTCCTGCCCGCCAATCAAGTAGTCCAGCGGAATGAAGACGTCGGTGCCGGAATTGGGCCCGTTCATAAAGGCGGCATTGAGCGGGAAGTGGCGGCGACCAATCTCGACACCGGGCGTTTCAGTTGGAATCAGGGCTAGGGTAATGCCCAGCTCTTCCTCATCACCTAGCAGGTGGTCGGGGTCAAAGGCTTTGAACGCCAGGCCGAGCACAGTGGCTACTGGTCCCAGGGTGATATAACGCTTCTCCCAGGTTACTTTCAGGCCAATGACTTCTTCACCCTGCCATTCGCCTTTGCAAATGATGCCTTTGTCCGGCATAGCCCCGGCATCCGAGCCTGCCTCGGTGGAGGTCAGGGCAAAGCAGGGGATGTCCTGTCCATTGGACAGGCGCGGCAAATAATGGTTTTTCTGGGCATCGGTGCCGTAATGCATCAGCAGTTCTGCCGGCCCCAGTGAGTTGGGTACCATGACGGTTGAGCCCAGATCGCCGCTGCGGCTGGCCAGTTTCATGGCAATCTGCGAATGGGCATAGGCGGAAAAGCCTTTACCGCCGTACTCCTTGGGGATGATCAGACCAAAAAAGCCATTGGTCTTGATGTAGTCCCACATCTCTTCGCTTAAATCCTGGCGTTTGGTGGTGATGTCCCACTCATCGGTCATGCGGCACAGTTCTTCAACCGGACCATCGAGAAAAGCTTTCTCTTCATCGGTCAGTACCGGCTTGGGTATGCTATGCAGCTTGCTCCAGTCGGGACGTCCGCTGAACAGGTCACCGTCCCACCAGACCGTGCCGGCATCCAGTGCTTCCTGTTCTGTTGCCGACAAGGGTGGCAACACTTTCTTGAACCATTGGAAGAGGGGGGCGCTGATACTACGCTTGCGCCATTCAGTCATATTGAGGGGAACCGCAATGCCAAGGAATACGACCCAGAGCAGCAGGGTGACAAACCAGTGCACGGGGCTGACCAGGGTCAGTACGACGAGGTAAACCGCGGTTGCCAGGCTGCCGTTAAGCAGGCCGCTTCGATAATAGGCAAGGGCGGCAACACAGATAATCAGGCCGAGCAGCCAGAGTAAGGTCAACATGTAACACTCCCGGTTGTAGTTGAAGGCACTCTCCGACAGCATAGCTGGTTTTTCGTCGGGCTTGAAATTGCGTGTCAGGCCCCCATTGTTAACTCCTATTTCGTGGTAAGGACTCGGCATGACGGCAGCAATTCGCATTCGCGGTCTGGAAAAAGTGTATGGCAATGGCTTTTCTGCGCTCAAAGGCATTGATCTGGAGGTGCAGCAGGGCGACTTTTTTGCCTTGCTGGGCCCCAATGGCGCGGGTAAGTCGACGACCATCGGCATTCTCTGTTCACTGGTCAACAAGACCCAGGGTCAGGTTGAGGTGTTTGGGCATAACATCGACCATGAGCTGATGGCAGCCAAACGCTGCATTGGTGTGGTGCCGCAAGAATTCAATTTCAGCCAGTTTGAAAAATGTATGGATATCCTGGTCAATCAGGCCGGGTATTACGGTATTCCTCTGGGGCAAGCGCGAGAGCGGGCCGAGCACTACCTGAAGCGCCTGGGCCTGTGGGATAAACGTGACGTGCCATCACGCATGCTTTCTGGTGGTATGAAACGCCGTCTGATGATCGCCCGGGCGCTGATTCACGAGCCCAAACTGCTGATTCTGGACGAGCCTACTGCCGGTGTGGATATCGAGATTCGGCGCTCGATGTGGGAGTTCCTGCAGGAGATCAATGCGCAAGGAATTACTATCGTCCTGACCACGCATTACCTGGAAGAAGCTGAGCAGCTGTGTCGCAATATCGCCATTATTGACCAGGGCCGCATTATTTATAACACCAGCATGAAGGCGCTACTGAAAGAGCTGCACGTGGAAACCTTTCTGCTGGATTGCCATGACGACCTGCCGGCTGACTTCGATCTGCAGGATTACCCTTTCGAGCTGGTTGACCCGCATACCCTGGCGGTGCAAGTGGACAAGCATCAGGGCATTAACGGCCTGTTTACCCGGCTTGATCGTCAGGGAGTGAAAGTGATGAGCATGCGCAATCGCAGCAACCGGCTGGAAGAGTTGTTTCTGACCCTGGTCGACGAGAATGCCCGTAAAACTGCACAAGAGGCCGCATCATGATGCATTGGCGTAGTGGCTGGATTGC
>REBY01000050.1 GCA_007692485.1 Pseudomonadaceae bacterium | reverse complement strand
GCGGCGGATAAAGCGGGGTATGCGCAGGCATTACCACCTGAGCGGGATGCCGAAAGTATTGCTTGGGCGATTACCCAGCCCGCCGAGGTGGATATCAATGAATTGACTATCCGCCCGGCGGTGCAGGCATTCTAGCGAGCCGCAGGCTTGCCGGCTTGCGGGCGAGCTGAGCCGTAGGTCTGGCCGCTGACACCGTTGGGTATTTGTTGAATTTCACCGCCAGACTTCAAAAAGGCAGAGATCTGATCGTTGATGCTGTTGTGCGTGGCAACAGCAGCATCGGCCTTGCGTTTTGCCGCAGATTTGGTTGACATGAAGCACACATTTTGTTGAATGGTCGGCCAGTATATCAGACTGCGTGTCAGTTGTCTGGCACTCCGCTGAATGGCTGTTTAGTCACCCCACAATTCAGTCAGTCGCGCGTCGCGACCACAGCGGCTGCGGTAGAAGTTATAGCGCAGTGGGTTTTTCTGGTAATAATTCTGGTGGTATTCCTCGGCGGGGTAAAAGGCTGTTTGCGGCAGTATGTCTGTCACTATAGGTTGATCAAAGCGGCCCGAGTCCGCCAGGGCGTCACGGGATGCGGTAATCAAGTCTTTATGATCAGCGTCTTGATAGAAAAGAGCACTACGGTAATGTGCGCCCTGATCACAAAACTGGGCGTCAGGGGTTAGCGGATCAATGGTCGGCCAGAATTGTTCGAGCAGCGAGGCGTAGTCGGTCTGCCGAGGGTCATAGAAGACTGCAACTGCTTCGATATGGCCGGTACCGCCAGCGGAGACTGCCGGATAGTTGGCCGTGTCGGCACTGCCACCAATATATCCGGATATGGTCTCGACCACGCCGCTCATCTTGTCGAAGTCTGCTTCTGTGCACCAGAAGCAGCCGCCGGCAAAAACGGCCATCTGTGTGCCAGGCGGCCCTTCCTGCAAGGGTTCTTGTGCCTGGCTGAACAAGCTGATTGCCAGGCCGACGCATAGCAGTGGTAGAGCCAATAATAGACGCAACATGTTTAGCCTCGCAGGTTGGGAAGGTGCTCGTTGGCCGGCACGAAGTGCAGGGCCAGACCGTTGTTGCACCAACGCTCGCCGCGCGGTGATGGGCCGTCATTGAAAACATGCCCCTGGTGGCCGCCGCAGCGGGCACAGTGGTATTCGGTGCGCGGCCAAATCAGCTTGAAGTCTCGCTTGGTGCCCATAGTGCCTTCAATGGGTTGAGTAAAACTGGGCCAGCCGGTTTTGCTGTCGTATTTATCATCGCTGCGGAATAACGGCAGGTAGCAGGCAGCGCAAATATAGGTACCGGGGTCATAGATGTCATCCAGCGGGCTGCTCCCAGCCGGCTCAGTACCTTCTTCAAACAGGATATGCCAGGCATCTGCAGACACTTTGTCGCGCCAAAAGTCGTGGTCCAGGTCGAGCGGAGTGAAGTCGATATCAATCATATGCAGTGTGGCCTCGGAAGGATTGGCCAATACCCTCAGAACGGGTAAAAGTGGCAACAAAGCCAGCGTTTGTAATAGTGTGCGACGATTCATGCTTGTGTCTTCCACAGGATATCCGTTAAAAAGATACTCCAGTCTGGCTTGTAGCCCTAGTCTGGCTTGGTATCAAAGCATTTCCCGTTGTGCGCGTTTAACAAGAAGAGAAAAAGAAAAGGAGCCATGATGTCCAGTCGTTTACCCTTAGCTGCTCTGCGGCAATTCTCTGCGGTGGCCCTGTCGGCCCTGCTGTTGGCCCCGTTGGTGCAGGCCGATTCCATTGCATCACCCCGCCTGAGCATGCTGGAACAAGCCATGCAAGCTCAGATTGATGATGGCCATCTGGCGGGCATTGCTACTCTGGTGTACGACAATGGCGAGGTTACCCATCGCCAGCAACTGGGCTATCAGGACATCGCCAGTGAGACGCCTCTGGCCGAAGACACGCTGTACAAGATTTACTCCCTGACCAAGCCGGTTACCGCAGTAGCGCTGTTGATGCTGGTAGAAGAAGGCAAACTGAGCCTGGATGATCCGCTGGAACAGCATTTGCCGCAGTTCAAGGATCTTCAGGTGGCAAAGTCGCTGGATGCTGACCCGGACAACGTGCCGACTGAGCCGGCAACTCATGCTGTGACGGTTCGTGAGCTGATGAATTACACCGGTGGCTTTACCTATGGGCGCTTTACCGAGTCAGCAGTAGATACCTTGTACGCGCAAGCCGACCTGTTTACCCGAGACATCACGCTGGAACAACTGGTTGATCGTGTTGCCGAGATTCCGTTGCGCCACCAGCCAGGTACTCGCTGGCATTACAGTTTCTCGATTGATATTCAGGCGCGTCTGGTAGAAGTGCTCAGTGGCCAGCCATACGATGAGTTTCTCGCTGAGCGTGTGTTGGGCCCGCTGGGTATGACAGATACTGGGTACTATGTCAGCGCCGACAAGGCTGAACGGCTGGCGACCAGTTACCACCCGACCGATGCCGGATTGCAGCCGATGCCCCAGGATGAGTGGCTGAGCAAGCCGACTCTGATCATGGGGGGGAGTGGGCTGGTATCGACGATGGATGACTACCTGCGCTTTGCCCGTATGCTGCTGAACGAGGGTGAGCTGGATGGCGAGCGCTTGCTGCAGCCGGAGACAGTTCAAGCCATGCGCAGCCGTCAGCTACCTGAGGGCATGAGTGGTCCGGAATGGGCGCCGGGTAATACCTTTGGCCTGAACGTGGCGGTGGTGGATGATTCGTCACCGGCCGGTTATTTACCGGAAGGCACTTTCTGGTGGTGGGGGATTGAAGGCCCTTGGGCCTGGATTGACCCGGATAACCAGCGCATTGTCATGGGAATGATGCAGAGCACGGATTTCCGTCACTCACGCGTTGTACACAACACCGTGAGCCATATTCTGTTCAAGCCCGCGGAATAACTTACCGCTGCGGGCCTACCCGAGCGGGTAGGCCCGCAGGCCTCAGGCCGATTCGGCCGCGTTTTCGTTATCCAGTACCTGCTCTAGCGGCAACTGTGCATGGACGTTGACACTGCCGCGCGCGGCAAAGACCACCAGATGGTCGGCAGCAATACGAATCCCCACACTTTCGCCGACAGCATGGTCGTCATGGCTGGGGAATATCGATTCCACTGTGCTGCCGGTCGGAAGCTGCAGGCGGTAGAGGGTGGTAGCACCGAGGAACGTCTTGCCGGTGATCACCGCTTTCAGGCTGCTGGGTTCCTGACCGACAATATCATCCGGACGCAAGAGCACATCGACCGAACTGCCGGCCGGCAGTTGATAGGCGCGATTGCCGCGAATGACACCCAGCTCGGTTTGTACCGTGTCCGGTGATAGCAGCTGGCCACGGATGAAGTAACCTTGGCCGATAAAACTGGCAACGAAAGGTGTAGCCGGTTCATGGTAGAGGTTGTAGGGCGTGTCCCACTGCTGCAGTTTGCCGTCCTTAAGCACGCCGACATGATCACTGACCGAAAAGGCTTCATTTTGGTCGTGGGTGACCAGCATGGCGCTGATACCGCGTGCCTTGAGGATTTCCCGGACCTCGGCGGACAGGCGCCGGCGCAGCTCGCCATCCAGATTGGAGAACGGCTCATCCAGCAGGAGTAACTTGGGATCAGGCGCTAGCGCACGCGCCAAGGCTACCCGTTGCTGCTGGCCACCGGAGAGCTCGTGCGGATAGCGCTTGCCATAGGCACCCAGTTTGACCAGATCCAGCAGCTCCTTGACGATCTTGCGCCGTTGCGGATGACGATTGATGCCGAAGCCGACGTTATCTTCCACCGTCAGGTGGGGAAAGAGCGCATAGTCCTGAAACACCATGCCGATCTGGCGCTTTTCTGGTGGTACTTGCTCACCAGGTCGGGATAGCTCCTGGCCATCAAGGCGAATCTGCCCGCCGGTAACCGGTTCAAAGCCGGCAATGGCCCGCAGTGTGGTGGTTTTACCACAACCAGAGGGGCCCAGCAGACAGCCAATATCACCGGCGCGCAAGTGAATATCCAGCTGGCTGACCACAGTAGTATCACCATAGCCGCAGCTCAGCTGGTTCAATTCGAGTACGGTGCTGTGACTGCTCATACCTGGTCTCCTGGATTGCGCTTGGCGCTCAGTCTACCAGAAGGAATTCCACCAGGGCTTTCTGGGCATGCAGGCGATTTTCTGCTTGATCCCAGACCACGCTGCGCGGATCGTCCATCAACTCGGCGCTGACTTCCTCGCCACGATGAGCCGGCAGGCAATGCATGAAGATGACGCTGTCATCTGCTAGGTCAAGCATGGCCGGAGTCACCTGGTAGGGAGTAAAGCGCTTGATGCGGGCATCGGCTTCATCTTCCTGACCCATGGAGGCCCAGACATCAGTGTTGACCAGGTGGGCGCCGGCGACCGCTTCCGCCGGGTCCTGGGTGACCAGCAC
>REBY01000163.1 GCA_007692485.1 Pseudomonadaceae bacterium | reverse complement strand
GCGGTGTTCTCACCGTCGGACTTTGCCTTCCCGCATGATGCGGTGCTGAACGAAACCACGCCGAATACCGAGATGATTTTCTTCTCTGACCTTGATTACACCCGGCTCAAGCTGGTGCGCAGCGAAGGCTCGGTGACCAACCTCAAGGATCGGCGCACCGACCTGTTCAGCCTGAAATGGCGCAAGAAACTGAAGAAAAAACAAAAATAGCCCGTTATTGATGGTTGGGCCAGGAGATCAGATGTTCACGGTAGACCATATCAGCGTGGAAACCTGGCAGGTTACCGGTCTACAAACGCGGGTAGCCAGCCTGGGTAGCGGGCCGGTTGCGCTTTTTATCCACGGCTGGCCGGAATGCTGGTATTCCTGGCGCCAGCAGATGGTGGCCCTGGCCAATGCCGGTTACCGTGCCATCGCGCCGGACATGCCAGGTTTTGGCGAAACACAGGGCCTGCCAGCGATCAGCGACTATAACGTTGAGCGTATTTGCGCCTTTATGGATGCACTGCTGGTGCAAGCCTGTGGCGGCGAAGCAGTCTTGCTGATTGGCCATGACTGGGGTGCGATCAACTGCTGGCAGTTCACCTTGCGCCACCCAGAGCGGGTGGCGCGCCTGGTCAACATGAGTGTGCCGCTGCACCCGATTGCCGAGCAGTCACCCATTGCGCAGTACCAGGCGCATTTTGGCGATGAGTTTTTCTACATCCTGTATTTCCAGCAGCCGGGCGTCGCCGAGGCCGAATTTGATGCCGACCCCGAGGGTATATTGCGAGCACTGTATTGCTCGCCGGATACGCCACGTGAACCCCCACGGCTGAGCCGTAAGATCAGCGAAGGGGGCGGCTGGATTGATCGGTTGGGCAAGCCTAAGGAGCAGCCGGACTGGTTGAGTGATGAGGCCCTGGCCTATTACCTGGCGGCCTACCGGCATAGCGGCTTTGCTGGGGGTATTCATTATTACCGCAATATGGATCGCAACTGGCAGCTGATGCAGCCCTTCAAAGAGCGTCAGATCACGTGCCCGGTGTTGTTCGTTGTCGGCAGTGCCGACAGTACGATCAGGGGCGCCAGCGCCGAACAGCTCAAAGCTGGAATGAGTGCCCGTATCCCTGAACTGCAGGTGTGCATGCTGCCTGGCAAAGGGCATTGGATTCAGAGCGAGGCTAGCGCCGAGGTCAGTGCGGCACTGGTCGATTTTGCCTCCGCCGGTTAGCGATACACCCGCGGCACCCGGTTCAGGTTGCAGAACAACTGATAGGCGATGGTGCCCGCGGCGCTGGCCACTTCGCTGGCGTTCAACCCCTGGCCCCACAGGCGAACCGGGCTGCCCAACCCGGCGGCCGGCAGGTCGGTCAGATCCACTGTCAGCATATCCATGGAGACTTTGCCGATCAGTTGCGTACGTTCGCCGCCGACCAGTACCGGCGTTCCGTCCGGCGCGTGGCGGGGGTAGCCATCGGCGTAACCCATGGCAACCACCCCTACGCGGGTCGGACGGCGGGTGATATAGCGTGCGCCATAGCCTATTGGCTCGCCGGCCGGCACTTGACGCACGGCGATAATGGCCGAGTCGAGCTGCATCACCGGTTGTAATTGATCGGCGGCGGGCTGTGCTTCGCCGAAGGGCGTGGCGCCGTAGAGCATGATACCCGGGCGCAGCCAGTCGCCATGGGCCTGCGGCCAGGCCAAGATGCCCGGTGAATTGCACAGGCTGGTCTCGGCGGGCAGGTCTGCTGTGGTGTGCTGGAACAGGCGCAGCTGGTCGTCGGTGGTTGCGCAGTCGAGCTCATCGGCGCGGGCAAAGTGAGTCATATGGGCTTGCAGTTTCACCTTGCCGCTGGCTTGCAGCTGGCGCCAGACCATAGGGTACTCATCGGGCATAAAGCCGACCCGGTGCATGCCGCTATCCAGCTTAAGCCAGACAGTCAGCGGCTGCTGGATATCTGCCGCTTCCAGGTCACGCAGCTGGCCATGATGATGAATTACGCACCAGAGATCATGTTGCTGGATCAGCGGCAGTTCATTGGCCTCGAACCAGCCCTCGAGCAGCAGAATCGGCTGGCGGATGCCCGCTTGGCGCAGTTGCAGCGCCTCTTCAATGCAGGCCACGGCAAAGCCATCAACCAGATCAGCCAAGGTAACCGCCGCTTCCACTGCGCCATGCCCATAGGCATTGGCCTTGATCACGGCCAGCGCCTTGCGGCCAGACAGGGACTTGGCCAACTGGTAGTTGTGCCGCAAGGCGGCAAGATCAATCAGGGCGTAGGCTGGGCGCATGGCATAATCATCTGCAAACGGGTGATGGCTGCACAATAAGGGATTCCGCCGCTGGCGTCATCTGCTGTCATGTTGCTGGCAGGCTGTACCGCAGCCAGTGGGCTAAGGTATGCTGCTGTGTGTTTTTATTGACAGTATTCACGCAATTTCAAACGGAGCCTGACGTTATGCCGTTGCCCCTGCCGGGTGCTTCCCCATTGAATAACTGGTATGCCGCCAGCGCCAATCGCCAACTGGACTGCCCGCCTTTGCAGGGCGCTGTCGAGGCGGATGTGTGTATTGTCGGCGGTGGTTTTACCGGCGTGAATACCGCCATTGAGCTGGCCCAGCGCGGGCTCTCTGTCGTGCTGCTGGAAGCCGGACAGATTGGCTGGGGTGCCAGTGGCCGCAACGGCGGTCAGCTGATTCGCGGCGTCGGGCATGGCCTGGACCAGTTTGAAAACCAGCTGGGCGCCGAAGGGGTACGTGCGCTCAAGCTGATGGGTCTTGAGGCGGTAGAGATGGTACGCCAGCGGGTTGCTGAGTTTGGCATCGAGTGTGATTTGACCTGGGGCTATGCCGACCTGGCCAACAAGCCAAAGCATCTGGATGACTTCCGTGCCGAACGTGAGGAATTGCAAAGCCTTGGCTACGCCTATGACATGCAGGTGCTAGAGAAGAATCAGGTGCATCAGGTGGTCCAGTCTGATGTTTATGCCGGCGCCATGACCGACATGGGCTCCGGCCACCTGCACCCACTCAACCTGTTGCTCGGCGAAGCCACCGTGGCGCAACAGTTGGGCGCCCGCCTGCATCAGCACTCACGCGTCGAACGTATTGACTACGGCAACAAGATACAACTGCATACCGCCAGCGGCCGGGTCACTGCCAACCAGCTGGTGCTGGCTTGTAATGCCTACCTGCAGGACTTGCAACCGCAACTGAGCAGCAAAATATTGCCTGCCGGCAGTTATGTGATCGCCACCGAACCGCTGGCGCCCGAGCGCGCCCGCCAGCTGATTCCGCAGCATATGGCCCTGTGTGATCAGCGTGTGGCACTGGACTACTACCGTTTCTCTGCCGATCACCGGCTGATATTTGGTGGCGCCTGCCATTACTCCGGGCGTGACCCGAAAGACATTGCGGCCTATATGCGGCAGAAGATGCTGCGGGTGTTCCCGGAACTGACGGACCTGCGCATTGAGTACCAGTGGGCCGGCATGATCGGTATCGGCGCCAATCGTTTGCCGCAAATTGGTCAGTTACCCGAGCAGACCAATGTCTTCTACGCCCAGGCCTATGCCGGTCATGGCGTCAACGCGACCCATCTGGCGGCGAAGATTCTGGGTGAGGCCGTCAGCGGTCAGGCCAGTCAGGGCTTTGAACTGTTCAGCCAGGTGCCGCACATGACCTTTCCGGGTGGCAAATACCTGCGTACCCCGCTACTGGCGCTGGGTATGGCCTGGGTGCAGTTCAAAGAGCTGTTCTGAGGCGGTCTTGTCAGGCCGGTTGCTGCTGGGTGATGCAGTGAATATTGCCACCACCCAGCAGTATCTCGCGACCCGGCACCATCACCACCTGACGCTCTGGAAACAGCTTAGCCAGCAGTGCTTCAGCCGCTGCATCCTGCGGATCATCAAAACGCGGCGCAACAATGCCGCCATTAACGATGAGAAAATTTACATAGGAGCCAGCCAGGCGGATTGATGGGTCACGCGGTTGGCTGCCGGGCTGGGCATCCACGCCAGCGCACTCACCCTCAGTGGCATGCAAGGGGCCCGGGATCGGCATGCGGTGCACGGTCAGCTTGCGCCCTTGGGCATCGGTGGCCGCTTCCAATACCGCCAGCGCGGCCTGGCAGCGCGGGTAATTGGGGTCATCCGGGTCATCGGTCCAGGCCAGCAGCACCTCACCCGGGGGCACAAAGCAGCAGAAATTATCAACGTGGCCATCGGTTTCGTCGTTATACAGGCCGTTGGGCAGCCAGATGATCTGTTGCACACCCAGGTAATCGCGTAGCTGTTGTTCAATACCGGCGCGGTCCAGGTGCGGGTTGCGATTGGTGTTGAGCAGGCATTCTTCGGTGGTGATCAGGGTGCCCTCGCCATCCACATGAATGGCGCCGCCCTCCAGCACAAAGCCCTCGGTGCGATAGCGCTGGCAACGCTCCAGGCGCAGGATCTTGTCGGCCACCTGATCATCGCGCTGCCAGGGCCAGTACAGCCCGCCATTGAAGCCGCCCCAGGCATTGAATTGCCAATCCACCCCACGCAGCTCGCCGGCGCCGTTACGCACAAAGGTCGGCCCGGTATCGCGTACCCAGGCATCATCACTGCTGATCTCGACCAGGCGGATATTCGGATGCCGGCAGCGCATGCTGGCATTGGCAAACTGCGCGGCCGAGACGCCAAGGGTTACCGGCTCAAAGTCGGCAATGGCTTCGGCCACACGGAGAAAAGCGGCTTGCGCCGGCTTGCCACCCAGGCGCCAGTTGTCCGGGCGTTCGGGCCAGAGCATCCAGGTTTGACTGTGCGGCGCCCATTCAGCGGGCATGGCAAAACCGTCGGCAAGCGGTGTGGAGGTCAGGCTGTGCATGCTCAGGACTCCAGGCTGCCATCCAGGCTTTTCAGCGGGCCATAGAGGTTGGGCCGGCGGTCGCGGAACACGCCCCAGGCGCTGCGGATATGCTCCAGCTCATCGAGATCAAAGCTGTGTACCAGCACGCCCTCTTCCTGCTGATCCAGCTCCTGCACTTTGGCGCCAAACTGGTCGGCAATAAAAGAGCTGCCATAGAAAGTAATATCGTAGCCATCCTGTTCTTCATTACCAATGCGGTTGCTGGCAATCAGCGGCATCAGGTTGGCGCCGGCATGGCCTTGCTGCACCCGCTGCCAATGTTCACGGGAGTTGATTGACTTGTCGTGCGGTTCGCTGCCGATCGCGGTCGGGTAAAACAGCAGCTCAGCACCTTGTAGCGCCATGGCGCGGGCCGATTCGGGGAACCACTGGTCCCAGCAAATACCGACACCAATCTTGGCATAGCGGGTTTGCCAGACCTTGAAGCCGGTATCACCGGGATTGAAATAGTACTTCTCGTGGTAGCCGGGGCCATCGGGAATATGGCTCTTGCGGTAGATACCCAGGTTGCTGCCATCGGCATCAATGATCGCAATGCTGTTGAAGCGCGCGCGGCCCGCCAACTCGAAAAAGCTGATCGGCAGCACCACCTTCAGCTCTTTGGCCAGCGCCTGGAAATGCTGGATCGCTGGATTATCGTCGACTGTCGTCGCCAATTGCAGGTAATCGGCATTGGGCTTCTGGCAAAAGTAGGGGGTCTCGAACAGCTCCTGGATCAGAATGATCTGCGCACCCTGGCTGGCAGCCTGGCGGACCAGGCGCTCGGCCTTGGCCAGATTGTCAGCCCGGTCCCAGGAACAGCTCATTTGAGTGGCGGCAACGGTTACGGATCGGGACATGGTCAGGGCTCCAAAACAGGGGGTGGGTGCACAGTTATAGGTGAAGCTGGCGCGTGCTGCAAACGCGCCAGTTCGGGGCCATTATTGACGGTGGGTGGTATACACAGCTTATACCGTGTGCAGATACCACATGTATTCAAGGTCAGAGATGGTCTGCTCAAACTCGGCCAGCTCGTTTTCCTTGCATAGTACAAAGACGTCGAGGTATTCCTCGCCGATGTATTGCTTCATCACCGGGGAGTGCTCCAATTCACGCAGGGCATCCCGCAGATTGGTGGGCAGCGAGGCTTCGTGTTGATCGTAGGCGTTGCCTTCGGTCATCGGTGGCGGCTCGATGCGGTTGCTGATGCCATGGTGAATAGCTGACAGCAGTGCCGCCATCAGCAGGTAGGGGTTGGCATCGGCACCGGCCAGGCGGTTTTCGATGCGCATGGCCTCGGTGTCCCCTGTCGGTACGCGGACCGCTACGGTGCGATTATCCAGGCCCCAGGTTGGTGCGCAAGGCACGAAGAAGCTGGGGCTGAAGCGCCGGTAGGAATTGACGTTGGGGCACAGGAAAGCCATGTATTGCGGCAGGCTTTCCAGCATGCCACCAATGGCCCAGCGCAGCAGCTCACTCAGATTGCCGTCGGCATCCGGCGCAAAAATATTGGTGCCATCTTTGTCGAGCATGCTGATATGTACGTGCATGCCATTGCCGGCCTGATCATAGTAAGGCTTGGCCATGAAGGTGGTATCCATTTCATGGTCATAGGCAACGCTTTTGATCACGCGCTTGAGCAGCACACTGTGGTCACAGGCCTGCACTGGGTCATCAACATGGTGCAGGTTGACTTCAAACTGACCGGGCGCAGATTCGGCAACGATGGCGTCAGCGGGGATGCCCTGCTCGTGGGCAGCTTCGATGACGTCCTCAAGAAATTCCGCGTATTCATCCAGATCATCAATGGAATAGACCTGCACCGAGTTCGGGCGCTTGCCAGAGATCGGTGAGCGCGGCGGCTGCGGCCGGCCACTGATGTTTTCCTGGTCGATCAGGTAGAACTCCAGCTCGAAAGCCGAGACTACGGTCAGGTCCAGCGCCTTGAAACGATCCACCGCCTGTTGCAGTACAAAGCGTGGATCGGCAAAAAAGGGCGTTTCCCGGTCCAGTTCGTACATGGTCATCAACAGCTGACCGGTCGGGCGTTTCTGCCACGGCTCGACCTTCAGGGTGCCGGGAATTGGCAGGCAGATGCGGTCGGCATCGCCGATTTCCAGCCCCAAGCCGGTTTCTTCTACCGTTGTACCCTGGATGTTCAGGGCAAAGATCGATGCGGGTAAAGAAATGCCCTTTTCATACACCTTGATCAACGCTGAGCGGTCAATCCGCTTACCGCGCACGATGCCGTTCATATCGGCAATCAGCAGGTCGATGAAATGAATATCGGGGTTGGCGGCAAGAAAGTCTTCGGCTTCCTTGACGCTGGCAGGGCGCAAGGCGGCAGTTGCGGTGGCAGCTACTGGCGGGTTGCTGGCAGCAACGCCGGCGGCGATAGCTTCCGCTTGTGTGGCACCGGCTGCGGCAGACTCGGCTGCTGCATGATCCGCTCCGGCTCGGGATTGCATGGGGTTCACCTGTAGGTTGTAAAAAATATCAATCACGCATGGCGCTGCTGTCGAGTTAATCCCAAAGCCTGGGGTGAGTCAATAAAAAGCGTGCTGCGCAGTGGCGGTGCAGCCGCCATTTTTTGGGGCACAGCCCAGCAATAGGCGGCATTGCAGCCCTTTGTGCGCTGATCTGCGCAGGTGTCCGCAAGCCGCCTTTTGTCTCGCTGTATTTTTGTTGCTATTGTACGAAAAATTGAACAACAATGCGTTTGTGTCCGTTTTTCACTACAGGTGTTTGCTCTATGCCAGGTTCGCGTAAACCCCTCGTCGGTATTCCTTGCTGTACCACACAGCAGGGTTTGCACCCCTTTCATCAGGTGGGTGACAAATACATCATGGGCGTGGTGGACGGGGCCAATGCGGTGCCGTTATTGATACCCGCACTCGGCGACCAACTGGCCAGCGAGCAAGTGCTGGACAGCCTTGATGGCCTGTTGATTACCGGCTCACCGTCGAATGTCGAACCCCATCACTTCAATGGTCCACCCAGCGACCCGGGCACCCAGCATGACCCGCGCCGGGATGCGACCAACCTGCCGCTGATTCACGCAGCCGTGGCGCGCGGCTTGCCGGTGTTGGCCATCTGTCGAGGCTTCCAGGAAATGAATGTGGTCTACGGCGGCAGCTTGCATCAGAAACTGCATGCGGTAGGCGGCTATCAGGAGCATCGCGAAGACAAGTCGCAGACGGTGGATTTGCAATACGGCCCGGCGCATAACGTAACGCTGGAGCCTGGTGGCTGGCTGGCGCGCTGGACCGGTTTGCACAATGCCATGGTCAACAGCCTGCATACCCAAGGCGTAGACCGTCTGGGTGACGGTTTGATCGTTGAGGCGCGCGCTGATGACGGCCTGGTGGAAGCCTTCCGTGTGGGCGACGCCCAGGGGTTTGCCTTCGCCGTGCAATGGCATCCGGAATGGAAGGTGCGCGAGAATCCGTTTTACCAAGCCATATTTACTGCCTTTGGTGACGCCTGTCGCCAATGGGCTACCAAGAGGGTGTCATGAACAAGATCGAAAACTGGCTGAAAGAGCACAAGATTACCGAGGTGGAATGCATGGTCAGTGACTTGACCGGGATTGCCCGCGGCAAGATTGCGCCGACGGTCAAGTTCATTTCCGAGAAAGGCATGCGCCTGCCAGAGAGTATCCTGCTGCAATCAGTGACCGGCGATTATGTCGATGACGATATCTATTACGACCTGCTCGATCCGGCCGATATCGACATGATCTGCAAGCCGGATGAGAACGCTGTCTACCTGGTGCCCTGGGCGCTGGAGCCGACCGCGCAGATCATCCACGACACCTACGACAAGCTCGGTAATCCGATCGACATGTCGCCGCGCAACCTGCTGAAAAAAGTACTCAAGCTGTATGCCGACAAGGGCTGGCAGCCGTTGGTTGCACCGGAAATGGAATTCTATCTGACCAAGCGCAATGAAGACCCTGACTTGCCCTTGCAGGCGCCGGTTGGTCGCTCCGGCCGGCAAGAGACCGGTCGCCAGTCGTTCTCCATTGACGCCGCCAATGAGTTCGATCCGTTGTTCGAGGATATGTATGACTGGTGTGAAGCACAGGGCCTGGATCTGGACACCTTGATCCACGAGGAAGGCACGGCGCAGATGGAAATCAACTTCCGTCATGGCGATCCCTTGCAGCTGGCGGACCAAGTGCTGGTGTTCAAGCGCACCATGCGTGAGGCCGCGCTCAAGCATGATATGACCGCGACCTTTATGGCCAAGCCGATTACCAATGAGCCGGGCAGTGCCATGCACCTGCACCAGAGCATCATTGACCGCAAGACCGGCAAGAACCTGTTTTCCAACGCGGATGGCAGCATGAGCGACCTGTTCATACACCATCTGGGTGGTTTGCAGCGCTACATTCCTGAAGTGCTGCCGCTGTTTGCGCCCAACGTGAATTCCTTCCGCCGTTTCCTGCCGGATACGTCGGCGCCGGTGAATGTGGAATGGGGTGAAGAGAACCGTACCGCCGGGCTGCGGGTGCCGGATTCTGACGCGCAGAACCGCCGGGTAGAAAACCGCCTGCCCGGCGCCGACGCCAACCCCTACATCGCCATTGCCGCCAGCCTGCTGTGTGGCTATCTGGGCATGATCAGCCAGATACCCCCGTCGCCACCGGTCCAGGGCCGCGCCTACGAGCGCCGTAACCTGCAATTGCCGTTGACGCTGGAATCGGCCCTGGAGCGCATGGAGCAATGTCTGGCGGTGCAGGAGTATCTGGGCGAGAAGTTCTGCCGGGGCTACGTCGCGGTCAAGCGCGTCGAGCATGAGAATTACAAACGGGTCATCAGCTCCTGGGAGCGCGAATTCCTGTTGTTGTCCGTCTGAACCGGCGGGGTAAGGAGATCACCATGATACAACCACCACCGCTGGGTACCGCCGAATTACAGGCGCTGGACCACGCTCACTACATGCACCCGTTTACCGACCACAAGGCACTGGGGGCCAAGGGGGCGCGGATTATTGAACGTGCCCAAGGCATCTGGTTGTGGGACAGCGAAGGCAACCAGATCCTTGATGCCATGGCCGGCCTCTGGTGCGTCAACATTGGTTACGGGCGCACCGAGCTGGCTGAAGTGGCCTACCGGCAAATGCTCGAACTGCCCTACTACAACAGCTTCTTCCAATGCGCCAACCCGCCCGCGGTGCGCCTCGCCAGTGCCATTGCCGAGGTGGCTCCGGCGCATATGAATCGCGTGTTCTTTGCTGGTTCGGGCTCCGAGGCGAATGACACCGTATTGCGCATGGTGCGGCGTTATTGGGACCTGAAAGGTCAGCCGCAGAAGAAAACGGTGATCGGTCGCATCAACGGCTATCACGGTTCGACCGTCGCTGGCGCCAGCCTGGGCGGCATGCAGCCTATGCATGCCCAGGGAGATCTGCCGATTCCCGGCATTGTGCATATCCCCCAGCCCTACTGGTTTGGTGAGGGTGGCGAGCAGACCCCGGAAGATTTCGGCATATGGGCCGCGCGGCAACTGGAAGCGAAAATTCTTGAACTGGGTGTGGATCAGATCGCCGCGTTTATTGCTGAGCCCATTCAGGGCGCCGGTGGGGTGATTGTGCCGCCGTCGACCTATTGGCCCGAGATCAAGCGCATCCTCGCTGCCTACGACATCTTGTTGGTGGTGGATGAAGTCATCTGCGGTTTTGGCCGCACCGGGGAATGGTTCGGCAGCCAGTATTACGACCTGACGCCCGATCTGATGCCGATTGCCAAGGGCATGACCTCGGGCTACCTGCCGATGGGTGGGGTGATCGTCAGTGACCGGGTGGCCGATACTCTGATCGAAGAGGGTGGCGAGTTTTTCCATGGTTATACCTATTCCGGTCACCCGGTGGCCGCAGCGGTAGGTCTGGAAAATCTGCGAATTCTGCGCGAAGAAGGCATTGTCGACCGGGTTCGCAACGAAACGGCACCTTACTTGCAGGACAAAATTGCCAGCCTGATTGATCACCCTTTGGTGGGTGAAGTGCGCGGTGTCGGCTTGCTCGGTGCCCTCGAATTGGTCAGTGACAAGGCCAGTCGTGCCCGTTTTGCGGGCGACGGTCGGGCCGGCGGCCTGTGTCGCGACATCTGTGTCAGCAACGGCCTGGTGATGCGCGCAGTGGGCGACACCATGATCATGTCGCCGCCGCTGATTATCAGTCGCCAGGAAATTGATCAGTTGGTCGAGCTGATCTGGCGCTGTCTCGACCTGACTGCTATAGCGCTGAAGGAATAGCTATACTTGCCGCTGTTAGGCGGTAAAACCACTGGCCTGGCCAGTAACAACCCAGAAAACAGACCAAGCCAGTGGGGCCGGTGTCTGTGCAAGGAGATACCATGAAAGTGTTGACGCAAAAAACCTTGTTGGCAGTCGCCACATCAGGTTTGCTGGCCGCTTCGTTGAGTGCGCAGGCAGCCGGTGAGCTGAAAATCTTCAACTGGTCGGACTATATCGCTGAAGACACCATTGCCAACTTCGAGAAAGAAACCGGCATCAAGGTGACCTACGATGTTTTCGACTCCAATGAAGTCCTGGAAGCCCGCCTGCTGACCGGTCGTTCCGGCTTCGACATCGTGGTGCCATCCAACAACTTCCTGACTCGGCAAATCCAGGCGGGTGTCTATCAGAAGCTGGACCACAGCAAGCTGCCGAACATGAAGAACCTGGACCCGGATCTGCTCGACGATCTGGAAAATGTCGACCCCGGTAGCCAGTATTCGGTCCCTTATCTGTGGGGCACTAACGGCATCGGTTACAACATCGACAAAGTCACCGCTATTCTGGGTGACGACGCACCGCTGGACTCCTGGGACCTGGTGTTTGATCCCGAGATCGTCAGCCAGTTGTCCAGCTGTGGCGTGACCATGCTCGACTCCGGTGATGAAATGCTGCCAGTGGCGCTTAATTATCTGGGTCTAGACCCGAACAGCACCGATAGCGCAGAAATTGCCAAGGCTGCTGAAGTGCTGATGAACGTACGCTCACACGTCACCTACTTCCACTCTTCGCGCTACATCTCTGACCTGGCCAACGGCGAGATCTGCGTGGCTGTCGGTTATTCCGGGGATATTTTCCAGGCGGCTGATCGCGCCGAGGAAGCCGAAAACAACGTCAATATCGGCTATATCATTCCCAAGGAAGGCACCACCCTGTGGTTCGACATGCTCGCCATACCGGCCGATGCGCAGAACGTCGACAATGCCCATACCTTCATCAACTATATCTTGCGTCCTGAGGTGATTGTTCCGATCACTGAATACGTGGTCTACGCCAACCCGAACAAGGCATCCAATGAGTTTCTGGACCCTGAGATTCTGGCGAACGAAGAGGTCTACCCGACCGCTGAAGTGATGGAGAAGTTGTTTGTGGTGGTGCCGCGTCCGCAAAGCGCACAGCGTGATGTGACCCGTGCCTGGAACCGCATCAAGTCTGGCCGTTGATGGCCTTTCGGGGCTGTCATTGACAGCCCCGACCCCTTGTCAAAGATCGGTTGGAGTTCATCTATGGTAGGTGCAGTGGGGGCAATGAAGCAGGCGCAGGAAAAGGCCGGTGCGGTCGAGTTCGTGCGCATTGAGGGTGTCAGCAAGCAATTTGACGACGCCCTGGCTGTAGATGACGTCAACCTGAGTATCAATCGTGGTGAGATTTTTGCCCTGCTCGGTGGTTCGGGCTCGGGCAAGTCGACCTTGCTGCGCATGCTGGCCGGTTTTGAACGGCCGACCAAGGGCCGGGTATTTCTCGACGGCCAGGATATTACCGATCTGCCGCCCTATCAGCGGCCGATCAATATGATGTTCCAGTCTTACGCGCTCTTTCCGCACATGACGGTGGCGCAGAATATTGCTTTTGGCCTCAAACAGGACCGCATGAGCAAGGCCGATATTGACGCGCGAGTGGCGGAAATGCTCAAGCTGGTGCAGATGAGCGAGTATGCCAAGCGCAAGCCGCATCAGTTGTCCGGTGGCCAGCGCCAGCGTGTCGCGCTGGCCCGGTCTCTGGCCAAAAGTCCCAAGCTGTTGCTGCTCGACGAGCCCATGGGCGCGCTGGATAAAAAACTGCGCAGCCGTATGCAGCTGGAGCTGGTGGAAATCATCGAACGGGTTGGCGTGACCTGCATCGTGGTCACCCATGACCAGGAAGAGGCCATGACCATGGCCCAGCGCATTGCCATCATGCATCAGGGCTGGATTGCCCAGGTCGGTAGCCCGGTGGATATCTACGAGAGCCCGAACAGCCGGCATGTGGCTGAATTTATCGGCAGCGTCAATGTGTTCGAGGGTGAGCTGGTCGCCGATATGGAAGACCACGCAATCATCCAGTGTCCGCAGCTCGACCGGCCAATCTATATCGGCCATGGCGTCAGTACCCGCGCCGAAGACAAGACGGTGACCTACGCGCTGCGCCCGGAAAAGGTCTACATGAGCCTGGACAAGCCGGAGGGCGACTACAACTGGGCCCACGGCATCGTGCATGACATCGCCTACCTCGGCGGCCATTCAGTGTATTACCTCAAGCTCGATAGCGGCCAGATCGTGCAGGCCTTTGTACCCAACACCGAACGCCGCTTGCCGCGCCCGACCTGGGATGATGCCGTGTTCATTAGCTGGGAAGATGGTGCCGGCGTGGTGCTGCAGGGATGAAGGCCCTCTTTTCTCGGCTCATGCCCAGTGGTCGCGCGCTGGTCATCAGTGTGCCCTTTGTCTGGTTGCTGCTGTTCTTCCTGCTGCCCTTTGCCATTGTGCTCAAGATCAGCTTTTCCGAAGCGGCGATTGCGATACCGCCTTATCAGCCCTTGCTGCAATATGCCGAGCAAACGCTGAATGTAGTGCTCAATTTAGGTAATTACCTGTTTATTACCCAGGATGGGCTGTATCTGGCGGCCTACCTGAGCTCACTGAAAATTGCTCTGGTCACCACCCTGATCTGCCTCTGCCTTGGTTACCCGATGGCCTATGCCATAGCCCGCGCCCCACGCGAGCGTCAGTTGGTCTATCTGCTGTTGATCATCATGCCGACCTGGACCGCGATCCTGATCCGCGTCTATGCCTGGATGGGCATTCTCAGTAGTGGCGGCCTGCTCAACACTACCCTGCTGTCGTTGGGGCTGATCAGCTCACCGCTGCAAATCCTGAACACCAACACCGCTGTGTATATCGGCCTGGTCTATGCCTATCTGCCGTTCATGATCCTGCCGCTCTATGCCAATCTGGTGAAGCATGACAACACCCTGCTGGAAGCCGCCATGGATCTGGGTGCCGGACGCATCAAGGCGTTTTGGCGGGTGACCATTCCGCTGTCCAAGGGCGGTATCATTACCGGCGCCATGCTGGTGTTTATTCCGGTGGTGGGTGAATTCGTCGTGCCGGAACTGCTTGGCGGCCCGGAAACCCTGATGATCGGTAAAGTGCTGTGGCAAGAGTTCTTCAACAACCGTGATTGGCCGGTCGCTTCCGCGCTGGCGATTATCATGCTGTTGATCCTGATTATTCCGATCACCCTGTTCCACTATGCGCAGTCGCGGGAAATGGAGAAAAACGGATGAAAGAGCGTTATCTGTTCTCCACCACCATGCTCTGGGTCGGGCTGGCCTTTATCTACATCCCGATGATCATCATGGTCATCTATTCGTTCAATGCTTCGCGCCTGGTGACGGTCTGGGGCGGTTTTTCTTTGCACTGGTATACCGGCCTGCTGGATAACACCCAGCTGATGAATGCGGTCAAACGCAGTCTGCAGATTGCCCTGTATACCGCCACTGCCGCCGTCGCCTTGGGCACCCTGGCGGCCTTTGTGATGACGCGGATTCGTCGCTTTCGGGGTCGCACCCTGTTCTCCGGCCTGGTCACCGCGCCATTGGTCATGCCCGAGGTGATTACCGGTCTGTCACTGCTCTTGCTGTTTGTCGCCATGGCGCAACTGATTGGCTGGCCAGCGCAGCGCGGTATGCTCACCATTTGGATTGCGCATACCACCTTCAGTACTGCCTATGTCGCTATTGTCGTTAGTAGCCGCCTGCGTGAATTGGATCAATCGGTGGAAGAGGCCGCCATGGACCTAGGCGCGCCACCCTGGAAAACCTTCCTGCTGATCACGGTACCCATGATTGCCCCCTCGATCTTCGCCGGCTGGTTGCTAGCCTTCACCCTGTCACTCGATGACCTGGTGCTCGCCAGCTTCGTGTCCGGCCCTGGTGCCACGACCCTGCCGATGGAAGTGTTCTCCGCGGTACGCCTGGGCGTGAAGCCGGAAATCAACGCTATCGCCAGCTTGATTCTGCTGGTGGTGTCGATCTTTACCCTGCTGGTCTGGTTCGCGGTACGTAGCGCAGAGCGGCGCAACCGCCCACCGCCGAGCGAATAAACGCCCGGCGGCGCCCCGGCAAGAGTATGCCTGCTTGGCAAAGCCCAGTGATGTGTTTACCATGAAGGCGAATGAATATTCGTTCATTTAGCGGTATTGGCAGTGACTGGTGAGTCAGGTTCAGGCAGTGATGCCCACTGGCCGGACAGTTCACGTGGTTGCCATTTGCCACATAATTGAAGTATTTATCCCTGAAGTGGCTGTACACGCTCGGAAAAGTGCATAAAATGACCGAATGGACACTAAGTTGACTGCTGAAAAAGTTCGCAAGCCGCGCACCAAAGATAAGCGTGAGGTTATTCTGCGCGCCGCGCTTGAGGTCTTTGCCGAAGGTGGCGTCAACGGCGTACCGATGCCGGTTCTGGCTGAACGGGCTGGCGTGGGTACCGGGACTATCTATCGCTACTTTGTCAGCAAGGAAGCCTTGGTCAATGAGCTGTTCCGTGATCTGAAGAAAACGGTCACGCGGCGCTTCTTTGCCGACATCGGTCCTGAGGTTGCGCCGCAGGAAGCTTTCAACCTGGTCTGGCAGCGGATGATTGATTTCACCCGTGAGGACCCGGCAGCTTACCGCTTTCTCGAATTGCAGGATCATCGCCCCTATCTGGATGAGCAAAGCCGCACGCTTGACCGCAAGCAGTTACGCAATGTGGTAGCGCACTATCGCGGTTATCAGGAGCGCGGCGTTTTCCGTCAGGATATCCGGCCGGAAGTCTTGCTCTCTCTGGTCTGGGGTGCCTTCGTCAATCTGGTGCGCGCTGAGCGCGATGGTTATATCGAACTCAGCCAGCAAGACATTGATTCTGCCCGCGATGCCTGCTGGAAGCTGTGCGCCAGTTGATCCGGATGTGTACCGCCTCTGACGACAACCCTCAGAGGAATGAACATGACCAACACATTAAGCCGCCTGGCTGCCGTTGCCGTACTGTCTGCCACCACCAGTTTGCCATTGCTTGCTGACAGCGCTGAAGAGCGGCTACTAGCCAAGATTGAAAGCGGCGAAGCCTATTCTGCCGACACCCTGATGCCTTTGTTCAAAGCGCTGGAACCGGTTGATCTGGATTTCATGCTCGGCAGTTGGAAAGGCGGCAAGTTTGATGGCGGCAAACCGGACCCAATCAACTGGTACGGCAAGCGCTTTAATTCCCCCAGTGATGTTGAACCCCTGCTGGTGCGCGATGATGAAGGCGAGGTCGTAACCTACGACAAACTCGGCGCGGCACAAATGCGCATGATGGAATTCGACGACGTCAGCTCGGCAGCACTGATTTACGATAGCCAGCCGATCATGGATTACTTTCGCCAGATCAACGAGGACGTGATCGTCGGGCTCGGCGACATCAAGGGGCAGCCGCTGGATTTCTTTTTCTGGCTGGAACGCGAAGCAGCGGATTGACCCTGCAGCCAGCAGCCATTTCGGGTTAGCATGGGCAATTGATGACCGGGCGCCTGCCCGGCTTTGCCCATGAACTGCTGCCTGCCGGTTGGCCTGCCTGAAGCAACCTGGCCAGCTTGAACGATTTGGAGAGTCCTGCCGTGTCGAAACTACACCCTGCCATTGATCCCGATGGTCTGCTGGAATATTCCGTGGTCTTTACCGACCGTTCCCTGAATCATATGTCGCAGACCTTTCAGCAGGTCATGCGCGACATTTCCGGCACCCTTAAAGGCGTCTATAACGCCGAGGCGGTGGTGGTCGTTCCCGGTGGCGGCACCTATGGCATGGAGTCCGTGGCGCGTCAGTTTGCCCAGGATCAGACCTGCCTGGTGATCCGCAACGGTTGGTTTAGCTACCGCTGGACGCAGATCTTTGAAATGGGCCGCTTGCCGGAAAAGGAAATCGTCCTCAAGGCTCGCCAGACCGGTAGCGATGCGCAAAGCCCCTTCGCCCCAGCCCCAATTGACGAAGTGGTTGCCGCCATTCACGAACACCAGCCACAAGTGGTGTTCGCCCCCCATGTAGAAACCTCAGCGGGCATCATCCTGCCAGATGATTATCTGCGCCAGGTGGCCGAAGCCACCCACGCCGTGGGCGGCCTCTTTGTGCTCGATTGCATTGCCTCCGGGACTATCTGGGTGGATATGCAGGCGACGGGTGTGGATGTGCTGATCAGCGCACCGCAGAAAGGCTGGAGCGCCTCGCCCTGCAGCGCCTTGGTAATGCTCAGCGAGCGCGCCCTGGCACGTCTGCAGGAAACCACCAGCAGCAGCTTTGCTGCCGACCTGAAAAAATGGCACCAGATCATGCAGGCCTATGAGAATGGCGGCCATGCCTACCACGCCACCATGCCCACCGATGCGCTCAAGCAATTCCGCGACACCATGCTGGAAACCTACGATTACGGCTTTGATCGCGTGCGCGACGAGCAATGGGAGCTGGGCCGTGCAGTGCGCGCCCTGCTGAAAGAAAAAGGTTTTGCCAGCGTCGCCGCCGAAGGCTTCGAAGCGCCTGGCGTTGTGGTGTCTTATACCGGTGACGACATGGTCCACAGCGGCAAGGCATTCCTTGCCCAGGGGCTGCAAACCGCCGCCGGTGTTCCACTGATGTGTGACGAACCCGCCAGTTTCAAAACCTTCCGCATCGGCCTCTTCGGCCTCGACAAGCTGCATAACGTCGAGCGCAGCGTCGCCAACCTGCAACAGGCACTAGACGCAATCTAAGCGTTGCGGCTGTTGCCGGCAGCACAGCGTTTCAGCGCTGTGCTGCTTATTGCAGCTAACCGTCCTTAATGGGCGGCCTCAGCGTTTCCCCGCATCACTCCTGTTCTGATTCGCGATCAATCGCTAACTGCACCTGGCGGTAAAAAGCCATGCGCTCTTGGTTATGGTTCCCCCCTTGCCGGTCAGAAGCCTGCGGCCAGTTGCCATTGGAAGCGATAACCAGTTGCCGGGCGGGATCAATAAAGATGCCCTGGCCGAAAATTCCCCGCGCATGATAAGTCCCATCGTCCAGCGTCCACCATTGATACCCGTAGCCGTGCCCAGGTAAGCCGATATCCGCCTGTTTGCTAGTGGCTTCATCCAGCCAACCCTCAGGTAAGACCGGCTCGCCATTGACCATGCCGCCACCAAGAATAAACAACCCAAAGCGCGCAAAGTCACGGGTGCTCGCCTGTATGCAGCAGCCACTGATTTCAAGATCGGTGGAGCCGAGCAACCAGGTTGCATCCTGTTCCATACCAAAGGGCTGCCAGATCTTCTCCGCAAGATACTCGGACAGGTTCTTGCCGGTGGCCTGGCTGGCCAACACGCCGATCAGGTTGGTCTCGCCGGTTTTGTAGGCCCAGGTTGTTCCCGGCTCGGCCTCGGCTTCCAGTTGCCGCATATAGCTCACCGTCACATCAACGCCCGGCTCGGCCTTATGCGCATTGAACAAGGCTACGTCGGAGTGAGGGTCAGCGTAATCCTCATTCCACGCCACTCCGGATGTCATGGTCAGTAACTGCGCGATAGTCACGTTGTCGTACGCCGAGCCTTGCAGGTCGGGAATATAATCCGACACCTTGTCATCAATGCTCTCGATATAGCCGTCCTTGATCGCCGCGCCAACCAGTGTCGAGGTAAAGGACTTGGCCACCGAAAAGCTGGTCCAGCGCCCCTCAGGCCCGAAGTCCAGGCCGTATTCCTCAAGCCGCACTTTGCCATCATGCACAATCACCAGGGCAGCAGTGCGCTGGTCGGCCATATAGGCCTCGACATCAGCATCAATAGCCAGCGGTTCGCCCTCCGGCAGTGGATGCACTTTGTCACCGGCGGGAATAACGCGGGACTGGATAAGCAAAGGTACGCGGTCTAGTACACGGAACCCGGCATCGCGTTGCGGCGTCGACCAGAAAAGAATATCGGTGTTGGTCGGCAGGTTTAACAGCAGCCGGCGCAGGTCTTTATCAATGGTCGCCCAGGCAATACCGCAGGCAATCAGGA
>REBY01000121.1 GCA_007692485.1 Pseudomonadaceae bacterium | reverse complement strand
CCGATTGATCCACTGTATCGGGTTAATACCCCTTTGTGGGCTAGCCTGGGGCGGCGTCCTTGATTATGCTGTGCACACTCTACATAAACGTGCTGGCGTTGCGTCAGTCTGTATAACCAATTGAGACTACCGATGGCTGATTTACCGATTGATGACCTGAACATTGCTTCCAACGAGGTGCTGATCACCCCGGCGCAGTTGAAAGCCAAGATTCCCTTGAGCGAAGCGGCGGAACGGACGGTGACGGAAAGTCGCCAGGTGATCCGTGACATTCTGGATGGCAAGGACCACCGCCTGTTTATCGTCATTGGCCCCTGCTCGATCCATGATCTGGATGCGGCCATGGATTACGCCAAGCGGCTGAAGGAATTGGCGGCTGAAGTTCAGGACACCTTGTATCTGGTCATGCGGGTCTATTTCGAGAAGCCACGCACCACGGTCGGCTGGAAAGGCCTGATCAACGATCCTTACCTGGATGACTCCTTCAAGATTGAAGACGGTCTGCACATTGGTCGCCAGTTGCTGCGTGACCTGGCTGAATTGGGCCTGCCGACAGCCACCGAGGCGCTCGACCCCATTTCACCGCAGTACCTGCAGGACCTGATCGCCTGGTCAGCCATTGGTGCGCGCACCACCGAATCGCAAACACACCGGGAAATGTCGTCCGGCCTGTCCTCGGCTGTCGGTTTCAAGAACGGTACCGATGGCGGCCTGACAGTTGCCATCAACGCCTTGCAGTCGGTCTCCAACCCGCACCGTTTCTTGGGCATCAATCAGGATGGCCAGGTGTCCATCGTGACCACCAAGGGTAACCAGTACGGCCATGTGGTATTGCGCGGCGGTAGCGGCAAGCCGAATTATGACTCGGTCAGCGTCGCGCTGTGCGAGCAGGAGCTGGCCAAGGCCAAGGTGAAAGCCAATATCATGGTCGATTGCAGCCACGCCAACTCGAACAAGGACCCCGGCTTGCAGCCGCTGGTCATGGATAACGTGGCCAACCAGATCCTGGAAGGCAATACCTCGATTATCGGTTTGATGGTGGAAAGCCACATTGGCTGGGGCAACCAGTCGATTCCCAAGGACCTGAAAGATTTGCAGTACGGCGTTTCTATTACTGACGCCTGTATTGATTGGGATACAACAGTGAAAAGCATTCGCAGCATGCATGCGAAGATCAAGGATGTGCTGCCGGGCCGTGAGCGTTAATAAAAGCAAGCTGCCTACGCAACGTAAAAAACCGCCTTCTGGCGGTTTTTTTATATCTGTTTACAGCGGTTTTTCACAATGCCACTCGGGCACTTAATGCAGGGGATTATGCGCTTCGGACGCTGCGAGTGGTCTGTCGCTGCATATAGCGTTCAACATAGGAACAACTGGGGATAACGGTATAACCGGACTGCTTGGCATGGTTCAGTGCATACTCAGTCAGCTTCGCGGCTAGCCCGCGACCACGCAAGGAAGGCGGTACGAAGGTACGATAGTAATCCAGCGTCTGCTTGCCCAGATCCATGTAGCAAAGGTACGCCTTGCGGTCATCCACCATCACGAAAAACTGGCGGGATCGGGGATCGTGCTGGATATTGCTTGGGTTGCTCATCGGTCTCTCCCAGTGACGCGTCGCAAACGCTATTTGTTATTTTTTCTTCGCTGGCAAAGAACTTCGACTGCAACCAGGGGTGATAGTTCACCCCTGGCTGAGCCAAATGTCAACCTACTGGCGGAACGACACCGATACCGAGCGCCATCAACAAACCGATTGAAGCCAGGGCCGCAACCACCGGAATGGCCACGGTAACCATGAACATATCCTTATAAGCCTCTTTGTGGGTCAGGCCCATGATCATGAAGGTAGCGATCACCGCGCCGCAGTGTGGCAGTGAATCAAGCCCGCCAGAAGCAATGGCGGCAATACGGTGGAGGATTTCCGGTTGTACACCCATTTCCAGGTAGGTTGGCGCCAGCGTCTGCATAAAGATCTGCAGGCCACCCGATGAGGAGCCGACAATCGCCGATACCACACTGGCCGAGGCAAATACCGAGATCAGCGGTGGCAGGTTGGCCCCTACGATCCACTCGGCAAAGCCGGCAAAACCGGCCGTTTGGGTAACCACACCACCAAAACCGATCACCGCAGCGGTATTGAACAGCGGCATTACCGAGTCTTCCGCGCCCTGGCCAAAGACCGACATCATTTGACGGCGCATGGGACGGAACAGCACGACGCAGGTCAAGGAGCCCAGCACCAGCGCCATACTCGGCCATACCACCGGTTGCGCCTGACTGAAGGCCAGTAGACCGGCAAAGGCGCTTTCGCTCTCGGACCAGTCACCCATGCCAATGATCAGGCGTGGCAGCATGATGGTACCCAGGACGACAATCATCGGCACCATGGCCAGATACCAGGGCGGACAGTCCTTGGGATCGCCAATCAATTGCTCCATACGACGATCTTGGGCATTTTCAACAAAGCCTTCGCCGTTAGCCTGTGCCTTTTTCCAGCCGCGCTCGACGTACCACATACCCAGACCACCCATGATCAGCGCGGCAAAGATACCGATCCAGCCACCGGCAAACAGATCAGTACCCAACGAACTGGCTGAAATCACGTTGTGGATCGAGGGCGTACCCGGCAAGGCTGTCATGGTAAAGGTACCGGCACCCACCGACGTAGCCGCAGCCCACAGGCGTTTCGGCAAGTTGGCTTCGCGCATCAAGGTAATGCCCAGCGGATACATGGTAAAGACCACCACGAAGACCACGACGCCGCCATAAGTCAGCAGCGCGCAAACCAGCATGCCGACCAACAGCGTGCGCTTGACGCCCAGGGTATTGGTGATTGCCAGGGCGATACTCTTGGCCGCCTGGCTGGTCGCCATCGCCTTACCAAAAATGGCACCACAAAGAAACAACAGGAAGAATCGGCCGGCAAAACTGAAAGCACCCAGCTGTCCGGTCGCATAATGATCGAGCAGTGCGGTGGGAATGAACAAGCCGTTGGTAATAGCAACCACCAGGGCGGCAAAAATGGAGGCAAAGAAGATATTGACGCCACGCAGCGCCATAAAAATCAGTACCGCAAGCCCCGCCACTAAGCCTAGATTTCCCAACATAGGTGCAATCCCTTAATTATTTATTGGATTGGAGATGACTCCACGCCGCAACAAGATACCTAAATGCTTCCGGATAACAAGCAGATCATGGCTGCTGAATAACCCAAAAACGTCTTGATTTATGTTCAGCCACATCCCTGACACTAATCTGCTGCTAATATTGGGAGGCCAGTTTTTGGCAAGGACTTACCACTCTAAGGGGATTTACATGAACACCATCGCATTGAAAGTATCTGCAGTTGCCCTGGGCGCTCTGTTGGCCGTTGGCTGTGCCAATACTGGCAGCCAGGAAATGAGCTCACGCATCTCTGCTGCTGAAAGCGCTGCCCAGCGCGCCCAGCAAACCGCTGACCAGGCTAACCGCAAGGCTGATGAAGCCCTTGCCGCTGCCCAGCGCGCCCAACAGTCGGCCGACGAAGCCAACCAGCGTGCTGTTCGCATGCTGGAGCAAAGCAGCCGCAAGTAATTTGCAATATCCGGTGGGTCATTGCGCACTCAACTGCGTAGTGGCTCACCGATCTTAACCGGCACCCCTTCCGCAGCATCCACCACTTCACGAATCCGGGCCCAATCCAGGCGCATGCCATGCGTCAGCTCCGCACGTTCGCTCATCAGCTCCCGAATCGCCGCAAAACGGTCCAGCGAGGTTGGCAAGCCGTGCTCATCCAAGGGCGTATGGGCTTCCAAATACAAAGCCTCCCGATACACACCCAGCTTGAACGGTTGATTGACGATAGTGACCTGGGTACCCAAGGGCACCCGCGGAAAGAGCTTGCCGATATCCTCGTTATCCAACCGGAAGCAGCCGGCACTGACCCGCATGCCAATTCCAAAAGGTTTGTTGGTGCCATGAATCACAATGGCGCCCATCGCCAGGTTCATCTTGTAATCACCCAGCGGGTTGTCCGGACCCGGGGGCACCATGCGTGGCAGGTGCTCACCGCGTGATGCGTAATCCTCGATAATTGACTGCGGCGGGAACCAGCGCGGGTTGGCTTCCTTGTAGCGCACCACGGTTTGCCCCGTCGGGGACTCCCAGCCTTCGCGGCCAATCCCGATCGGATAGGTTGTGACGCTGTCGCCTTCCGGCGGGAAAAAATACAAGCGAAATTCGGGCAGGTTGATCAAGATGCCTTCGGTCGAGCCATGCGGCAAGATATGCTGGCCCGGCATCAGCACTTCGGTGTTCTCACCGGGCAGCCAGGGATCAATGTCCGGGTTGGCGGCAAGCAGCTCCAGATAACCAAAGCCATGCTCTTTACCCAGCAGGTGAAAGGTATCTTCAAACCGGGCGGGCACATGAAACAACTCACCCACCAGATGCCGGCCCGGTTCCCAGGCGTATTCATGCGCCAAAGCGGGGAAGCTGAACAAGGCTGCCACCACCAGGCCGGCAAAATAACGCATGAATGTGCGCATGATCAGTCTTCCTGCTCGTCGAGCCAGGCCGCGATCAGCGGCCAGGCATGATCCAGTATCAAGGGTTG
>REBY01000167.1 GCA_007692485.1 Pseudomonadaceae bacterium | reverse complement strand
CGGCGCCACAGATCTTTGACATCAGAGGTGTACAGGCTGGCGGCCAGGTTGGGAGCAAACTCGTAGCTACCACCCAGGTAGGTAACGCGCTTGTTGCCATCAGCAAATACATCGCTCTGCTGACCAGACGCATTCATGTCGCTGCGGTGGGTCATGCGACCGGCTTCAACGAACAGACCGTCGATGCTGGTGTTGCTGGCGCTGTAGCCGAAGTAGTGGCTGGGCAGCAAACGGGTATCGTCATAGGCGATAACCGGATTGTCAACGAAGTGGGTGCCGTAGCGTACTTCGGTGTCTTCCAGGATCTGCATTTTGGCTGCGCCACGGATATGCGAATAATTGCTTGGAGCTTTGCCATTACTGCGGGTAGGCAGCAGGTCAGTACCTGTGCGGCTGCGGCTGCTGTCCAGTTTGAGACCCATCAGGGCAGTCACGTCAGCACCAAAGCCGATGGGGCCTTCGGTGAAGCCAGACTCGAAGTTCATGATAAAGCCCTGGGCAGTTTCTTCTGCTTTGGACTGACCCTGGTTATCGTTACGGAAATCACGGTTGAAGTAGAACGTGCGGCTGGTCAGGTCGGCGGACGCGCCTTCGACAAAACCTTCACCGGCGGATGCCTGAGCTGCGATCAGACCGTTGCCCATGGCAACAGCGAGAGCGACCGAAGTCCATTTGATGGCGTGTTTCATAGTGTGCTCCTTCAGTTTAATAAAATCTTTTAGGTTACTTGGAACCGATGTTCGTTATTATTGTCGCGCTCATTAAAGCACCTTAATCGCGCTTTTAAAAGCAAACTGCCGCAAAAGCGGGCATAGTTAGCATTGTTATGGTGAGGCAAAAATGACGGATGTATGTCATTTAATCCACCGCCCTACCAGTAACGCCCTGCGAACAACAATAACTTCCAAACACATCAACAGCCTGTCGAGACAAGGCAGGTAACTGTCTTGCTACCCTATTGGAGGCATCATGCCCGACGAAAGTCACATTTTCAGCTTAAACACGCAATTGCGCAATGATGCTAATGTGCTAGGTAACTTTCCACTGTGCAAGTTGTTGTTAATCAAGGATGCGCAGTATCCATGGTTTGTCCTGGTGCCGCGACGCGCAGATGTTACAGAAATTGTGCAGCTGGCGCCAGCCCAGCGAATTCAGCTGTTAGAGGAGTCCTGCCAGCTTCAGGAAGGCCTGCTTGCCGCCTACCAGCCAGACAAGCTGAATGTGGCGGCACTGGGTAATGTGGTTAGCCAGTTGCACGTGCATCATATCGCGCGTTTCAGACATGATGCGGCCTGGCCGGCGCCAGTGTGGGGCAAGCATCCCGCAATACCTTACACGCAAGCCCAGCTGGCTGAGCGGCTGGACGCGTTGCGGCCGCACTTGCCAGATACCTTTACTTGGGGAGAGCAGGATGACTGAGTTGGAGCAGCGTCTGGCCGCGCTGGAGACACGGCTGGCCTTTCAGGATGACACCATTGATACCTTGAACGCTGAGGTGGCGCAGCTGCAAGAGAGTGTGCTGCGTATGCAGCGAGCGCTGGAGCTGGTGGCCCGGAGGCAAGCAGATTTGGCGACCAGTTTGCCGGCCGATGCGGGCGATGAACCGCCACCGCCGCATTATTGAGGGCGGTGACGGCAATCAGTTGCAGATGATGGGCAGGCAGGTGCTGCCCATCGGCCTCAAGCGTGGATATCGACATCCTCGGCTTGCAGGCCCTTTTCGCGCTCTTCAACGATGAAGCTGACCGTTTGGCCTTCAATCAATACGCGGTGCCCTTCACCACGAATGGCGCGGAAGTGAACAAAGACGTCACCCCCCTGATCACGGGAAATAAAGCCGAAGCCTTTGCTGGCATTGAACCATTTGACCTGGCCCTGCTCGCGACCGCTGTGTTGGTCGCTTTTTGACGGGCGAGCGCTTTTACGTTTGCGTGCACTTTTGCTGGCAGCTGGCTTTTTTGTCCGTTGGGGCAATTGTTGGCGCAGGGTGCTGGCACTGAGCGCGCACACCGCAGCCACACTGAAGCCCATGGCGAAGGGCAGCAGTTCGTCGACCGCTGAGGTCAGCAGCAGGGCGGCCAGCGGAACCAGGCTGCTGATCAGCAGAGTAATGCCGGCGAGCTGATTAACCAGGCTGGCCTGGCTGGTGTTATTGAACTGTTGCAGGTTGAGCAGGCCAATAAAAATGGCCATGGTCGCGCCAAGGGCAGAAAAATCGACCGGGCCGCTCTGGTTGAACAGCGGCCAGGCCATGATCAGGCCGACAATCAGGCTGACCATACCAAAAGCAAGATGGAGATAACGAAGACTATTCAAGCGGGTGTTCCTTTCAGGCAAAAAATGTGATTAACAAGGCCCCGGACAATGAATGCATGACGCCGGGGCAGGGCACTCTAACCTGAAAGTAAAGGATGACCAAGCGGTCGGCTCGTTGCGAGCTAGCGCAATGGTTACTTCTCCAGCAGGCTGCGGAGCATCCAGGCGGTTTTTTCATGCACCTGGAGTCGCTGGGTCAGCAGGTCGGCGCTAGGTTCGTCGTGAGCCGCATCGCAAACGGGAAAAACCTTGCGTGCGGTGCGTGCGCAGGCTTCATGGGCCTCTACCAGCAAGCGCACCATCTCGGTGGCTTCAGGGACACCTTCTTCTTCCTTGATGGAGCTGAGTTCAACGAACTGCTTGTAGGTGCCCGGAGCCGGGAAGCCCAGTGTGCGGATGCGTTCGGCAATATCGTCTACGGCAATCGCCAGTTCGGTATAGTGGGTCTCGAACATCAGGTGCAGGGTCTGGAACATTGGGCCTTTGACGTTCCAATGAAAATTATGGGTTTTCAGATAGAGCGTGTAGGTATCAGCCAGCAGGTGAGACAGGCCCTGGGCAATGTCGGCGCGATCACTTTCTTGAATACCGATATCAATTTTCATGCGTGCTCCTTGGTGGGATAAACAGCTCACTTTCAGTATACGGTTTGGTCGCAGGTCAGCAACTGCTGACTGCTGTGCGCCACTGATACTCGCAGGCAGGTAGGCCTTTCGGGTATATTATGCGCCTTTCGGATAATACCGTCGCCCGCTGCCGTCAGCGAAGCTCCCGTTCGAGTTTCCTGCAGTACCGGCGGACACCAGCAAACAGGATAGATCTCACCATGATGCGTACCCATTATTGCGGCCAGTTGAACCCGAGCCTGGCGGACCAGGAAATTACTCTGTGCGGCTGGGTCCATCGCCGCCGTGACCACGGTGGCGTCATCTTTCTGGATATTCGCGATCGTGAAGGGCTGGCTCAGGTCGTATTCGACCCTGATCGGGAAGATACGTTCGCCAAAGCCGACCGCGTACGCAGTGAATACGTAGTCAAAGTCACCGGGAAGGTACGCCCGCGTCCCGAAGGTGCGGTGAACCCGAACATGGCATCAGGCGCGATTGAAGTGCTTGGCTATGAGTTGGAAGTGTTGAGCCAGGCGGAAACTCCTCCGTTCCCGCTGGATGAGTACTCCGACGTTGGCGAAGAAACCCGCCTGCGCTACCGCTTTATCGATCTGCGTCGCCCAGAAATGGCCGCCAAGCTCAAGCTGCGCTCGAAGATTACCAGTAGTGTGCGGCGCTTCCTGGATGACAATGAGTTCCTTGATGTCGAAACCCCGATCCTGACCCGGGCCACGCCTGAGGGTGCGCGCGATTACCTGGTGCCCAGCCGGACGCATCCCGGTACTTTCTTTGCTCTGCCGCAATCGCCGCAACTGTTCAAGCAACTGTTGATGGTGTCGGGTTTTGATCGTTACTACCAGATCGCCAAGTGTTTCCGTGATGAAGATCTGCGCGCCGACCGTCAGCCGGAATTTACCCAGATCGACATTGAAACCAGCTTTATGGACGAGCAGGACATCATGGGCCTGACCGAAGGCATGATCCGCCAGCTGTTCAAGGAAGTGCTGGATGTGGAACTGGGTGACTTCCCGCGTATGCCGTACTCCGAAGCCATGCGCCGCTTTGGTTCGGACAAGCCGGATCTGCGCATTCCGCTGGAACTGGTCGATGTTGAAGATCAACTGACTGACGTTGAATTCAAGGTGTTCAGTGGCCCAGCCAAGGACCCCAAGGGTCGCGTAGCCGCACTGCGTGTGCCGGGCGGCGCGAGCATGCCGCGCAAGCAGATTGACGACTACACCAAATACGTTGGCATCTATGGCGCCAAAGGCCTGGCCTATATCAAGGTCAACGAGCGCGCCAAGGGTGTTGAGGGCTTGCAGTCACCCATCGTCAAATTTATCCCTGAAGATAACCTGAAAGTGATTCTGGACCGCGTCGGCGCCGCCGATGGTGACATTATTTTCTTTGGTGCCGATAAAGAGCGCATCGTCAGCGAGGCGCTGGGCGCACTGCGCATCAAACTGGGTCATGATCTGGAGCTGCTGACCAGCGCATGGGCGCCGCTCTGGGTTGTCGACTTCCCGATGTTTGAAGAGGACGGCGAAAGTCGTTTGGCTGCCTTGCATCACCCCTTCACCGCCCCGCAGTGCAGCCCGGAAGAGCTGAAGTCTGCGCCGGCGACAGCCCTGTCACGCGCCTACGACATGGTCCTCAATGGTACCGAGCTGGGTGGTGGTTCCATCCGTATCCATCGCCGCGACAT
>REBY01000051.1 GCA_007692485.1 Pseudomonadaceae bacterium | reverse complement strand
TCGTCGCTGACTTCATCCTGCAAGGTCACAAACTGATAGAGCAAAACGCCCGGTTGCTGATCATGCAGGATCAAGGTGATACGCCGCTGGGTGCGCATGCAGTCCAGGGTCACTACATCCGCAGGAATGCCGCCATCACGCATGCTGCGGCGCACTTCAATAACCGGATTGATATGCTGGTGCGCTGCCTGAATGCGCGCATGGGCGGCGCTGACCATATCGGCAAGGGGTTCGAGCGGATCGGTGGACATCTGTGCGGCTCATGGTGTTATTTGTCGTCGATTCGAGATGGTAGCAGATACCGACTAGCCGTTGAGCGGATCAGCCCAGACGCAACATGGATTGGTTGGAATACACAGCTACCTTGGCGTCTGATACGGCCTGGCGCAAGGCAATCACTCGCATGGCTGCGGCGACTCGCGGCGCCTCAATCGGGCGATATGGCCAATGTGCCGGGACCAGTGGCTTGATGACGCCAAAAAGACTGCGAGCGATGCTTTCGCCGGGGCGAAAGTCGGCATGCTGACCGAGTAACAGAGACGGTTGAAAGATGGATAGTCGGGCAAACCCCAACTGCCGGACGGCAACTTCCAGTTCCCCTTTGACGCGCGAGTAAAATATCCGCGAGTGGTGGTCGGCACCTGCAGCGGATAACAGGAGCAGGTGCTGGCAGCCTTTACTCAGACAAGCCTGGGCAAAGGCCAGATTGTAGCCATAGTCAATGGCCTTAAAAGCCTCGCGGCTGCCAGCCTGACGCAGGGTAGTGCCCAGGCAACTGAAAGCATCGGCACCTGATAGTGGTAAGGATGCAATCATTTCGGGTAGCTGGGTAAAGTCGGCTAACAATAGCGGCTCAACCCGCGCAAAAACGGTTTCAGGCGGTCGGCGGCTGAGACTATAAATGCGTTCATAGTCGCTATGTTGGGCCAAGTCAGCCAGCAGTTGTTGGCCAACCAGGCCGGTAGCACCGATCACAATGGCGTTACGCATCAGTTACCCCATGGGTTTGGTGTGGGATCAGTTTAACGCTTTAAGGATCAATATGGCCCCGGTCACAACCAGCAAGGCATAGACAAACTGGCGAAAGCGCTGTTCATTCAGGCGATGATGCAGGATCTCTCCGGCCCAGACACCAATAACCAGTATCGGCAGATACCAGACGACCTTGTGCAGGCTGGGCAGCAGGCTGCCGTCGAACAGAAACAGCAGGGTCAGGCTGCTATTCAGGCTGAACCAGACGCAGAGTAGCGTTGCGCGCATCTTGCTCTTGTCCAGGGTCGTGCCGGCCAGCGCATAGACCAATAAGGGACCGCCAGAGGCAAACAGGCCGTGGGTCAGCCCGGCGCCGAGAGTCAGGCTGCGGCTAAGCCAGGCGGGATGTTGGGCGGCGATAAGGTTGCGCGCCATGCGCCAGAGTTCGCGGCTGGCAAACCAGAGTACCAGGGCACCGAATAGCAGTTGCAACAGCTGGTCGCCGAGCCATGGGCGCAGGGCGTAACCGATCAATGTGCCTGCCAGCATTAGCGGCAGGATGAGCTTGAGCAGGGTCGGCCAGTGAATATGCTGGCGATGGCGCCAGGCCAGATAGCCGCTCAAACAGATATTCAGCGGCACCAACACTGGCATCAGCTCGCTGATCGGCAACAGCAAGGCACCGAGTGACAGGGCAATGACCAGGCTGCCAAAGCCGGTAATGGCTTCGACGGTATAGGCCAGCAGGATAAACAAAGCGAGCAGTAGCCAGGGGTCAAGCAGCATGCGTGTCCTTATCATGTATTTGGGGCAATGCTTGGGTCTCACCCTCACCCCCGGCCCCTCTCCCGTCAAGGGAGAGGGGGGATGTGGTTTTCAGCGTAATTCACCGGCGAAGCGTTTACGGACCTGGCGCAAGTATAACCCTGGGGCAATGCGCCAAAGCAGGCTGCCGATGCGTGACACCGGCTCAGGCAGAAGCCAACGTTTGCGTTGTTGCAGGCCTTTATCAATCAGCGCGGCCATCCACTCGGCGCTTTTCATCCCGCCGACCATGGAGCGTGGGTGGTTGGCAATGCCCCCGTCTTTGCCCAGCGCATGATGCTCAATCGGGGTGTCGAGAAAACTCGGGTAGGCCATCAGAATATGAATGCCATCGGCTTCCAGCTCCAGGCGCAGGACTTCAAAAAACTGGGTCAGCGCACTTTTTGCCGCGCAATAAGCGGCGCGACCGGGTACCGGCATCCAACCGGCCATGGAGCCAATGCAGACAATCTGGCCGCGCGATGCGCGCAGCAGCGGCAAGGCGGCCAGGGTCAGCTCAACCGGACCTTGCCAGTCCACGGCCATGACCTTACGAAAGACTGCCGGGTTGGTTTGATGTGCCGGAGAGCGATGCGTAATACCGGCATTGTTGACCAGCAGATCCAGTGCGCCGAACCGTGCCCGTGTTGCATCCAGCAGATGGCTGATCTCTTGCGCACAGGTGATATCGCAGGTGACCGTCAGTACGCGTTGGGGATCATCCAGCGCGCTGGCGCGCTGGCTTAGCCCGGCGGCATCGATATCAGCCAGCACCAGGTTATGCCCGGCGGCAAACCAGTGCCGTGCCATGGCCCAGCCAAGGCCGGAGGCGGCGCCGGTAATCAGTGTTGTTGTCATGCTGTTTTACCTTGCCTGGTGTGGGTTATGGAGCTCAGGGGCGGCGCAGCTGGTTTTGGTCAACAAAGAACTCAAACACCTCTGCCGACGTCTTGGCCAAGGGGTAACCAAACTCTTCTTTCAGTCGCCGGTTGCTCAGTACCGGGCGGTACCGCAAGAAATTGACCTGCTCGGGTCCGGTGGGCTTGCCTCGCCATTTAGCCACTTGCAGGCCGATCTTGACCAGCCAGACGGGCAGTCGTACCAGCGGCTTGTTCAACCGCTGGGCAATCTCGGCCATGGTCAGGGCGCCGTCACCGGCCATATTGTAGATACCGGTCTTGCTCTCGCGGATACCCTGCTCCATGGCGCCGATCACGTCCTGATCCCAGATAAACACAAAGGGCGAGTCGCTGCCTTTGAGGGCGAGAATCTTCGGCGCCATAAACAGATCAGTGATCTGGTTGCGGGTGCTGCTGCCCAGCACGGTACCGGGACGGAAGATCAATTGCTCGAGCTCGGGATGCTGCTGGCGGTAGTCGGCAAGCAATTCTTCGATCTGGCGCTTGTGATCGGAATAGGCAAACTCGCGGTTGCCGCGCAGGGCGTCCTCTTCGTCAATCCAGGCTGGGTTGTCAGCGTAATAGCCGTAAGCGGCGCCGGAGCTGGTGACCGTCAGATGCTGCACGCCGGCCAGGCGGCAACAGTCGAGCAGGTTGCGGGTGCCGTTGACGTCAATATCATAATCCCGCGCACGGTCTTTGGACGCCTGCAGTACCGAGGCCAGGTGCACCACATGGGTGATCTCCTCACGCTTCAGCAGGCCGGCCAGCGCCGGGTCGCGGATGTCGAGCTGTTGCACGGGAAAAGCCAGGTCATCACGGGCACGGATATCCGTGCCGATAACATGAAAGTCCTCAGCCAGGCGATTGCCCAGTTGGTGGCCGATATAGCCGGCGGCGCCGGTGATCAGAATACGTTGGGTCATGGTTGTTGTTCTTGTGTCCGAGTGGATGAGGATGCCGCTGTTTCGGGGGGCGGCAGGCGTGCCCAGATCTGCGACAGGGTAATACCGCTGACCAGGTGCCAGACGCCCCAAAAGGCGGTGATCAACATCATGCCGCCGGCCTGCGGAAAGAAGGTGAACAGAATCACCAGGCCCAGGCCGGAGTTCTGGATGCCGACTTCCATGGTCACAGCGCGGCGGTCGGCGACCGGCAGTTTCAGCAGGCGGCCCATGCCATAACCGAGCGACAGCGCCAGCAGGTTGTGCCCGACGACCAGCCAGAAAAAGCTGTGGAAGCGTTCGACAAAGAGCTCCAGATTGTTTGAGAAGGCAATCGCGACAAAGCCGAGAAATACCAGCAATGACACCATGCGTAGCGGTTTTTCGCTGCGTATTACCAGCTTCGGAAAGCGCCGCCCGGTGGTCATGCCAAGCACCAGAGGTACGGCCAGCACCAGCAGGACCAGTAGCAGAATACTGCCGGGCTCCAGGCTGATCTGGGTCAGGTATTCGCGGGTGTAGGGGTTGAGCCAGCCATACAGGGCAAAGTTGAGCGGCGTCATCACGGTCGCGGCAAGGCTGGATACGGCGGTCATACTGACCGAGACGGCAACGCTGCCGCGCCCGAGCCAGGTCATGATATTGGAGAAGCTACCACCTGGGCAGGACGCGACCAGCAGCATACCCAGCGCCAGTTCCGGCTCAATCGCCAGGGCCCAGGTCAGCAGGCAGGTGAGCAGTGGCAACAGCAGAAACTGGGCAAACAATCCGGCCAGCGGGGCAACCGGGGCCAGGGCAATCCGTTTAAAGTCTTCCAGCCGCAGGCTCAGTGACACGCCGAACATCATGCAGGCCATGATGACATTCAACAGGATCAGGCTGGATGGGTCGAACTGCATGGGCAGTGCGCCACTCATGCGGGCACCGGTTGCGCCTGTTGCTCGGGCAGTGCCTGTTCGAGTTCGCCGATATGCTGTTTCAGCGTGGCCAGATAGGCATCCTTGTTCACGTAGTAGGCCATGCGCGGCAGCTTGATGTAGTCGTAGCCGCCATCAATCGGCTGGCTGGCCCGCTCGCGCTTGAGCTGGTTGAAGGTGCTGGCTGCGCTGCTGTTGGCCTGCTGATGCTGGATGTAGAGTGCGACCAGGCGTGCCTGTTGGTTGCGCCCTTCCCAACCCAGGCCGGAGGCTTCGATCATGCCGAGCATGAACAGGTTGTTGCGCTCGGGATGGAAGATGTTCATGTACAGCTGCGGGGCGTCTTGCGTTTGTGCCCAGTTCAGGTGCTGACGTTGAATAAAGGGGTAGTCCAGTTGATACCCGGTGGCCATCAGGATCAGGTCATAGTCGGCGCTTTCGCCATCACTGAAGTGGACAGTTGAGCCGTCGATGCGGGCGATGTCGCGACGCGGGGTGATATCGCCATGGCCGATATGGTGCAGTATCAGCGAGTTCATCACCGGGTGTGATTCGTACATGCGGTAATCGGGGTCGGGCAGGCCGTAGTCCGAGGGTTTGCCGACAAGAAAGCGGATCAGGGCGGCGTCAAGGCGCTGCTTGAGGGCGCGCGGCAGTTTGATCTTGCCGCCAAGGGTGTCGACCGGCCGGCCTTTGACGAATTTGGGGATAAAGTAGTAACCACGGCGCAGGCTCATGTCGACCTTGGCGGCGTGGTGCACGGCGTCGACGGCGATGTCGGCGCCGGAGTTGCCGCAGCCGAGAATCAGTACCCGTTTGCCTTTGAATATTTCGGGGGTGCGGTACTCGGCTGAGTGCATCAATTGGCCGTCGAACTCGCCGGGCAGGGGTGGTTTGTTCGGTGTGTGCAGGGTGCCGTTGGCGATCAAGACGCCGTCAAAGCGGCGGGTTTGTTGTTCGCCGTTGCGTTCGCTGGTGAGTAGCCAGGCATCGCCCTCAGGTGTCAGGTCGAGGACGCGGGTGTTGAATTCGTAGTGTTCTCTGAGGCCAAAATGGTCGGCATAGTCACGAAAGTATTGGCCCATTTCGCGGTGGTGCGGGTAGGCGGCAACGTCGTCACGCATGGGGAATTCGGCGAATTCGGTCATGCGTTTGGAGGAGATCAGGTGCGCGCTGTCGTACATGGTGCTGTGCGGGTTGTCGATATCCCACAGGCCACCGACATCGCTGTGCAGGTCGAAGCCGATAAAGGGGATGTCGAGCTTTTGCAGGTTGCGCGCTGCGGCCAGGCCCATGGGGCCGGCACCGATGACTGCGTACATGGGTGTTCCTCGTTATTCTTGTATGTTTGCTGCGTATGTGAGGAAGCTCTGATTGCATAGTTGCTGTGTTGGCGATATTGCGGGCAAGCGATTGCAGACACGCTACGAGCCGTCCCTGGGGCTCGTCGATGCACTGGCAGAAAAATGCTCCTGCATTTTCTGCTCTTCCGCCGTCCATGGCGGTCGCCTGTGCATCGACGGTCTGCAATCGCTTACCCGCAACCTCGCCGTGGAGCATTGCGCGGGCAATCAGAGTTTCCACAACACACACGCAGTGTTGCAGTTTATGATTGTGAGTCTAGCCGAACACCCAATCAGGGTATCGGGTAAAACAGGACAGGGAGCCGGCAATTCAGGCCATGCATGATTGTTCAGAACACAGCGTAACGCCGCGCTACAGCCAGGCCATCGTGCAGATGGCGGAGCAGCTGGGTTTGGCGCTGCCGGCCGATTTGGTGGGACGCCTGCAGGATGCTGCGCGGGTGCCGATTGCTTGGCAGGACGAGCTGTGGGAGGCCTTCTGTCAAGCCAGTGGTGATCCGCTGATCGGCATGAAGCTTGGTCTGCAGGTGCAGATCGGGCACTTGGATAGTGTCGGTATGTTGTTGGTGACTTGTGACACTCTGGGTGAGGCGCTTGAGGAGCTGGTGGAGTATGCGCCGGTGATTGGGGATGGTGGCGAGTTTTTGCTGCATAGCGAGGCAAGCCAAGTTTTTATCGATTATCGGCCACATCTGCGTGTGCGGGTGGCTGAGCGGGTCGAGGCGGTGCTGGCGAGTATGCTCAGCCTGACCCGCTGGGCCACCGGTGGGCAGTTTCAGCCGGCGGGTGTCTGGTTGGCGCATGCGCCGCTGGCGCCGGTGGCTGACTATGAACAGCTGCTGGGCTGTCCGGTGCATTTCAGTGCAGGCTGTAATCATTTGGGCTTTGCGGCGACCCAGTTGAGCTTGCCGCAGATTCAAGCCAATGCGGCCCTGCGTGATCATTTACGCCAATTGGCGGATTATACCTTGTCGGCTATGGGGCAACACAGCCTGAGTGCCGAGGTGCAGCGGCTGGTGCGCACCCATCCGCGTTGGGGCAAGGAGCGAATTGCCGAGCAACTGGACCTGAGCGGCCGGCATCTGAACCGCAAGCTGGCGGAGGAAGGGCTGTCGTTCAAGAGCCTGCGCGAGAGTGTGCTGCAGCAGATGGCCTGCCAGGCGTTGCGCGGTGATCGGCGGGTGGCGGAGATTGCCGAGCAGCTGGGGTTTTCCGACGAGAACGCTTTTGTGCGCGCCTTCCGCCGCTGGCAGGGGGTAACCCCGGCGCGTTTCAGGGCGGGCGAGCAACCGGATTCGGCGGAGTAGTTACGCATTCGGGCACATATCACGCCGGGTTCTGGAAGGACGAGGTCCTCCTCGTCCAGCGTTGCTTGTGGTCGAGCCGGAGCTCGACCTTCCCAGGAATAGGCCACAGGTTGGGTTTTGGAAGGACGAGGTCCCCCTCGTCCAGCGGTGCTTAGTTACGCATGTTTATTAGGCCGCCACGTAGGCTGGCGACCTGTTCTCTGCCCTGCTCTTTCAGGATGGTCACCGCCATGGCTGAGCGGCGTCCGGAGCGGCACAGGGTTATGACGGGTTTGTCATCGGGGACTTCACTGACCCGCTCGCGCAGCTGGCCGAGGGGAATGTGCTGGGCGTTGAGGCCTTGCGGACATTCGCCGTCAATCACTTCGTCGGGTTCACGCACATCCAGCACGCTGACCGAGGGTTGGTTCTGGATCAGCCATTCCGGTTCCACTTCCGGTACGCCGGCGAAGGTGATACGCAGGTCGGCCCAGTCGGCTTCGTCGGGCGCCTGGCCATCTGCCGGGCAGCCGCTACGCAGGTTGGCAGGTACCGCTTCGTCGATCTTCTTCGGGTGTGGCAGTTGCATGGCCTGCATGTAGCCGACAAAGTCGGTTTCATTAGCGTCGCCGCCGACGCGGGCGTTGTACTGCTTTTCTTCACCGATGGTGCTTTGGGTACGACCGTTATAGTCATGCGCGGGGAACACTGCGCAGGCATCCGGCAGGCTGAACAGTTGCTCGGTAATCGAGCGATAGAGAGTGCTGGCATTACCTTGCTGGAAGTCGCTGCGACCGCAGCCGCGAATCAGCAGGGTATCGCCGGTAAATACTCTGGACTGGTCACCCAGAACATAGCTCATGCAGCCGTCGGTATGGCCGGGGGTGGCGCGGGCTTCCAGTTCAACACCCTGAATACCGAAGCGCTGGCCATGCTTGAGTGGCAGGTCGACATGCTCGGCATTGATCGCCGCCGCCGAGGCGATGGCGCAACCGGTTTTCTGCTTGAGCAGCCAGGCGGCAGTAACGTGATCGGCGTGGGCATGGGTATCGACGACCATTTTCAAGGTCAGGTCGAGTTCTTGTACCAGAGCCAGATCACGCTGGACCTGCTCAAAAACCGGATCGATCAGTAAAGCTTCGCGGCTGTTTTCATCGGCCAGCAGATAGGTGTAGGTAGATGAGGTGGCGTCGTACAATTGGCGAAACAGCATGGTTCCTCCTGAGCAATAGGCAGGGGTCCTTCTGACAAGCGTTAAGCATGCAGCCAGAAGCGTTAATCTGCTGTTAATCTACAGCAGATCAGATACCCCTATAGGTATGTTGGTGGTCAGCATATTAGATAATTTCGGTCTATGCATAGCTCGTTTTGATATATAGGGTGGATAGTTGATGTTTATCAATGATCAGGAGGCGTAGTGCTGTCAACGGAATTGGGTTTTTTGGCGCTCTCGACCGAGCGGGTCTTAGCGGCGCTGGCGTTTGCTTTAGCCCTGTTAGTTGGTTGGTTGGCCGGGCGTGGGCGCGATGTCAGTGTAGTTGATCTGCTCAGTAGCATGCTTTTGGTGTCGCTGGTCGCGGCACGGCTGAGTTTTGTGCTGCTCTATCATGAGCATTACCAGTTATTCAGTCTGGGTTGGCTGGATATCCGTGACGGTGGGTTTCTGCTTTGGCCGGGATTGTTGGCAGCTGCCATTTATGGCGGCTGGCGTGCCTGGCAGCTGACGGCGGTACGCCGACCCTTGTTGTTGGCGGCTTTGATTGGTGGCGGTTTCTGGGTGCTCAGCCTGGGTGCGTTCACCCAGTTGCAGCAAAGTCAGCAACTACCTGACATGGCCTTTTACAGCCTGGCCGGCAAACCGATGCAATTGACCGATATCGAAGGCCCTCTGGTCGTGAACATCTGGGCTACCTGGTGCCCGCCCTGTCGCCGTGAGATGCCGGTGTTGCAACAGGCGCAAGAGGATCTGGATGGGGTGACCATTGTGTTGGTGAATGCCGGTGAAAGTACCGCAGAAATCGCCCACTTTCTGACCTCGCAGGGGCTTGAGCTGAATAATCTCTGGCGTGATCCGAACAATGCTCTGGGTCAGGCGGTTGGCTCGCGGGCCTTACCCACCACACTCTTCTATCATAGCGACGGCAGCCTGGCTGACGCGCACTTGGGCGAGCTGTCGGCTGCTGGCTTGCAGCGTGCGATCGAGCGCCTGCGATAAGGGGTTTTGCGCCACCGCCAAAGCACTTCTGGCCAGCACCATGAGGGTGCGGGGCTCCCTGTTCTGGTGCGGCGCCTCTGGGGTTGACGTCGGCAAAGGCTCTAGGTCGGGCTTGGATTGCTGGCATGAAATTCGCTTATCTAATGTTATACATATAGCCGGGACGACCCGGCCGTTGGCTTAGCTGCCAGCGCCTGTCTCTGGACGACCAGACAACTCAGCCAAGCTGTTCGGAGGTTGCCTTGTCTGCACATACCGCCTTTACCCGTCTCCCCGTCGTGGATATCCACGGTCTGTATTCCACCGATCCGGCTGTGCGCCAGGCAACCGCAGACGAGCTGGGTGCGGCCGCCCGCGCGGCTGGTTTCCTCTATGTCACCGGGCATGGCGTGGACCCGGCTTTGATTGACGGATTACGCCGCCAGACCGAGGCTTTGTTTGCCTTGCCGCTGGCCGAGAAGCAACGTTTCCATATTGATCAGTCGGCCAATCACAGTGGTTATGTGCCTCAGGGTGAGGAAGAGGTGTACCCCGGGGTGACTGATTACAAGGAAGCCTACGACATCAACTATGATCTGGGCCGCGATGACCCACGCCCGGTGCTGGGCCGAACCCAGTGGCCAGAGTGCTCTGAGTTACCGGGCTTCCAGGCCGAGGTGGATGCCTACTACCAGGCGGCGCTGGAGCTGGGCAATGTGCTGTTTCGCGGTTTTGCTCTCGCGTTGGGGTTAGAAGAGGACCGCTTTACGCGCCACATCACAACGCCGCCCAGCCAGTTGCGCTTGATCCATTACCCGTTCAACCCCGACGCCCCGGCTGACCGGCCGGGGATTGGCGCCCATACGGATTACGAGTGCTTTACCATTTTGCTGCCTACAGCACCGGGGCTGGAAGTGCTCAATGGTGCCGGTGAGTGGATTGATGCGCCGGTATTGCCCGGTGCCTTTGTGATCAATATCGGCGATATGCTCGAGGCGTTGAGCAATGGCGAGTTCGTCGCGACCCAGCACCGGGTACGCAAGGTGACGGAAGAGCGCTACGCCTTTCCGCTGTTCTGCAATCTGGATTACGACACTCTGATCGAGCCTCTGCCGGAATTTGTCAGCCCCGAGCGCCCGCCACGTTATCCGCCGCTGGTGTGTGGTGAGCACCTGTTTGCGCAAACCGCGCAGACGTTCAATTATCTGAAGACCCGGGTAGCCAGCGGTGAACTGCAACTACCCGATGCGGCGCGACCGGTCTCCAGTTTTGGCCAGCGGGCGGAGGCAAAATGATGCACCTCAATCAACTCTTGGCTGACCTGCCTGCGACGACGGATGCGGCAGTACCCGACTGGATGCTGGGCTGTTTTCGCCGCCGCTGCATCAGCTTTGCCAATGGTCTGAGTGATGAGCAGACGCAGGTCTACTGGCTGCAATGTGGCAGCTTTACCCTCGACTTGCGTCTGCCGCCGGGTCCGGAGCCCTTGGCAATCAAGGACTGGGACGCGTATAGCGCTGACGAGCTGGCCCTGCTATCCCTGCGGGAAGGCTGGCAGGCGGATACCTTGTGGGATGGCAACGCCTTGGCCTGGGAGGGTGGCGTCAGTTTGCAGCTGCATAACCCCTGGCCTGAGCCGGCGTTATTGCAGCGCATCGGCAACTGCATGATGGAGTTTGCCCCCAGTGGCGCTTACGTTGAAGATTGGCGCTTGCAACCGCCGGGGCCCGGGCCCTTGTTGGGGTTGCGTTTGCTCGAAGAACGGGATGCTGAGGGGTGTTTGCGGCATCAGGGCGGCGGCTTGATTATCGCCGGTGAAATGGCCGGGTTGGTGCGCGGCCGTGCCGAGGCGGTGGCTGACAGTGGGCGTTTGCCTGATGTCGTGGCAGCAGCGGTCGGTCAGGGCGACGCTCTGGCGACTCTGTTTGGCTGCGATATAGCGCTGGCACGCGGTGACTGGCAGCAGGGTTATCAGGTTGAGCGCTCTACCCATCCGGCGCGACAACACCAGTCGTTACTCAGTTTGCAAGGTTTCAGCTGGCTGGCAAACGCGCCGGGGCAGTTGCTGCAGTGCTGCGAAGAAAATGGCCTGGTCGTCGAACGCCGCTGGATGCTGGATACCTGGTTGCCGGATTGGCAGCCGCTGGCAACTAGCGAGCAGACAGCGGCGGCCGCTGAGTGGTTTGAGCAGGAGTCAGCAACGCTGACCCGTTGCCTGCAACGTCTTGATTAGGCCAGTGACTGACTCGGTCTCGACGTGCATGGTAATAAGCGACAATTTGCTGCTCAAAGGCGGCCCAGGTCTCGGGTGGCAAGTAAACGGCATACAGCTCGAGTAATTGCTCCAGCGCCTCGGGCTCATGCAGCAACTCGCGAATCGCCTGATCCAGCCGCTCGGCCATGCTCCGGCCCCAGTCACTGCCGGAGCAGTAAATACCGGATACCACCAGCGCCATTTCTTCGGCCAGGGGTAGACTGAGCAGCGGCTCCGTTGGTTGCAGTTGGCTGCTCACGGCCTGAGTAATAGTGGCAAACTCAAAGGTCAGATCGATACGACCGTGGCTGACCATCAACAAGAGGTTTTCGCCGCTCAGGCTGCCACTGATACGTTCGGCGCGGCCCAAGGGTTCAGCCGCAGCCAGCCAGGCCTGAATTAGTGGTGGGTAAGTGCGAAAGGCGGAGACGGCAGCTTGAAATTCAGTGGCCTCAAGCACGTCGCTGAGGACCAGGCGATTATCTCTCAGCGGAAAGTACGCCACCTGGTCCTGGCGCACTACGGCCTGGATCGGTGTGCTGACCAGAAAGGGCACAAAGTAGGCGTAACGGTCGGTATCCGGGCGCTTGAACAGCGGTGTAGAGCAAAATTGTACGCCGCGTTCCATATCCCGCTGCTGGCGCAGACGGTTGGCCAGGCGATAGTCTGGCTCCAGGTCAGGCAATCGCTGCATCAATTGGCGCAGGGCAAGCATGGAAATGCCATCGGTGGGTTCGCCATCAACGACATTAACGATGCCGGGTATTGGCCAGACGGTCCAATTCAGCGGCTCAGCCAGACTCAGCGGACTGAACAGCAGACCTGCAAGCGCCAGCGCGAGTGATTGGGAACGAAGCATCGGCTGACCTCAAGAAAGGGGGGGCGTATTGGGTGACAGCCATGTCGATGTTATTTCGTAATTATAGTCGCTGTTGCAGCCGCTGGAGCCAGTAAAGCGTCTGTTGCCGTGCCGCTTCCTGACCAATGGTATACAGGCGGAGTGATTGCCCGGGCGCGCACTGGGCCAGGCGGGCGACGGCCAGTGGGGTCAGTGCCCCAATGCGCGGATAGCCGCCAATGGTCTGGCGGTCCTGCAATAGCACGATGGGCTGACCGTCGGGCGGCACCTGTACAGCGCCCAGCGGAATGCCGCTGGAAATCAAACCGGGCCCCTGGTAATCCAGGCGTGGCCCCTGCAAACGCACCCCCATACGGTCAGCACGCTGGTCCACCTGCCAGGTCTGGTTGGTCAGGTCAATCAGACTGCGGCCGCTCGCTGGAAATCAAACCGGGCCCCTGGTAATCCAGGCGTGGCCCCTGCAAACGCATCCCCATACGATCAGCGCGCGGGTCCACCTGCCAGGGCTGGTTGGTCAGGTCAAACAGGCTGCGACCACTGAATCCGGCGTATTCGGCCGCGAACAGCAGCGCCAACCTGGCCGGTGTATCCAGTGCAAAATAATCGCCCACGCTCAGTTGGCTGGCGGACACCTGGCGCGAGCCCGCCTGCAACCGGTCATTGGCCTGCAGAGGGCGACCGTCACCGTGCAGGCCGCCGAGGGCTTCGCGGCTGACGGTCGCGCTGGCGCCGAGTATGCTGGGCGCCGTGAAACCATCGGCTGCTGCCAGGTAGCCGCGCACGCCCAGGCGTGGCGTATGGCAGTCCAATTGCTGGCCGGCACGGACAATAAAGCTGCTGTTGTTGTCGACCGGCTCGCCATCCAGGGTACTGGCCAGGTCGGCGCCACAGAGTGCCAGGCTACCGCCCTCCTCGACCAACATACTGAGCCCGCCATAGGGAATTTCCACCACGGTTGCGTTGGCTGCATTGCCGAGTAAGCGGTTGGCTTGGCCGGCCGCCAGCCAGTCCAGCGCGCCGCCTTGAGTGACGCCCAGATGCCGGCAGCCAAAACGGCCGCCGTCCTGTAACTGCGCCAGACCTAGCGTTTTCAGTACCCGTAGCTGCGTCATGTTGAGCCTTCGCAGGGCGTCGGGTCGCCACCCAGGCGAATAAATTCAGCGCGTTCAACGGGAATCAGTTGCACCTGATCGCCGGGTTGTAGGCGGCTATAGGGCGGGGTGTGCGGGTCGAACAGGGGCAAAGGCATGCGCCCGAGCAGGTGCCAGCCGCCGGGTGAGGCCAATGGGTAAATGGCTGTCTGGCGTTCGGCGATTGCGACGCTGCCGGCGGGTACCCGTTGGCGCGGAGTGGCTAAGCGCGGTAAGGCTAGCCCAGGATCCAGCAAGCCCAGATAGGCAAACCCGGGGGCAAAACCCAATGCGTACACCTGATACAGGGGCTGGCTATGGCGGTGCACCAGCTCTGCCTGCGAGCACTGCAATTGTCGTGCAGCCGTGCTTAGGTCAGGGCCCACGCTGGGGTCATACCAGACCGGCAGTTGATGCGTTTGACCTGCGCTGATGTCTGTTGGTTGCAAAGCGTTCAGTGCCTCGGCAATCCAGCGCCGGGCTTCGGTCTCGCTCAGCCGTATCAGGTCATAGTGCAGCAGCAGGCTGGTATAGGCCGGTACCAGATCAATCAGGCAATCGGCAAAGCGCTGGCGCAGGGCCTGATCGGCGGCGCGCAACCAGGGCAGTAATTCAGGATCAATCGCATCAGCAAAATGCACACAGAGTGCATCCACCGCCACCCGCTCAATGCGCGGTGTCATGCTGGTTGCAAACTATCCAGCGCATGGCGTAACCGGCGCACCACGGCCACCGACTGGGGGTTGTCACCATGCACGCAGAGCGTATCGACTGCCAGCGACAAAGCGCTGCCATCGCTGGCGCGCAGCGGCTCGCCACGGGCCAGCGTCAACGCCTGGTCAAGAATCTGCTCAGGGTCATGCAGCACTGCACCGGGATCCTGGCGCGGGGTGAGTAGCCCTTCTGGCGTATAGCTGCGATCGGCAAAGGCTTCCAGCCAAAGGGTCAGGCCGAATTCAGCCGCCATGGCCTGTGCGGCACTGTTATCGCGTTGAGCCAGCAGCATCAGTGGCAAGTCTCGTCCAAAGGCGGCGCAGGCTTGCATGACAGCCCTTAGCAGCACCGGTTGGCGCAACATATCGTTATACAGCGCGCCATGCGGTTTGAGGTAGGCAACCCGGGTGCCTTCGGCGCGGCAAATAGCGTCCAGCGCGCCGAGTTGATACAGCACCATATCTTCCACTTCAGCTGGCGAGCAAGCCATGGAGCGGCGGCCGAAGCCGACCAGGTCCGGGTAGGCCGGATGAGCGCCAATGCGCACCCCATGCTGCACCGCTAGCTGTACTGTGCGACGCATGGTGCTCGGGTCCGAGGCATGAAAGCCGCAGGCGATATTGGCGCAGTCGACATAGGGCATGACCTCGGCATCCAGGCCCATCACCCAAGGTCCAAAGCTTTCACCCATATCGCAGTTAAGTAGAAGTTTGTTCATTGCTCGATTGTTGCGCAACTTGGCGTCCAAGGCCAGTGGTGCGGCAAGCCGCGGGTGAACCTGTCACCGTCTTTGCGGTCAGAGTCAATGCTCATTCTTTTTCTCGCAGGTGGTTGAATCATGCGTGTTCTAGCTTTGCTTGCGGTATTCGCGTTATTGCTCGGTTGCCAGACGACCAGCACGGTGCAACGGGACTACAACCCGGGGCATTCCTTTATGGATTACCAAACCTGGGACTGGGCTGATCCGGCGGTAGAGTTTCGCCCGCAGGGCGATCCGCGCATCGCATCAGATATCACCGCCAATCGTATTCGTGAAGCGGTATCCGGCCAGCTGGATGCGCGCGGCCTGCGCCCGGTTCTTGAAGGCTCAGACGCGGATCTGTTGGTGCGCGCCTATCTGATCAACGAGCAGAAACAGGATGTGGTAACCATTACCCATGGTGGCTCATTCGGTGCCTATTGGGGTCGTGGTTGGGCCGGTGGCCCGGCTTACAGCGAAAGCCGCTCGGTGGACTACCAGGAAGTCACCTTGCAGATCGATATGGTCCACCCTGAAACCGGCGAGCTGCTTTGGCGTGGTAGTGATAGCGAGCTGATGCGTCAGCGCCCGATGTCACCGAATGAGCGTAACCAGCAGATTCAGCAACTGGTTACCCGGATTCTCGGCACCTTTCCGCCCGGTTGAGCGGTCCTTATCCCGGAATACCCAGAGGCCGGTCGTCAGGGGCAAAGTGTTTGGCAATGTCCTGCAGCGCGCTGGCCAGCATTTCTTCAATGACCGGGTGGTAGAACGGCATTTCCAAAAGACTTTGCGCCGTTTCGCCGCGTTGAATAGCCCAGGCTAATTGGTGGGCCAGGTGTTCACCGGCGCTAGCCAGCAGGCTGGCGCCAAGCAGTTTGCCGCTGTGTTTGTCGGCATATAGACGGATCAGGCTATCGGTACCGCCAATGATGCGTGCCCGGCCATTGCTCTTACCTTCCGCACTACCGATAAGAATCTGCGCCGGATCCAACTGGTCATAGCGCGCGCCGACAGTACACAGGTCCGGGTCACTAAAGGCGATCGCCAGTGGCGTTTTGCGCCGGAACTGGTTGGGTTCTGGCTGGCAGGCATTGAAGCCGGCCATGGCGCCTTCATCCGCCGCCTCGTGCATGAGTGCGCGGTCAGCATTGGCATCGCCGACAATAAAGATCGGTAGGTCGCCGGCTTGCAGGGTATGGGGGTTGATCTGCGGCCGCTGGCGCTCGTCCAGAGTGACGCCGGCGGCCGCCAGATCCAGTTGATCGCTGTTGAGTTGGCGCCCCAGCGCGGCAAGCACCAGATCAACCTCGGTGCTACGCTGCCCGGCACACAACCGCCAGCCTTTACCGCTTGGTTCCAGTTTGGCTGGCTCGCCCAGCCAGAGATCAAACTCCTGGCTGAAGCGCTTTTCGGCAGCGTCGGCAATCTCAGGGTCTGCTGCACCGCCCAACTGGCCTGTGCCCGCAGCGGTTACCTGCACCCCCAGCCGTGCCAGGGCCAGGCTCATTTCCAGGCCAACGGCGCCGAGGCCGATCACCCCGATACGCGGCGGCAGGTCTTCAAGTTCAAACAGTTCATCGGTAGTGATTACCCCTTGTTCGGCGCCAGGTAGCCATTGCGGTCGGGTTGGGCGTGACCCGGTGGCAATAATTGTACGGCCCGCCTCAACCTGCTGATCGCCATTGGCGGTTGCCACGCTGATTCGGGTCGCGCTGAGCATGCGTGCCTGGCCCATGATCAGGCGATCGCCGGCAATAGTCCGGGCCTTGTTGACGGCGCCATCGGCAAACTGATCGCGCTGCGTGCGCAGGGCTTGCCAGGTCTGGCGGTAATCAATCTGCAGTTGTTCGCTGCCGCTGATACCCAGCGCCGCCATCTGCTTGCGACCAGCCCAGAGGTTGGCAGCGTGCAGTGCAACCTTGGAAGGCATGCAGCCAACCCGGGCACACGTGGTGCCCAGCGGGCCTTGGTCGATCAGCACAAAGGATTTACCGGCCCGCAACACTTCGCGCATGGCATACATGCCGGCTGTGCCAGCACCGATGATGGCGACATCGACCTGATGGGTATCTGACATGAAGGACTCCTGATGGGCTTTGTATACCCCAAAGGGTATGCCTTGGCGTTCCCGATGGCAAACCTTTCGCGGTGTCGCATGCTTTTTGACGCATGTCATACCTATGGCTATTTGACTGCAAAAAAGCTCCGTTAATTTGCTGCCTTATCGTAAGCTTTCAAGCGGCTGCAGGTATCTATATACCTGTTTTGAAGAAGATTGACGTGAAGACAAAGCATGGACAATTTCAAATACAAAGACCGTGAAGTGAAAACCGATTACTTCACCGGCGAAGTGATCAACACCAGCAAGCATAGTGAGACCTATGTCACCAGCAGCGGTGGCGGGGGGTATGTGGGGCCTGATGGCGGGCATGTCAATGCGCCCCAGGTCAGCTCAAGCACTGTCACCTGCCACGAATTCTGGATTCGCCAGGATGATGGTCGCGAGCGCAGTGTGTCCCTGCGCGGCTATGACATTCCCCTGCGCGCGGGACAGCGCGTGACCATGGTCATGGCCAGTGACGCGCGTGCCGATTATGGCCATTACACCACGCTGGTCAATCATACCGCTGACCGCCACTGGAACCTGATGGACGGCGCGGATGTGAACCGGAAACTGGCATTGACCCCGCTGAATTTGATGGCGCTGGTGCTGCTTATTTTCTTCTCCGGCCTGTTCCTGCAATCACTCTTAGTCAAATTGCCGGAATTTCTACAACAACAGCCAGGGCCTGATGCAATGGCATGGTGGGCTGTACTGCCTGCTTTCCCAATTCCACTGCAGTGGTGGCCACGGGTACTGGAAAACAGCTATTTGATGACGCATCTGCTACCTCCCTTGTTGCTCAGCTTGGTCGTTGGCGGCTGGTACGTTTATCGGCGTGTAAAGGCATCCCGAGGCGGGGTGCTGGGTGCTGTATTGGGTGGCCTGTTTCTGATCTGGATTATCCAGTGGCTGTATATGGGGGTTCAGGGTGTGATGTTCGGCGGGCCGCGCTTCGCGTCTGCCAGCGCCAAAGTCAATTTCCTGCCGCCAGAGGGGATGTTTGCGGTCGCCGGCTTCTGGCTGGTGGTCTTTGTGCTGGCGTATCTGATTCGCCGCTGGTTGTTGAATCGGCGTTTGCAGCGTTATTTGCAGGAAGCCAACCAGAAAGCCTTCGGTATGGGCTGATGGGGCATTACGCCGGTCAGAAATTGGCCGGCGTGGTGGCGCTGATCAGCAGGCAGGGCTCGTCGAAAGGATTATTGAAACGGTGCGGCAGGCTGCTGTCGAAGTAGTAGCTGTCACCGTTTTCAAGTACAAACACCTCCCCATTGACCGTCAACTCCAGTCGCCCCGCCGCGATGGTGCCAGCCTCTTCCCCTTCATGTTGCAACATATCCGGGCCGGTATCGGCGCCGGGCGGGTAGGTTTCGCGCAGAAAAGCCAGCGCCCGGTTGGGCACACCTTTGCCCACTAGCTGCATGCTGACTTCACCGCTGCCAATTTCAAGCAGATCCTTGGCGCGGTAGACCACGGGGTGCTGGCTGTCTTGTTCCAGCTCCAGGGAAAAGAACTCGACTAGCGACAATGGAATACCAGACAGCACCTTTTTCAACGAGCTGACCGATGGGCTGACGCTGTTCTTTTCGATCATCGAAATGGTGCTGTTGGTGACGCCGGCGCGTTTGGCCAGTTCACGTTGGGACATGCCCTTGAGCTTGCGAATTGTTTTCAGGCGAGCGCCGACGTCCAAGCTAGAGTCCTCCAGAATGACCGGGTGGCGGGCATATGCTGCGAATCATTGCATGGCTGTGCAGAATTTTCAACGCTGCCACGGAATCTTTGAACACGTACCCGGAAGCCTGTCCCATGAGTGTTATCATGGCAGCCTACGTATCACTATGAGGCCCGGTTAATGGATCCAGAAGACCTGCATTTGAATCTGCGCAACCTGGAAGCGGATGACTATCCGCAACTCAAAACGCTGATGGACAAAGTGTACGATGATATTGGCGGCGCTTGGCCGCTGAAGACCATCAAGCGTCTGATCAAAGAGTTCCCTGACGGCCAGATCGCGATTGTCGATGACGAGAATCTGGTCGGGGTTGCATTGAGTGCGCTGGTCGACTACGACACCTTTTCCGAGCGGCATCGCTATGAAGACCTGATCGGCAAGAACGAGATCATCCACAATGATGCTGATGGCGATGCCATGTACGGCCTCGACGTGTTGATTGATCCGGAATACCGCGGCCATCGACTGGGCCGGCGTTTGTATGAGGCGCGCAAGGAACTGTGCCGCTCGTTGAACTTGCAAGCGATTCTGGCGGGCGGGCGAATTCCGGCTTATCACGAGCATGCTGATACCTTGAAGCCGACCGAATATATTGAAGAGGTGGCGCGCAAGGAAATCCACGACCCGATCCTGTCTTTCCAGCTGTCGAACGATTTTCAGGTCAAGCGTCTGATGCGGGGCTATCTGCCGGAAGACAAGAAATCCCTGGGCTATGCCACCTTGCTGGAATGGAACAACATTCTTTATGAGCCGGAAGAGCGCCTGCTGGAGTCCACCAAAACCCAGTCGCGAGTGGGTGCGGTGCAGTGGCAGATGCGCCGCTTCGCCTCGGTTGAGGATGTGTTGGAGCAGGTCGAGTATTTTGTTGACGCATTGTCCGACTACCAAAGCGACTTTGCCGTATTTCCGGAGCTGTTCAATGCGCCGCTGATGGGGCTGCGTGACCAGAGCGATGACCTGGAAGCGATCCGCTT
>REBY01000099.1 GCA_007692485.1 Pseudomonadaceae bacterium | reverse complement strand
ACTATCGTCACAGAGACAACAGTCAAGATACAAGGGGCACGGCATGCCGTGCCCGAGCGGTCTTTGGCTCGGCATTATGGCTATAAGACCAGATCACTCTTGCCCCCGCGCCATCCGGTACAAGCCATTATCCAGATCCGAGCCAAAATACAGATTACCCACCGCATCCAGAGACAGACCGGTGGGGATGCCACTCGGTGGCATGCCAGGGCCGGCAGGGAAGCCGATGGGCAGTTCGCTGGCTACTACTTGCTGAGTATCCTGCTCCAGATCAATCAGGCTAATCTGCTGTTTGGCGGTTTCCGCTACCAACCATTGCCCGGCACTCAGTTCCACCAGGCCTTCGGGCATCGCCAGATCAGTCACCAGTCGCTCCAGTTCACCACTGGCAATATTCACCCGGCTGAGCATGCCGGCAGCTTCGGTCAGGTAGAGCGCGCCATCCTGCCCCAGTTGCATGGCGACCGGCCCCAGCAGGTCACTAATCAGGGTCGTACTGTTCTGCAGCTCATCACCGGATAGCAGGACTATCTCGCCGCTGCCCATCAGGCTGACAGCAATGCGGCCATCGGGTAACTCCACTGCGGCACTGGGGGCAGGCAAGTCGTGTAGCTTGAGTTCGGTGCTGTAGTCACTGCGCTGCAGAATCTGCAGGCTGCCGTCGGCAAAACTGGTCAGCAGAATGCGTTCTCGGCCCAGGCTAACGCCGGTGGGGTATTCAATGTCATCGCCGTGCGCGCGGCGGATGTCGGTTACTTGGCCGCTGGCCAGATCGACCCGGCGAAAGGCGAAAATATCTGCCACATAGAGCTGTTCCCGCGCTTGGTCCAAAGCAATGCCTGCGGGCACCGCCAGATCACCCTGAGTCAGTACCTCGGCACCACCGGTTTGCGGGTTGACCCGGGTGATGCTGTTATCCGCCATATTGGAGACATAGATACGATCGTCGGCTGCTACGGTCAAATTATCCAATGCGGTCGCCAGACTGGCAACGCTACTCAATTCGCGGTCTTCAGCGCTGATTCGTAGTAATTCACCTGCTTTGGCATCCACGACAAAGAGATTGCCTTGGGAGTCAAAATTCACTGCTGCCGGAATCTGCAGCCCTTCGGCAAGGGTTTCCATCGCGCCATCTTCGGGGTTGATGCGCACGACCTGGCCTTTGAACCACAGTGGGCCGTAAATCCAGCCATCAGTGCCCACCTCAAAGCCGTTGAAACCGCCCATATCCTCACGAATCAGGCGTGGCGATTCAGCGCCGTCACGGTCGATCTGCCACAGCGCATCGCCATGGAATACCTGGCTGGCATAGAGCGCGCCAGTGTCCTGGTTAAAGGCAATCGAGTTGATGCCTGGTAAATCCTCGGCGAGCATGACAATCTCAGCATCATCATGGGCGCGGTAGAAAATCTTCCCGCTCTGAAAGCCAGTCCAGGCCATTTCGCCCTTGGGGCCGATGGCAATATCATCCGCCTGACCTTTGTCCGGCCCGATCAAGGTGCTCACTTCCCCGGTTTCTTTATCAACCTGATAGATACTGCTGCCAACCACGCTGCCGGCCAGCAGGCGGCCTTGTTGATCAATCGCCAGACCGTGCACGCCTTTGAAGTCAGACGGCGGGACAATAGCCTCCGGAGCAGACCAGTTGGCTGCTTGAACACTGGTAGCCAGGGCGGCTGAGAGGAGCAGGGCATAGCGTAGAGGTGGCATGGGTCATCCTTGCAAGGCTGTTGTTGTGCTTCCCAGTCTAGCGTTTTGGGGCGCCACTGCTGGCACTATCCATACATTTGATGTCTGGTTATAGCCGTAGCCTGACGTTGGGCTCGGGCTTTGGGTACAATTACGCTTTGTTTGCTAGCAGATACCCCGACCATGACCGCAACTGCCCAAGCTGCTGCCCGCGCCGCTGAACTGCGTGAGGCACTGGATCAGCATAATTACCGCTATTACGTGCTTGATGAGCCGTCGATTCCGGATGCGGAATATGACCGCCTGTTTCGCGAGCTGCAAAGCATTGAAGCGGAGCACCCGGAGCTGGTCAGCGCGGACTCGCCGACTCAGCGCGTGGGTGGCGCGCCGCTATCAGCCTTTGCCGAGGTCAAACATGAAGTGCCCATGCTCAGCCTGGGTAATGCCTTTGACGAGCAGAGTATGCGCGACTTTGACCGCCGGGTTCGTGAAGGGCTGGACCTGCCGGCGGGCGATCTGTTTGGCGGGGGCGCCGAGATTGATTACTGTTGCGAGCCTAAACTTGATGGCCTGGCGGTGAGTATTCTCTATGAGCAAGGTCAACTGGTGCGCGCTGCCACTCGGGGTGACGGTAGTACCGGGGAAGATATCACCAGCAATGTACGCACCATCCGCAATGTGCCCTTGAAGCTACGTGGCAAAGGCTGGCCGGCCGTGTTGGAAGTGCGTGGTGAAGTGTTTATCAGCAAGGCCGGTTTTGTTGCCTTGAATGAGCGCCAGCGCGAGGCGGGGGGCAAAACCTTTGCTAACCCGCGCAATGCCGCTGCCGGCTCCTTGCGTCAACTGGACCCGACGATCACCGCACGCCGGCCGTTGGAATTCTGCTGCTACGGTATTGGCCAGGTGGATGGCGAGCTACCCGACAGCCAAACTGCAGTACTGGCGCAGTTGCGCGAATGGGGTTTGAGTATTAGCCGCGAGCTCAAACTGGCCAAAGGCGTGGATGCGTGCCTGGCTTACTACCAGGATATCGGTAAGCGCCGCGCCGAGCTGGATTACGAGATTGACGGTGTGGTCTTCAAGGTCAATGCGTTGGCCCAGCAACGTGAACTGGGTTTTCGTGCCCGCGAGCCGCGTTGGGCGATTGCGCACAAGTTTCCCGCGTTGGAAGAAATTACCGAACTGCTGGATGTCGAATTCCAGGTCGGTCGAACCGGCGCGGTAACGCCGGTGGCTCGTCTCAGGCCGGTGCAGGTGGCGGGTGTGACGGTCTCCAACGCCACCTTGCACAATATGGATGAAGTGACGCGCCTTGGCGTTATGATCGGCGACAGCGTGATTATCCGCCGCGCCGGTGATGTCATTCCGCAAGTCATGCAGGTTGTGCCGGAGCGCCGCCCGGCAGATGCGCGGCCAGTGGTGATTCCGGAGCACTGCCCGGTTTGTGGTTCGGCGGTAGAGCGCACGCAACTGGTCAAGCGTGGCAAAGGTGGGCAGAGTACCAGCGAGGGCTCTGTCTATCGCTGCGTGGGCCGCCTGACCTGCCAGGCTCAACTGAAGCAGTCGATTATTCACTTTGTCTCGCGTCGGGCGCTGGATATCGATGGCTTGGGCGAGAAGATTGTTGAGCAACTCGTGGATGCCGGCTTGGTCACTTCTCCTGCTGATCTGTTTGCCCTGACGTATGAGCAGGTTATCGCCCTTGAGGGCTTTGCCGAACTGTCGACGAAAAACCTGTTGAGCTCGATTCAGGCCAGCAAAGAGCCGACTTTGGCGCGCTTCGTCTACGCTCTGGGGATTCCCGATGTGGGTGAGGAGACCGCCAAGCTACTGGCTCGCGCGCTTGGCTCGCTTGAGCGTATTAGTTGCGCACTACCTGGGGTGTTGATCTATTTGCCCGATGTAGGTCTGGAGGTGGCTCACGAAATCCATAGCTTCTTTGCTGACGAGCATAACCAGACCGTGATCAGCCAGTTGTTGGCGCGCGGTCTGACACTGCAGGAGGAGGGTGAGCTGGCCGCCGAGTTTGCCGCCAGCGTCAGCTTTGCTGAATTTATTACCCGGCTGAATATTCCGCATGTGGCCAAGACCGGCGCTGAGCGCCTGGCGGCTACTTTCACCAGTCTGCCCGCGTTGATCGAAGCCGATTGGCTGGAACTCAAGCAGGTCGAGCGCTTTACCGAGAAAGCTCAGCAAAGCCTGCTGGCCTATTTCCGTGATGAGCAGCAGAGTGCGCAAGCGCTGGCCGTGGAAGCCCAGCTGCGTGACTTTGGTATGCACTGGGACAGCCCCAGGGCCGACGTGGGCGAGGGCCAGCCCTTGACCGGTCAGACCTGGGTACTCACCGGAACGCTGGAGACGTTTTCCCGTGATGTTGCCAAGGGGTATCTGGAGAGCCTGGGTGCCAAGGTGGCGGGCAGTGTGTCGGCGAAGACCCATTGCCTGGTTGCTGGCCCCGGGGCGGGGAGCAAGCTGGCCAAGGCTGAACAGGCGGGTGTTACCGTCTGGGATGAACAGCAATTGCTCGACTTGCTGGCCGGGCACGGCATTCAACCATGAGTAAGTTGGCGCTCGATTCTAGAGATCTGCACAGCTTTCGAGGGATTATTCTGGCCCCGATGGAGGGGCTGGTGGATCCGCCGATGCGCGATGTGCTGACCCGCATCGGCGGAATTGATTGGTGTGTCAGCGAATTTATTCGCGTGACGGCCGGGCCTTTGCAATGGCCGACGCTGCAGCGCCTGGTGCCGGAAGCCGAGCATGGCTGGAAAACCGCCAGCGGCGTGCCCGTGCATCCACAACTGCTGGGCTCTGACCTGCGTTGGCTGGCGCATAACGCCGCCTGGCTGGCCGAGCTGGGCGCGCCCGCGATTGACCTGAACTTTGGTTGCCCGGCGAAAACCGTCAACCGTCATCGCGGTGGCGCGGTGTTGCTGCAAGAGCCTGAGATGCTGGCGGAGATTGTCAGCGCAGTGCGCGCGGCTACCCCAGCCGGTACGCCGGTCACGGCGAAAATGCGCCTGGGGTACAGCGATACCAGCCGGACGCTGGAATGCGCTCAAGCCCTGGCCGACAGCGGCGCTGCGCATATCGTGGTACATGCACGGACCAAGGCGGAAGGTTACAAGCCCGTGGTGCATTGGGATTGGCTGGCGCGCATCCGTGAAAGCGTCAGCGTGCCGGTGATTGCCAATGGTGAAGTCTGGGATCTGGAGGGCTACCAGGGCATTCGTCAGCAGAGTGGTTGTGCTCAAGTAATGCTGGGTCGCGGCCTGGTCAGCCGGCCCGACCTGGCCCGCCAGGTGGCCCAGTGGCATGCCGGGGACAGCGTTAGCCCCATCGATTGGCCCGCCATGCAGCCCTGGCTGGCTGACTTTTACCGTCAGGTACGTGAACGGGTGGCCGACCGTCACGCACCCGGTCGTCTTAAACAGTGGCTGGGCCTGTTGACCCGCGGCTACCCGGAAGCGCAACCGCTGTTTGATCAGCTGCGCCGGGAAACCTGCGCTGATGCGGTTGGGCGCGCCTTACAGGCTTAGGGCTGGGTTTTGAGAAAAGCTCGGATGGCCTCCGAAAAGGCTGATCGCCTGGTTGGCAGTGACTGGTTTCAGACCGTTAGATGCCATGGATGGCATCTACGAGCCCCCAGGGAAGGGTTCACGGCGTGTCTGGAACCAGTCGCTGCCAACCAGGCACACACATGCCGAGGCAATAAGCTCATCCTCAGCGCATAGGTTGCGGCGACGCCGCGCCCGGTAACCAGCGCATAATGGCATTCAACAACATGCCATACAGCGGCACAAACAGCATCAGGCTGACGACCAGCTTGGTGACATAATCCACCGTCGCGATCTCGACCCAATTGGCCGCCATAAAGGGATCGCTGCTCTGCCAAAAGGCGATGGAGAAAAACAATGCCGTATCCAGCAAGTTACCGGCAACCGTTGACGCGGCGGGGGCAATCCACCATTGGCGCAGGTTGCGCAGCCGGTCAAATACCTGAATATCCAGTAACTGGCCAAACAGGTAGGCAATAAAGCTGGCCAGGGCAATGCGGAAGACGAAGCTATTGAACTCGCCCAGCGCAGCCAAGCCACTAAAACGGGCATCGTGGAAGAGCACAGAAACCACATAGGACGCCAGCAACGCCGGGAGCATGACCCGGGCAATCACCCGCCGCGCGCTGTGTTTACCCAGCAAGCGAACCGTGAGATCGGTGGCCAGAAAAATAAACGGAAAGCTGAACGCGCCCCAAGTGGTATGCCAGCCAAACAGGCTGATAGGCAATTGCACCAAGTAGTTGCTGGCGATAATGATCAGGATATGAAACGCAATCAGACCGGCCAACACCTGACGGTTGACCGTTGCGGGAAGAAAAGACATCGATGTGACCTTTTTAATGAGATGGGGTGAGGGAACCCATAATGCGTTGTAGCCCGAAAGCGGTGAATTATACTCCAACAGCGCGCATAGTGTATCGGGCGGGAACAGCCTCCCATCAGGAGTTTTAGGGACTGTAAGCAACCTGGTAATGGCAATAATCACAATTTGTTCTTATGCTGGCATTGTGGATTTACCCACACCAGTTCAGAGACCTGCATGCAGACACCCGAGATACCTGCAAATGAAACCGAGCGCCTTGCGGCATTGGAGGCCAGCGGCTTGTTGTTTTCTGCCTCCGATCCTCGTTTCGATCGCCTTACCCGGCTGGCGCAACGTCTGTTCGGTGTGGACATTGCGCTGGTTTCACTGATTGGCGAAAACGTGCAATGGTTCAAGTCGAAGCAGGGACTTGATGTTGACCAGACTGAGCGTTGCATCTCGTTTTGTGGCCATGCAATCGTTCAGAATAGCTTGTTGATGGTCCCTGACACCCATGCTGACGCACGCTTTGCCGACAACCCGTTGGTCACGGGGGAGCCGCATATCCGTTTTTATGCTGGTGTTCCCCTGAAGCTTCCGGGTGGCTTCAATGCTGGTACGCTCTGCGTGATCAACCGTCAGCCCATGTCGCTCGATCCTGAACAGCAGCAGCTGTTGCACGATCTGGCGGAGCTGGTGGAGATGGAAATAAGTCGAGTCCATCTGCAAGAGCAGCTAGCCTCGACTGAGCTGACGCGCCAACGGCTGAAAGCTGTTATTGAAGGCACCAATATCGGTACCTGGGAGTGGAACGTCCAGACCGGTGAGACGCTGTTCAATGCGCGTTGGGCAGAAATGGTAGGCTATACACTTGATGAGTTGCACCCCATCAGCAAGGATACCTGGCAGCGCCTGGCTCACCCGGACGACCTGTCTCTCTCAGAGCAGGCCTTGCACAGCCACTTTTCTGGTGAAGCCGATTTTTATGATGTGGTGTGTCGCATGCAGCACAAGCATGGACACTGGATCTGGGTGCATGATCGCGGTCGCGTTATCAGCCGCTCTGAGGACGGTTCACCATTGTGGATGGCGGGGACGCATGCTGATGTCAGCGATCAGGTCGCGGCGCGAAATGCCTTGGAGCAGAGTGAAAGTCAGTACCGCTCGCTGGTTGATAATATCCCCGGCGTTACCTATCGCTGCCTGAATGATGAAAACTGGACCATGCTCTACATGAGCAACAAGGTTGACCCGCTATCGGGTTACCCAGTCAGTGACTTTATCAACAACCAGGTTCGTAGTTACCAGAGCATTATTCACCCGGATGACCGCCATTGGCTTGATCAACAGATTGCCGAACACATAGCAGACAAACGTCCCTGGCTGCTGGAGTACCGTATCCAGCACCGTAATGGCAGCGTGCGTTGGGCCCAGGAACGCGGGACGCCAGTTTTTACCCCAACCGGTGAGCTGGCGTATCTTGATGGCTTTATTCTGGATATTACCCAGTCCAAGAATCTGCAACAGGAAAAACGGCGGCAACTGCAGGCATTTAAGACGCTGAGCGAGATCAGCTCTTTTCCCACTATGGACATCAAGGAGCAGACCCTTTTTGCCTTACAGCGCGGGGCTGATTTTCTTGGGCTGGAGACCGGCTTGCTGTGCCGGTTGGACAATGACAAGTCTTTCCTCGTTCGAGGATGTATTGCACCTGCATCCGGCCCCTGGCAACAAGGTTTAGATATCGACCTTACTGCAACCTTGTGTGGCGAGGTTGTCAGCAGCAATGATTTGATGGCAGTGGCTGATTTGACAGCCGCAGGGTTGTCGAATCACCCAACCTATCAACTGCACCTGACCCGTGCATATATTGGTATACCCATCAGAGTCGATGGCCGCCTGTACGGTGTATTGAGTTTTTCTTCGCGACAAGCCAAAACGGAAGCATTTAGCGAGAGTGAGGTTCTGTTCTTGCGTCTGCTGGGCGGGTGGGCCAGCGCGAGCATTGAGCGCAATTACTCGGTACGCGCTTTGCGTTTGAGTGAGGCGCGGTTGCGGGGTCTGTTTGAGTTGTCTCCTTACGGTATTGCATTGAATGATTATGCGACCGGAACCTTTATCGATATCAACTCGTCACTGCTTGCCTCCACCGGATATACCCGCGAGGAATTTCTGCAACTCAGTTATTGGCAGGTAACCCCGCAAGAGTATGCGGAGGCTGAGCAGGAGCAATTGCGCAGTATGGAGCAAACAGGACGTTTTGGGCCCTATGAAAAGGAATACATCCGCAAGGACGGCACCCGTTACCCGGTCCTGTTGCATGGGATGGTAGTCACTGATGCCAACGGCAAGCAGCTTATCTGGTGCTACATCGAGGATATTTCTGAGCGAAAACGCATAGCACGTCTGAAAGACGAGTTTCTATCGAGCGTCAGTCATGAGTTGCGTACGCCGTTAACGGCCATCAACGGGGCGTTGTCGCTTGTCAATTCTGGAGCGCTCGGAGCTATGCCGGCGGCTGCAACCGATATGCTGTCCGTAGCGGTCAAGAACTCCCAACGGCTGCTGTTGCTGATCAATGACCTGTTGGATATGGACAAGTTGCTGGCAGGCAAGATGCGTTTCAACCTGCAATGGCAGCCATTGCTCCCTATGCTGGAAACAGCACTGGAAGAGAATCAGCCGTTTGCGGATCAGTATCAGATAGGGCTGCGCCTAGCCGCTGGCACGTCAGCTATTGCGGTTTGTGTCGATGCTGCACGGCTGCAACAGGTGATGACCAACTTGCTTTCCAATGCGGTCAAGTTTTCACCGCCGGGTACTAAGGTTCGAGTCACTATCAGCGCGGGCCCCCTTGGCGTGCGCATCAGTGTGGCAGACCAGGGACCAGGTATTGCGGAAGACTTCAAAGTACGCATATTCGAGAAGTTTTCCCAGGCAGATTCATCCGATGCCCGGCAAAAGGGTGGTACCGGGCTGGGTTTGGCGATTACCCGCGAGCTCTTGCACCACATGGATGGCGAGATCAGTTTTGACTCCGAACCTGGGCAAGGCACTGTCTTTCATGTTGACTTGCCCGCCCGAGCAGATGCCGGTGAGTACTGACCAGCATGCGTGACTCCATTCTGCGCCCAGGCTATTTCTGGCTCCTGATAGCAGCCATATTTGCAGCCTTGCTGATCAGTTTTGATTATGGCTGGCGGATCTATCATGTCGAAAAAACCAACGCGGCGCAGCGTGAATGGATGTCACAGGCCAACCGGTTGCGCGCTCTGCTCGAATCGGAAATCTCTGCGTCAGCCTTTTTGGCCACGGGCGTGGAATCCTATATTGTGGCCAGGCAGGGGCAGCTGGATTCGGCTGAAGTCGAGCAGATTCTCGCTTTGCTTTACGGGCGCGGGCGGCATTTCCGCAATATTGGTATTGCGCCTGATAATCGTATTGCCTGGGTATTCCCCTTAGCGGGCAATGAAGCTGCCCTTGGTCTTGATTACCGGCAATTGCCAGCACAGTGGCCGGCAATTGAGCAGATGATCCACACCCAAACAGCCCAAATGGCCGGGCCGATTGAGCTGGTACAAGGGGGCCAGGGACTGATCTACCGCGCACCTATTTTTATTGGCGGTGAGTACTGGGGGTTGTTAAGTACTGTGATTGACGCCGATAGCCTGTTCAGCCTGTTACCTGATGAAGCGGATGGGCTGGCCCCCAGGCTGGCATTGCGTAGTCTCGATGCCGACGGACAGCCAGGGCCGGTATTTATGGGCGAGCCAGACTGGTTCGAGAGCCCGCTAGAGATTTTGTCCATCCATTTGCCGGGTGCCCATTGGCAAATGGCGGTTCAACCGCCGACCGGACAAATGCAGGGCATTCAGGGATACCGCCTGCTGGGCATAGCAGCGGCTTTTATGTTGGCTCTGCTCACGGGGCTGATTCTGCGGATGCTGGTCCAGCGAAAGTTGCTGACACGTCTGGATACCGAAGTGCAAAGCAGAACAGCGGAGCTGCGTCAAAGTCATGACCTCATCAGTTCGGTTCTCTCCGCGGCGCGCGCATTTGCCATAATAGCGACCGATGGCAAGGGCAGGATTCTGCTATTTAACCGCGGCGCTGAGTTGATGCTTGGCTATTCCGCCAAGGACATGATTGGCCGGCGGATCTCACGCCGTTTTCTGATCATGGCTGAGCTGCGTGAGTATGCGCGCAAGCTAAGCGGACAAAATCATCGTCCTATCCGATTATCAGGCATCTTTAACCTGCTTGCCCAACAGGGTGATCAGCAGAGTTTTGTGCTGCACTACCGCCACCGGGATGGTCACCTTATTCCGGTTCAAGTCGTGGTTAGCGCAATTCGCACATCGGAGGGAGACGTCTCAGGGTATCTGGCTATAGCAGAAGATATTTCCGAGCGCATGCGCAATGAAACCCTGAAAAACCAGTTTGTCTCTACCGTCAGCCATGAGTTGCGTACGCCCTTGACCGCCATCAGTGGAGCGCTCGGCCTGCTGCGCTCGGGGGCAGCTGGCCCCGTGCCTGACGCTCTGGAACCGATGCTGGCGATTGCATCCAATAATAGTCAACGCCTGTCGCAATTGGTCAATGATTTGCTGGATATCGAAAAACTGATGGCAGGACGCATGCCGCTGATAACCGAACCCTGCCAGGTTGCCAGCCTGGTGGCGGTGACGGTTGCAGACTTGCGTACGTTGGCCCTGCAGAAAAAAGTTGATGTGGTTACCAACCTCGAAGCGGACGCCTGTATTCAGGTTGACGCGTCTCGCTTCCAGCAAGCCCTGACCAACCTGATCAGCAATGCCATCAAGTTTTCACCAGCAGAAACGTCAGTTACCGTTAGCGTTACCTTGGATACGTCACGGGTTCGTATTACTGTCGATGATCAAGGTGCTGGTATTCCTCAGGCTTTCCGGCCCTTTGTGTTTCAGCGCTTTGCCCAGGCCGACGGCAGTGATAACCGCTTGCAGCCCGGCACGGGCTTGGGTCTGGCGATCAGCAAGGAGCTTGCCGAACAAATGGGTGGTCGCATCGGGTTTGACAGTATTGAAGGCAAAGGCAGTTGTTTCTGGCTTGAGTTTCCGCTGATGGACACCCCTGGAGCAAAGGATGACTGAGCACCTGTCCATAGGGCGATACGCTCTCGCGCTGGTTGCGCTCTCAGGCGCGGCGTGGATCGGCAACTGGCTCAATGTGCCGTTGTTTTTTGGTGTTGATCTTATTTTTGGCTCGGTCGCCGTGATGCTGGCGATTGTCTGGCTGGGTGTCTGGGCAGCGGTTGCGGTTGCATTGGTCGGTGCCTTGTACACTCTGACATTATGGGGGCAGCCCTTGGCAATTCCAGCCTTTGTGTTGGAAGCTATGTTGGTGGGGTGGCTCTACCATCGGCGCAAGTTGAAAAATCTGGTGTTGGCTGATCTGTTGTTTTGGGTGCTGGTCGGCATTCCGGTGGTGGCTTTTTTTTACGGTGCCGTACTGAATATGGCCGCTTCAGCGGTGGGGCTGATTGCCATCAAACAGGCGGTTAATGGCGTTTTCAATGCGCTGCTGGCGGGTCTGATACTGTTGTCCATTGCCTACTGGCGCAAACAGGCGGGCACTTTGTCGCTCCCGTGGATCGTTTTTCATGGCGTCCTTTCTGCGATTCTGTTGGCCGGGATGGCGCCTATCCTGGTTGATGCCCGCAATCAGCGCGAACATCACGAAGGCATGATGGCTGAACGGCTGAACGATATTGCCATTGTGATGGCCGCTCGGCTGAGCGCTGATCCTGATGCCAGTCGGCGATTGGACTATCATCTGTCGCGCATGCAGGCCATGTTTCCGCTGGCCACAGTGGCGCTGATTACGGCCGATGTTGAAACGCCGATACTGGCCCCTGATCATATTCTGCACGTTATTAAGCCTGCTTTTCCGGGTGTGCATGCCAGCTCACAGGAAGGGTTAAATATCTGGTTACCCACGGGGGACTTCAGCGCAGTCGCACGATGGCGTGCAGGGTATTATTGGGTCTCCGTGCCGGTGTTTGATCAGCCCGGTTATCAAGTACTGGTTGAGCATCCTGCCGTGCAGTTGGTTCAGCGGATGGAAAGCCAACGCTTGACCAAGTTTGCGCTATTGGTGGCTATTTTTCTGTTAGCCATTGTATTGGCTGGCCTGATCAGCCGATTGCTTGCCCGCTCCGTGACCAAGATTGCTGATGCCAGTCAGAAGATTGCCAAGGGTGTGCTTAATGGGCACTTCAAGCCCTTGGCCAGTCATCCTATCCTCGAGTTTGATCAGTTATCGTCGGCGATGAATGATATGGGTGCTGAGCTGGCCGGAAGTGTCCGCGTTTTGCGTGATTCACGCGGCCAATTGGAAAAAAGCGTAGCCAGCAGAACCCGTCAACTGGCAGACACCAACGGGTTGCTGACATCCGTGCTGGCCGCTGCCGAAGATTTCAGCATCATTGCTACAGATCGTGAAGGCATCATCAGCCTGTTCAATGCGGGTGCCGAGCGCATGTTGGGTTATACAGCAGATGAGCTGGTCGGTCGTGAAACGCCGGGTATTCTGCATGACTCGCAAGAGGTTGAGTATGTCGCCAAAGAGCTTTCTGCGCGTCACGGTGCAGATATCAGTGGTTTCAACGTTTTTGTGGCCGAGGCTGAACTGGGTATCAGGCAGCCACGCGAGTGGACCTATATCACCCAGTCGGGTGAGCGACTTCCGGTAAGCCTGGTTGTGACGGTGATCCGTGGTGCCGACGGGGCTGTGACAGGCTACTTGGGGATTGCTGAGGACATATCCGAGCGCAAGCGCCTGGAACGCATTAAAAGTGAATTTATATCTACCGTCAGTCATGAGCTGCGCACCCCGTTGACATCCATTTCAGGCGCATTGGGTATGCTTAAAGCTGGGGCTTTAGGGTCGCTATCAGCGCAAGCGACGGATATGGTCGCGCTGGCGCATAATAACAGTCTGCGCTTGACTGCTCTGATCAACGACTTGCTGGATATCGAGAAAATCGCTGCGGGCAAGCTAACCTTTGTTACTCGTTGGGTCGATTTGCAAGAGCAGTTGCTCCAGGCGGTATCAACCATGGCGACGTATGCTCAACATCAGGCGGTGGCGATAGATCTGGCTGCCGAGATGCCTGCGGTGCTGGTGCATGTCGATGTCCAGCGTTTGCAACAGATAATGGCCAACCTGCTCTCTAATGCGATCAAGTTTTCACCGCATGGCGGCAAGGTTAATGTGTCGACCAATGTGGTTGGCACGCATATACGTATCTGCGTGAGCGATCAGGGTAAGGGGGTTCCTGAGGACTTCAAAGCGCGTATTTTCCAGCGTTTTGCTCAAGCAGATTCCTCAGATCGGCGCGAAAAGGGCGGGACGGGGCTGGGACTGGCCATCAGTAAAGAGTTGGTTGAAAATATGGGCGGAAGCATTGGCTTTGACTCGGCTCCTGGTCCGGGGGCTACATTCTGGATCGAGCTGCCGTGTCGCCAATAGGCAAATGCTGCAATGACATGCCATTATGCTATCGGGCTTGTGGCCATCGATCGTCAGTGACAATCAACATGGGTGTGGTGGTGCAACCCGCAGCCCTTAGATGCCTTTAATTGATCTGGCGCAGAGAAGTCTTGGTATACGAGACGTAACGTAACAGAAGAAACCAGGTGAGTGACCAGATGACTGAGCTGATACGCGTTATGTATGTCGAGGATGAGCCTGATATTCGGGCGGTCGCCAAGTTAGCCCTTGAGGCAGTCGGTGGCCTCACGGTCAGTCTGTGCGAGCGAGGGGATCAGGCTGTTGCGGAGGCCGAGCGCTTTGCACCTCAGATGATCTTGCTCGACGTGATGATGCCGGGGATGGACGGCCCCAGCACATTGAAGGCCCTGAGTACGCATGCGCAGCTGAGTCGGATTCCGGTCGCCTTTATGACCGCCAAGGTACAACCGCAGGAAATCGAGCATTTCAAGAGCCTGGGTGCAGTGGGCGTGATCGCCAAGCCGTTTGACCCCATGACGCTTGCCGAGCAAGTCAGAACTCTGTGGCAGCAAGCTTCCTCGCGAGGTGATGATTGAGCTTTAACCAACAACTGGCAGCCTTGCAGCAGCAATATGTGCAAGGGCTGCCAGACACAATGAAGATGCTGCAGAACTTTGCAGAGCCCCTATCAGCTCCTGGTTGGACCGAGCAGACAGTGCGACCACTGGCCGAGTTGCTGCATAAGCTTGCTGGTTCTGCCGGCACCTTTGGTCTGACTGAACTCAGTGCCCAGGCAGCCAGGCTGGAGCATCGCCTGGATGCGTTGTTGGGTGAGCCTCTGGTTGAGGAGCAGCAAGCGAAGAGCCTACAGTTGAAAGCGGATCTTGACGCCTTAAGTCAATACGAAGTCCCCGCAGTGTTACCGGTAAGCGTGTCGGGTTCTCTCACACCTGAAAAGGCTGCTCCGTCATCCTTGGTTTCTGAAGTGTGGTTACTGGAAGATGATGAAATACAGGGCTCCAGCCTGATTGCGCAGTTTCAGGCATTTAACTTCAATACGCGTTTATTTACCCGCTTTAATGATCTACTTGAGGCCTTTTTGCTCAGCCAGCCGGAAGTGCTGGTGCTCGATATCATGCTCGGCTCGGAAGGTCGCTCGGTGGATTGTCTGCAAAATGCTGACTTGACCTTCGAAGGCAAATCGCGGCTGATCTTTGTCAGTGCCAAGGATGACTTCAATGCCCGCCTACAGGCTGCATCACTTGGCGCTGAAGGGTATTTTGTCAAACCGCTGGATGTCCCCAAGCTGATTACCCGGATCGAACAGGTTCTGGCGCGCTTGCATGCGCCAGCTGAGCGGGTCTTGATCGTGGACGACGACGAACTGCTAGCCCAGTATTATCAGCAACTGTTGCTCGCAGCGGGTATGCAAGTCGAGATCCTGCATCAGCCTGACCAGATCATTGAGTATCTGGAGCAAAAGCGTCCGGATATTATCTTGATGGACCTGCAAATGCCGGGCGTTAACGGTCAGAACCTTGCAGCAGTAGTGCGCCAATATGATCAGTGGGTAGGTTTGCCCATTGTTTATTTGTCTGCCGAAAATGATCCGCAGATGCAGCTTAAGGCACTTAACCAGGGAGCTGATGATTTTTTGACCAAGCCGATTGATGATGCGCATCTGGTCACTGTTGTCAGATCCAAGGTGATACGCTCCCGGCAGTTACTGGAGCTGATGACCAAGGACAGCCTGACCGGTCTGCTCAAGCATGCGACTATCAAGGAAGCCGTCAGTCGTGAGTGGGGTATTGCCAGACGTAAGGGTGAAACTTTTTGTGTCGCCATGCTGGATCTGGATCACTTCAAACTGGTTAACGATACCTATGGCCATGCTGCCGGGGATGAGGTTATTGCCGCTGTCGCAACGCTACTCCGCCAGCGCTTGCGCAGTACCGATGTGCTGGGGCGATACGGCGGTGAAGAGTTTGCGGTAGTGATGGCGAACTGCGATGCGGCTGCAGCAAGTTTGGTGCTGGATGATTTTCGTCAGCAGTTTCAAGCCTTGGAGTTTCTGGCTGAGCAGACAAAGTTCAATGTCACTATTTCAATTGGTGTTGCCGAGTATAAACCAGACATGGATATAGATGCCGAAGCCTTGTTGGTCTGCGCCGACAAGGCGCTCTACGAAGCCAAGTCAGCCGGCCGTAACCGGCTAGTTGTGTTCGGCGCCTGACCCTCTTTTGCAGGTGCTTGCATTGGAGCCTGGAGCGGGCTGGCCGCTCCGGGGGTAGAGTCAGTCTGCGATCTTGACGACCAGCTTGCCAAAGTTCTTGCCTTCCAACAGGCCGATAAAAGCCTCAGGCGCATTTTCCAGGCCTTCAACACGATCTTCTTTTACCTTGACCTTGCCTTCAGCTACCCAGGGGGTCATTACCTTGAGAAAGTCCGGGTAGAGGGGGCCATAGTTATCAAAGATGATAAAGCCTTGCATGCGAATGCGTTGGCTCAGCAGCAGGCGCATCAGTTGTGGCATGCGATCTGGACCGGCAGGCACTTCTGTGGCGTTGTACTGGGCGATCAGACCGCACACGGGGATCCGCGCATGGGCATTGAGCAGCGGCATAACCGCATCAAACACCTTGCCGCCGACATTCTCGAAATACACATCAATACCTTTGGGACAGGCCTGGGCCAGTTGGGTATCAAGATCAGGCTGCTTGTGATCCAGGCAGGCATCAAAGCCCAGCTCCTTGACCGCATAAGCACATTTTTCCGCGCCACCGGCAATGCCGACCACGTGGCAACCCTTGAGCTTGGCGACCTGACCGACGACGGCACCGTCCGGACCGGTGGCTGCAGCGACCACCACCGTTTCCCCCGCTTTCGGCTGGCCAATGTCCAGCAGGCCCATATAGCCGGTAAAGCCCGGCATGCCCAGGACACCCAGCGCTTGGGAGGGTTCGGTCATACTCTTGTCCAGCTTGAAGACCATGGTGCCGTCACTGACCGAGTAATCCTGCCATCCAGCCCTGTAGGACATCACCAGATCGCCTTGCGCATACCCGTCGAGGTTGGAGTGCATGACTTCACAGACCGCGCCACAGGTCATTACCCCGCCCACGGGCACCGGGTCGGCGTAGGACTTGGCATCGCTCATGCGTCCGCGCATGTAAGGATCCAGCGACATCCATCGGGCGCGTAGTAACATCTGGCCGGGTCCGGGTTGCGGGATTGGACTCTCGACCAAGTTGAAGTTAGCTGGGGTGGGGGCGCCGGCAGGGCGACTGGCAAGCAGAATCTGGCGGTTTATCTTGTCTGACTGGGACATGCGCTAGCCTCCTGAGCAAAAAAAGCAGCATGGGTCCGCACGTGTTAATGGTCAAGCTGGCTCAATCGTTGTGATAATGCTTATGTGTGATGGTCTATCCGCTGCCTGCGCATAAAGCCCAGATCCAGATGATCCTTCCACAGGCCAAACAGCTTCCCGCCGGCGCTCCAGCGGCCATAGCTCATGAGTGCGCCGCCATCGCCAGTTGCCAGCAAAGCCAGGGTTTGCTCCTGGGGTTGATAGTGCCGCAGTTCCGCCCCCTGCAGGAGGGCGCGCAGATTGTGCGCAAGGATAGGACCTTGGCGCACGGCATAGACACCGGACTTTTTCGTGCCCGTCAAGCTGGCGCAATCTCCGCTGGCAAAAACCTGGGGATGGCTGGTGCTGCGAAGTTGTTGATCAATACTGATAAAGCCGCGCTGGTCTGTTGTTAGCCCGCTATTAGCTTGCCAAGGGTGTGCGCTGGCACCGGTTGCCAGAATAATCGCTTCCGAGCTGCCAAGTGACTGATCGCCTCGCCATAGCTGCTTGGCTGCAATGTGGCTGATACGGCAATGTTCGCGAAGGCCGATGCGCTGTTGATGTAACCAGCTCCGCGCGCGCCGCACCAGGTTGTTTGGGTGACCAGCTAATAAGCTGCCAGCACATAATAGGTTGACGCTGCACTGAGGCAGGCTGGTGGCGAGCGCAAGTGCTATTTCAAAAGCGGCGGCGCCACCGCCGATGATGCTGATATGTTGAGGCGTAGAATCCTGGCGCCAATGTTGCCATTGCTTGATAAAAACAGGGAATGGTTTGACCGGGATTAGTGGCAGGCTATTGTCAGTTGCGATGGGTGCCGGCTGTGATCCAACGTTAAAGGAGATGATGTCGCCTTGCAGTTGCAACCCGCTAGCCAATGTCAGGGTCTTGGTGTCTGCTGTGAAGGCAGTAATATCGCTTTCCAACAGGCGCAGGTTGAGGCGGGTGCACAATGGGTCTAGTGGCAACGAGCAGTCAGCCAGGTTGAAGCGCCCAGCAATCAGCCCGGGTAGCATGCCGGAATACCAGGCTGCGGGATCCGGACTGACCAGAATGCTTCCCGTTGGTGGGGTGTAACCTTGCTCCAACCATTGGCGCAAGACCAATAGGTTGGAGTGGCCAGCACCGGACATGATAAACGGGGATTTAACGAGCTGTGTTTCAGTCATGCTTCAGACTAGCCAGCACCGGCTTAGAGCACAAGCAGGCCATTGGTTTAAGTGGTCGGATAGCTCAGATTGATACAGGTGCATCCTGTTTGATGATGCGCTGTTTTCGGAATCGACTTTCGCTCTGCGAACCTGATAACCTTGATAATTCAGCGTGTTCTGCAACCAAAGCCGGCATACAACAGCCAACCTGGCCAGTCGTGACTGACCAGCTAAACTGCCTAAACTATTAAGCCTGTGGTGTGGTGATTATTGCCGTTGATCTTTGCAGTTTACCCCTGTGGGTAGGCTGAGACGCAGGGGCAGAGAAAACCAAGATTAAATCGAACGTCAGGCCCTCGTTGCCTGGCAGGCAGCATTGAACAGCGTCTCTTGAAGGCGCATTTGTTAAAACAGGAGCTAAACCATGACTGACGCAGTTATCGTATCCACGGCCCGTACCGGCCTGGGCAAATCCTATCGCGGCGCCCTGAACAACACCCACAGTGTTGACATGGCCGGTTTCGTGATCGAAGAAGCCGTCAAGCGCGCGGGTATTGACCCGGCACTGGTCGAGGACGTCATTCTTGGCGCTACTTTCCACGAAGGTGCCCAGGGCAAGAACATGGCCCGCCTGGCCGCTATTCGTGGTGGTCTGCCGGTCACTACTGCTGGCATGTCAATCAACCGTTTCTGCAGTTCCGGTCTGCAGTCGATCGCGATTGCCGCGCAGCGCGTGATCAGTGAAAAAGTCCCGGCCATCGTTGCCGGTGGCGTTGAGTCCATCAGCTTGTGCCAGAACGACAAGCTGAACATGTTCATGGGCACCAACGAATGGATCATGAAGAACAAGCCAGAACTGTACCTGTCGATGATCGAGACTGCCGATATCGTCGCCCAGCGCTACAATGTCAGCCGTGAGTCGCAGGATGAGTATGCTCTGTTGAGTCAGCAGCGTGTTGCCGCGGGTCAGGCCAGCGGCAAGTTCAGCGATGAAATCGTGCCCTACAAGACCATCATGAAGGTACAGAACAAGGAAACCGGTGAGATTTCCGATAAGGAAGTGCTACTCGACCGTGACGAATGCAACCGTCCGCAAACGACCCTTGAGGGTCTGAGCGGTCTGCAAGCGGTTCGTGGTCCGGATCAGTTCATCACCGCCGGTAACGCCTCACAGCTGTCTGACGGCGCCTCTGTTTGCACCGTGATGAACAGCAAGGTTGCCGAGCAGCTCAATGTTGAACCCATGGGTATCTTCCGTGGTTTCGCTGTTGCCGGTTGTGAGCCTGATGAAATGGGGATTGGCCCGGTTTTCGCTATTCCGCGTCTGCTCGAGCGCAACGGTCTGAAAATGGATGACATTGGTCTGTGGGAACTGAACGAAGCCTTCGCTTCTCAGGTCGTTTACTGCCGTGACAAGCTGGGCATCCCCGATGAAATCCTCAACGTCAATGGCGGTTCCATTGCCATCGGTCACCCCTACGGTGTTACCGGCTCGCGTCTGACTGGCCATGCATTGATCGAAGGCAAGCGCCGCGGCGCCAAGTTCGTCGTAGTGACCATGTGCATCGGCGGCGGCCAGGGTGCTGCCGGTCTGTTCGAGATCGTTTAAAACCAGCGGCAAGCCACAAGCTTAAAGCTGCAAGCAAAACCCGGGCCAGTGCTCGGGTTTTGCTTTTATGGGGCTACTTGCCGCTTTCAGCTAAAAGCTTGCCGCTGACATCCCGAGGAATTTCTCGTGTCTCATAAAATAGTATCCATCGATGATTCCAATCATTGAGCATGCGGATGTGCGCGGTATGTTGCTGGCGCAGAAAGCCTTTGTTGAAGGGGGCTTGGCGCTGTGCTTTTGA
>REBY01000054.1 GCA_007692485.1 Pseudomonadaceae bacterium | reverse complement strand
CGATAAAGGTGAATACCGGCATTTCATGCAGAAAGAGATATTCGAGCAGCCGCAAGCAATCATTAACACCCTGGCCGGCATTATGGCTGATGACCACGTATTGACTGCGGTGCTCGGCCCAGAGGCGGAAGACCGTCTCGCTGATATCGCCAATATTCATATTGTTGCTTGTGGTACCAGCTATCATGCCGGCCTGGTCGCCCGTTACTGGATCGAAGAGCAGACAGGAATACCCTGTCAGGTGGAAATTGCCAGTGAGTACCGTTATCGCCAGGTAGTCGTGCCAGGCAACACCCTGTTGATCACTCTGTCACAGTCGGGTGAAACCGCCGACACACTGGCTGTTTTGCGGCATGCAAAAACCCGTGACTATCTGGCCACTTTAGCCATATGCAATGTAGCCGGCAGTTCACTGGTGCGCGAAGCCGATTGGCGGTTGTTGACCCACGCCGGTCCGGAAATTGGCGTCGCCTCAACCAAGGCCTTTACTACGCAACTGGTCGCCCTGCTGTGGCTAACCACGGCATTGGCGCAGGTGCGCGGTGTACCCGCAGCCACCCTGAAAACCAACCTGGATGCCCTGCGGTCCCTGCCAATGCTGGTAGAACAGGTACTGGGCATGGAACCAGCGATCATCGAACTGGCTCAGCGCTTTGCCAATAAGCACCACGCTCTGTTTCTTGGCCGTGGCGCGCACTACCCGATTGCCATGGAGGGCGCACTGAAGCTGAAAGAGATCTCCTATATCCATGCCGAGGCCTATGCCGCGGGTGAACTCAAACACGGCCCGCTAGCCCTGGTTGATGAAGATATGCCTGTGATCAGTGTGGCACCAAGTGACAGCCTGCTGGAAAAACTGATTTCCAATCTTGAAGAAGTCCGCGCCCGTGGCGGCCAACTAGTGACTTTTGCCTGCGAAACCGTCGACCACCAAAGCGGTGAGCAAGATGTCACCCTGCACCTGCCCGAAGTGCCTGATTGCATCTCCCCGATTCTCTTCACTCTGCCCTTGCAACTGCTTAGCTACCACGTCGCTCTGGTCAAGGGCACCGATGTAGACAAGCCACGCAATCTGGCAAAGTCGGTCACCGTGGAGTAAGCAACGGCAGATGAACAAGGATAAGCGCTACGAGATCTTTCGCCGCCTGCGCGACGATAACCCGACCCCGACCACTGAACTGGCCTACAGCACCCCCTTTGAGCTGCTGATTGCGGTAATTCTATCCGCTCAGGCGACGGATGTCGGTGTTAACAAGGCCACCGCCAAACTCTACCCGGTAGCCAACACCCCCGAAGCGATCTATGCCCTCGGGGTCGAAGGCTTGAGTCACTTCATCAAGACTATCGGGCTGTTCAACAGCAAAGCAAAAAACGTTATTGCTACTTGCCGTATTTTGATCGAACAACACAACAGCCAGGTACCTGACAACCGCGAGGCTCTGGAAGCCCTGCCCGGCGTAGGCCGCAAAACAGCCAATGTGGTACTGAACACAGCATTTGGTCAACCCGCCATGGCGGTAGATACGCATATTTTCCGCGTCAGCAACCGCACAGGGATTGCACCAGGCAAAACCGTTCTGGAAGTCGAGAAGAAATTAATGCGCCACGTACCCCGCGAATTCTTGCTGGACGCCCACCATTGGCTGATTCTGCACGGACGTTATGTATGCAAGGCACGCACACCGCAGTGCGGTAGCTGCCGCATTGAAGACCTGTGCGACTTCAAAGAAAAGACGATTGATTGAGCGCACCACCTTTTTGCCTGCTTGAGATATAAAAAATCTATTTCCGCTACAGCCTGACTCCCGCTATAAGGTGCGCAAGTGGCACCGTCATTGTGGAGTAACTCATGGCCAAAGCTAAACCTGATATCGAGCTGGACGACGACGACTTCATTGATGAAGACGATACCCCCGACACGGATAACAGTGTCAACCAGCGCAGCAACCTGACAAAGCGCCGGCAAATCGACAATTACCTCGAAGAACGGCGCCTGCAAAAACAGCTGTCCGATTACGATTTTGACCTGTGAAAGCGGTAGCGAGGCCAACCTCGCCACCGCGTCCTTACCTATTGAAAGATCTCCCCTAATACAAAAACCTAATCAGCTTAATACTGCGTGGCAATTTCCAACATCACCGAACTGCCTCTAATCTACTTCTATCGAGAATGATTCCCACTATTAATAGAGGTAGCACCCATGACCAAGACCATGAGTTTCGCCGTTGTCCATGTCACTATTGCCTTTGCCGTGGTGTACGCCCTGACAGGTAGCCTGCTGCTAGGTGGTACCGTCGCGCTGATTGAGCCGGCAATCAATACCGTGGGCTACCACTTTCACGAAAAAATCTGGCAACGGATAGAACGCAGGCGCAGTCAACGGCGTACCGCTGTAAGTTCCCCTATTATCTCTGCCTGATCTTTGAGCATTATTAGAAGAACCTATTATCCTCATAAAGTGCGCAACTTATTGCGCACTTTTATTCGTTAAACTCCAACCAAAAGCAAGCTCTTCAATATATAACGCACAACTTTAATTGAATACCATGAACCAGTTCACAGTTCTTCAAACCTGCACTTGACGACAGAGGCAAGCCGCGCCTCACAAACCTCAAAAAGCACTATATAGCGGAATCGCCTCAACCCTGACGTCAACATATTGAAAATCAGCCCGAATAAAACTTTTATTCCATATCGCCAAATAGGTCACACTTTTGCCTCTTGTATATCGGCCTCAGGGTCAATAGGATAGCCCCCGTTCAAGGTTGATGCGCAACTTGTTGCACATATCCAAGTGCAACTTTCTGCCAACTGGCAAAATGCCGCATCAATCCATCGAAGTTTGTAGAGCCACAGGATGTTCTCTGCCTCGCATCATGGAAGACATATCGCATGCTCGCCCAACGCTACATTGAACTTGCCCGCACTCCGATCAGCCCGGAAGCCAAAACCGGAACTGACGTACGCTATTCAGCCGAGTTCGAAGCCATCGAAGATGAGCTGGCCAAAAGCGTTTCCTTGCATGCGCAGGACGTCGACTGGAACAAGGTACGGGAGAACAGCGAAACCCTGCTCGGCAGCCACAGCAAAGATTTGCGCGCCACCCTGTGGCTGACTTGGAGCCTCTATCAGGCAGAAGGCCTGCCAGGCCTTGAGGCCGGCTGTGCGGCGCTAGCTACCTTGTGCGACACCTGGTGGGAGCAGCTGCACCCCACCAAGTCCCGCACCCGGATTGCCGCACTGAACTGGTTTGCACCGCGCCTGGAGCAGGCTCTAGGCAGCTTGAACAACATTACGGATAGCCAGCGCGAACAACTGAAGCAGGTTCAGCAGCATATTCAAGCCCTTGCCGAGTTGCTGGAACAACATTTTGCTGAGCAAGCACCGGACCTGTCGACAGCCCTGCGTACGCTGAAACAGCTGTTGCAGGAAGCACCCGCCAAGCCGCCCGCAGCAACGGCTGAGACCGCTGCCCAGATCACTCCAATCCGACCCGACTTGCCAACCAACATTACCAGCAAAACGGTGATCACCGACCAGCGCCAAGCACATAAGGCCCTGCGCGCGCTGCAAGAGCAGAGTCGTCCACTATGTCAATGGTGGCTGCACGCCAACAGTGGCGATATCAAAGCCTTGCGCCTTAATCGCTGCCTGGCCTGGCTAACGCTGGACAGCCTGCCCGGGCATGATGCCGAAGGCCAGACCAGCCTGCGCGGTGTACCCGCTGACAAGCTGAATCAATACCGTGAACGCCTGCAACAAGGCCAACACAGTGGCCTTTTGGCAGACCTGGAAGCCAGCCTGGGTAAATCCCCTTTCTGGCTAGATGGCCAATACATGGTCTGGCAATGCCTGCAAGGCATGCAATTGAACGCCGCCGCTGAAGAAATCACCCAGCAGCTGGCCGCTCTGCTGCAGCGACTGCCGGGGTTGGAAAAACTCCGCTTTTTTGATGGCAGCCCCTTCGCTGACCAGCAAACCCAGGACTGGATCAATCAGCAAGTGCTCTGCAGCAGAGCCAGTCAGGATGTGCCAACGCTACCCATCGGCGAATCAACCAGCAGTACAGCCTGGGATGACGGTCTGCATGCAGCCCTGTTGACCCTGCGCGAGTCGGGTTTTGCCGAGGCAATCAGTCAACTGGCAGCTAGCACCCGTGAACAGACGGCCGGGCGTGACCGCTGCCATTGGCAACTGGCTCAGGCCAGGTTGTGCCTGCACGCCCGTCAGCACAGCCTGGCCCAAGCGCAGCTGGAAGCGCTGTACCAACAACTGCAGCAGCAAGGCCTTGACCAATGGGAACCGCAATTGATGACCGAGGTGGTTGCCTGCCTTTATCAATGCTGTGACTTGCAGGCCAATACCGCCGAACTGCAGAACCGCAAGCGTGAGCTGTATCAGGTGCTTTGCCACCTTGATCTGGAACGTGCACTGCAACTGGACGGCAGTTGAATACCTAAAACCTCAGACCCACCGGCGCAACCCGCCAACTGTATAAATGGAGAATCTCATGGCCAAAGAAGGCTCAGTCGCCCCCAAGGAACGCATCAACGTCACCTTTAAACCGGATACCGGTGGTGCCAGCGAGGAAGTCGAACTGCCTCTCAAACTCATGGTGCTAGGTGATTTCACCCACCGCGATGATGAACGCAAGATCGAAGAGCGCAAGCCAATTGCTATCGACAACAACAATTTTGATGACGTGCTGGCCAAGCACGACCTCAGCCTGCAGTTCACGGTGGAAAACCGCCTGCAGGATGACGCCAGCGTGGAAGATTTGAACGTACAGCTTAACTTCAACAGCCTGCAGGACTTCAACCCGGCCAATGTGGTTGATCAGGTGCCGGAGCTGCGCAAGCTGATGGAGCTGCGCGACGCCCTGGTTGCGCTGAAAGGTCCGCTGGGCAACGTCCCTGCCTTCCGCAAGGCAATCGAAAGCGTGCTGAGCGACGACGACTCGCGTGACCGCATGCTGGCCGAACTGGGCCTTAACAGCACTGACCAGCCCGACAACTGAGTACCGACAAGGACGCCCCTATGAGTAGCCAAAGCGCAACCGCCAACCAGGCCACCGCTGCCGATGCCAGCCTGCTGGACAGCATCATCGCCGAAACCCGCCTGTCTCCCGAAGACGAAGCCTATGGCATCGCCAAGCGCGGAGTCTCGGCTTTTATTGAAGAGCTGCTAAAGCCGCACAACGAAAATGAGCCGGTCAAAAAAGCCATGGTTGACCGCATGCTGGCCGAAATCGACGCCAAGCTCAGTCGGCAAATGGACGCCATTTTGCACCATCCGACCTTTCAGGGTCTGGAATCCTCCTGGCGTGGTCTGAAGCTACTGGTCGATCGCACCAATTTCCGCGAAAACATCAAACTGGAATTGATCAGCGCTTCCAAGCAGGACTTGCTGGATGACTTTGAGGACAGCCCTGAAGTGACCCAGTCCGGCCTCTACAAGCACGTCTACACGGCTGAGTATGGCCAATTTGGCGGCCAACCGGTTGGCGCCCTGATTGCCAACTATTTCTTTGACCCCAGCGCTCCAGACATCAAGACATTGCAACATGTCGCCAGTGTCGCCAGCATGTCTCACGCCCCCTTTATTGCCTCTGCCGGCCCCGGCTTCTTTGGCCTGGAAAGCTTTACCGGTCTGCCAGACATCAAGGACCTCAACGCGCATTTCGAAGGGCCGCAATTTGCCAAATGGCGCGGCTTCCGTGAGCGCGAAGATGCCCGTTATGTCGGCCTCACCCTGCCACGCTTTTTGCTGCGCAACCCCTATGATCCGGAAGAAAACCCGGTCAAGCGTTTTGTCTACAAGGAGGGTGTCTCGCAGAGTCACGAGCATTACCTGTGGGGTAACACCGCTTTCGCCTTCGCCACCCGGCTGACCGAGAGCTTTGGCAAGTTCCGCTGGTGCCCCAACATCATCGGCCCGCAAAGTGGCGGTGCCGTTGAAGACCTGCCGGTACACAAGTTCGAGAGCATGGGCGAGATTGAAACCAAGATTCCGACCGAAGTACTGGTCTCAGACCGCCGCGAATACGAACTGGCCGATGAGGGCTTTATCGCCCTGACCATGCGCAAGGGCAGTGACAACGCCGCCTTCTTCTCCGCCAACTCGACGCAGAAAGCCAAGTTTTTCGGCAACAGCGAAGAAGGCAAGATGGCCGAATTGAATTATCGCCTCGGCACCCAGCTGCCTTACCTGTTCATCGTCAACCGCCTGGCACATTACCTGAAAGTGCTGCAGCGCGAGCAGATCGGCGCCTGGAAAGAGCGCACCGACCTGGAACTCGAGCTGAACAAGTGGATCCGCCAGTACGTGGCCGATCAGGACAACCCGAACCCGGAAGTCCGCGGTCGTCGCCCGCTACGCGCCGCCCAGGTCAACGTCAGCGATGTCGAAGGCCAGCCAGGCGTCTACCGCGTCAATCTGAATGTACGCCCGCATTTCAAGTATATGGGTGCTGATTTCACCTTGTCGCTGGTTGGCAAGCTGGAGAAGGAGTAAGCCGTGTTGCATGGCAGCCTGTTCGAGCGTCTCAGCGGGGAAACGGCCCGCCGCCCGGCCAAGGACCGGCAGGCTGCCATGACCGCTTCAACGGCCAGCCATCTGGCCAAAATGTTGAGCACCCGGGCCGGCAGTGTGCTGACCCTGCCCGATTACGGGTTGCCCGATCTGAACGATATGCGCCTGTCGCTGCATGATGCACTGCAACAGGCGCGCAGTGAAATTGAACGCTTTATCGAAGCCTATGAACCCCGATTGTGCCAGGTGAAGGTTGTGCCTTTACCCCGCAAACAGGACCCCTTGTGCCTGTCATTCACCATCGAAGCGCAACTGCAGCTGGATGGCAAACGGCACCCGGTACGCTTTGCTGCCGATCTCGATGGTAGTGGCCAGGTCAGGGTTGTAGAAGGAGGAAAGGATGTCCGGTAAACCAGCCGCGCGTGTCGGCGATATGACGCAATGCCCGAAAAAGGGCCATGGCAGCAACCCCATTGTCGCGGGTTCCACCGATGTACTGCTGGATGGCGCCCCGGCTGCCCGCCTGGGTGACCCTACCGGCTGCGGTAGCAGCCTGATCGATGGCAGCAGCAGTGTACTGATCAATGGCAAACCCGCCGCCGTATTGGGCAGCAAGGGTAGCCACGGCAATGTCGTTGTCGCCGGTTCCGGCAAGGTATTGATCGGATAAGTCCTTTTTCGCAGGTAACGCATGTCTTTCAACCATTATTATCAGAGCGAGCTGACCGCGCTGCGCGAGTCGGGCAAGCTGTTTGCCGAGCGCAATCCGGCACTGGCGCCCTTTCTCGGCCAGAGCGGACGGGATCCGGATGTCGAGCGGCTGCTGGAAGGCTTTGCCTTTCTTACCGGCCGTCTGCGGCAGAAGCTGGATGACGAGCTACCTGAGCTGACCCACTCGCTGATGCATTTGCTGTGGCCGAACTACATGCGTCCGGTGCCCGCGTTCAGCACCCTGCAGTTCTCACCCTTGCGCAAGGTAGGGCCGGCGCAACGCATTGCCCGTGATACCCCGGTGGAGTCGGCACCAGTGGAAGGCGTGCCCTGTCGTTTCCGCACCGCGTATGCGACCGAGCTACAGGCTCTGGACATCAAGTCAGTGGACTATGCCATCAAAGGCGTGGGTGGTTTGCTGAATATCCGCCTGATGCTGACCGCAGACGGCCATATCGATGAACTGCAACTGCAACGACTGCGGCTGCATTTTGCCGGCGAGCGTTACATCAGCCAGATGCTTTATCTACTGGCGCTGCGCCGAACTGATAGCGTTGAAGTCGTGCTGCTCGATCGCGATGGCAAACCGCTGAATCCGGATAATGGCCAGTGCGCAATTCGTCTGGCCCCCGGAGTGATAAAGCCGGTGGGTTTCGATGATGATCAGGCATTGATCCCCTACCCGCTGAACACCTTTGTTGGCTATCGCCACCTGCAGGAATACTTCGCCTTTCAGGAGAAGTTTCTCTACGTTGATGTCACCGGTCTCGAGGCCTTGCTGCAACTGCCCGAAGAGCAGCTTAAACAGGCCCACGGTATTGCTCTGCGGTTACATATCGAGCAAGCGGGCAAACAGAATATCCGCCCGGGCAAGGACAATATCCGCCTGCACTGCACGCCGGTAGTCAATCTGTTCCAGCATGACGCCACACCGATCCGCCTGGATGGCCGTCAGGACCAGTATTTGCTGCGTCCGGCCGAACATCAGCCGCATCAGTGCGGCGTGTTTTCCATTGACCGGGTAACGGGCTGGAAGCCCGGTGGTATGGGTTATGAGGAATATGTTGCGTTTGAGTCCTTTCAGCACGACGCCAACATCGAGCTACCCGGTGGTCGCCCCTATTACAGCCTGCGCCAGCAACCATCGCTGCTGGGCGACGGCCTGGACACCTATCTCAGCTTTACCACACGCAGCCTGGCCGCACATGAAACCCTGTCGATCGAGCTGACCTGTACCAACCAGAATCTGCCACGCCAACTGAGCCTTGGGGACATCCGCTTCCCTAGCGAAGACACCCCGCAATGGCTGACCTTCCGCAATATCAGCCCGGTTACCGCCAGTTACGCACCACCACTGCACCAGGACTACTTGTGGCGATTGATCAGCAATATGTCGCTCAACTACTTGTCATTGTCGAGCGTCGAAGCGCTGAAAGCGATTCTGGAAACCTATGACCTGCCACGCCATGTTGACCAACACGCCGCTCAGGTCAGCAAGCGTCTGCTGGCCGGTCTGAAAGCTGTCAGCAACCGTCCGGTTGACCGGCTTGACCGCGGCCTGCCGGTTCGCGGCATCTGTACCGAACTGACTATTGATCCCGAAGGCTATCTCGGGGAAGGCGACATGTTCCTGTTCGCCAGCGTGCTCAACGAATTCTTTGCGCTGTACGCCAGCCTGAATTCCTACCATCAACTTCGCGTTACCAGCACACAGGGAGAGGTGTACCAATGGACACCGCGTATGGGCTTACAGCCCCTGCTGTAAACGCCGACGATAACAGCATCCGTGAATACGGCCTGTTTCAGGGCATTCTTGTGGTCCTGCATCGCCTGCAAGCGGCTAACCCGGAGCTCGACGAGCAAACGCTGTATGAACAATGCCTGACCTTTCAGGCCAACCCGAGCCTGGGCTTCCCCGGCAGTGATATTGATCGTGTGGAGTATTACGAGGTCGATCAGCGTCTGTGCGCACGCATGCGACTTAACCTGGTCAGCCTGTTTGGCGCTAGCTCGCCTTTGCCAGCCTTTTACGCCGAACAGGCCCTGGGAGACAACCCGCAAGGCAACCCGACGCGGGAGTTTCTCGACCTGTTCAACGACCGTTTGCAGCGTCTACTGCTACCAATCTGGCAAAAGTACCGCTACGCCGCCAGCTTCCGCCCCGGCGCCAATGATGCCTTTTCTGCCCGCCTGCATGCCCTGATTGGTCTGGGTAATGAACCCCTGCGTGAAGCTTCAGGGCTGAACTGGAAACGGCTATTGCCCTACATGGGCCTGCTCAGCCTGCGCGTGCAGTCCGCCGCAGTTATGGAGTCTGTACTGCGTTTCTATTTCCAACATGCGCGTATCCATATCGAGCAGTGCATGGAGCGGCAGGTGGCTATTCCTGCCGAACAGCAAAGCCAGCTGGGTGGCGCCAATAGCGGCCTGGGCACCAGCCTGGTGCTCGGCCAGCAAGTACGCGACCGCAGTGGCAAGTTCCGCATCCACGTGCAGCAACTGAGCTGGACCCGCTTTCACGACTTTTTGCCCAGCGGAAAAGACTTTGCTCCGCTGTGCACCCTGGTGCGTTTCATTCTGCGCACCCCACTGGACTATGACCTGCAATTACAGCTCGCCGGTGACGACATTCACCCGCTCGGCCTGGCCCGTGACAACCCCTGCCGACTCGGCTGGACCAGCTGGCTCGGCCTCAGTAATGCCGATACCAGTGTCACGCTTGGTAGCCACCCCATTAAGGATTGATGACCCATGACCCGAATTGATTTGCCCAAACTGATCCAGACCCTGTCAGCCGACTGCCGTCAGTTGCTGGAAGCCGCCGCACAGCGTTGCGTCCAGCGGCGTGGTCACCAGGTATTGGTGGAAGATGTGCTGGCCTGTCTGCTCGATGAACCGGATAGCCTCTTGCAGCGCGCGCTGCGCGACGCCGAGATCGAACCCGGCGAACTGGCAAAAGCGCTACAACCCCAAGGCGGCCAGGGCGAATCCAACAACCCGGTACTGGCCACCGAGCTGGTGCAGTGGCTGCAGGATGCGCTGCTGCTGGCCAATCTGGAGCTGGCGCGCCAACACATTGATCAGGCGGCCCTGTTGCTGTCGCTGCTACAGGCCCCCGAGCGCTATCTGGGGGGCCGGAGTCCGCATCTGCTAAACCAGATCAACCAGCAACGCCTGCGCGATTTCAGCCTTGCCAGCAACGACAAGCAAACGGCAAGCGCATCCACCGATACCGATAACGATGCGCTGCAACGCTACACCCATCACCTGACCCAACAGGCCCGTACCGGCCAGCTGGACCCCGTACTGTGCCGCGATGATGAAATCCGCCAGATGATTGATATTCTCGCCCGGCGACGCAAGAACAACCCTATCGTGGTCGGCGAGGCCGGGGTCGGCAAAACCGCCATTATCGAAGGACTGGCCCTGCGCATTGCTGCCGGCGAAGTGCCTGACGCCCTGCAGCAGGTTGAAATCCATAGCCTTGATTTAGGTTTATTGCAGGCCGGAGCCAGTATCAAGGGCGAATTCGAGCGACGCCTGCAAGGCGTCATTCAGGCAGTACAGAATGCCGAACGCCCGATTGTGCTGTTTATTGATGAAGCCCACACGCTGATTGGTGCTGGCGCGCAAGCAGGCGGTTCGGACGCCGCCAACCTGCTGAAACCAGCCCTGGCCCGCGGAGAACTGCGCACCATCGCCGCGACCACCTGGAGCGAGTATAAAAAGTACTTCGAAAAAGACCCGGCGCTGACCCGCCGCTTCCAACCGGTTCAACTGCACGAACCAACGATTGAGCAGGCTATAACCATTTTGCGTGGCCTGGCACCCGTCTATGAGCAAAGTCACGGCATCTATCTGCGCGATGATGCCGTGGTGGCTGCCGCCGAACTATCGGCACGCTATCTGGCTGGCCGCCAGCTACCCGACAAGGCCGTTGATCTGCTGGATACCGCCTGTGCCCGGGTTCGCATCAGCCTGGCCGCCGCTCCGGAGCCGGTTGAGGCGCTGCGCACGCGGATTGCCGAAGGCGAGCGCCGGCGTCAGGCACAATTGCGCGACCAGGAAGCTGGCTTACCGATCGACAGCACTGATTTGCAAGCGCTCAACGCCTCGCTGGATGCGGATCATGCTGCCTTGCAACAGGTGCAGATAGACTGGCAAGCCCAGCGCGAACTGGCCAGCGAACTACTCGATGTTCGTCAGCAACTGGGGCGCCTGCATACCGGAGCTGGCGCCGAGCTCCCTGAGCAAGCGACCAGTGAGCAACTGACAGAGCGCTTGCATGCATTGCAGTCGGCGTTAGTTGACCAGCAACAGCAGCAGCGCCTGGTCAGCTACGAAGTCTGCCCACGCCTGGTTGCTGAAGTGCTCAGCCAGTGGACCAGCATTCCGCACAGCCAACTGGCCCGCGAGCACAATCAGAAAATTCTCAGTTTCGCCAACGACCTGCGCGAGCGCGTGCGCGGCCAAGAAGGTGCATTGCAAGTACTCGATCAAAGCATGCGGGCCCAGGCCGCTGGTCTGAATCGCAGTGACCGGCCTGCTGGCGTATTTCTGTTGGTCGGCCCCAGCGGTGTCGGCAAAACCGAAACCGCGCTGGCAATTGCCGACTTGCTCTATGGCGGTGAGCGCTTTCTGACCACCATCAACATGTCTGAGTTTCAGGAAAAGCACAGTGTCGCGCGTTTGCTCGGCGCCCCGCCCGGCTACGTCGGTTATGGTGAGGGCGGCATGCTGACCGAGGCCGTGCGGCAGAAACCCTATTCGGTTGTGCTGCTGGATGAAGTCGAGAAAGCTGATCCGGATGTGCTCAATATCTTCTATCAGATTTTTGATAAAGGCATTGCCAATGATGGCGAAGGACGCGCGATAAACTTCCGCAACTGCCTGTTCCTGCTCACCTCCAACCTGGCCAGCGAACAGCTGGTGCAAGCCTGCCAGCAGCATCCGCAGGCGACCAGTGACCAACTGCAAGCGTTGATTCAGCCACGCCTGCAACAACACTTCAAGCCCGCACTGCTGGCGCGCATGCAAGTGCTGCCTTACCGACCGATTGCCGGCGAACTGCTTGGCGAGCTGATCACCCTCAAACTGCAGCAATTTGCCCAGCGCCTGCAATTGCGGGGCCTGGCATTCAGCCATGAGCCTGAGCTGACCGCGTATCTGGCTGAACGCTGCCATAGCCAGGCCAGTGGCGCTCGGCTGATCGACCAGTTGATCGAGCAACGCCTGCAACCACTGATTGCCAACCGCCTGCTGGATGCCATGGCACTGGGCGAATCACTCTCCAGCGTGCATGCAACGGTTACCGATGAGGGGCACATTGACTGTGAGTTCGCCTGACATGCCCACCCTGTTCAATCGACTGTCGCAACCGCTGGACTATGCCGCCGCCTTGCTACAACGGCTGACCGGCCTGGCAGGTAATGCTGACCGCAGTAGCCTGTGCCGCAGCCTGACCGAAGCGACAGCCGAGTTGACCGGCTGCCCGCTAAGTCAACTGTATCTGCTTGACGACACCCATACTGAGCTCTTGCTCAGCAGTGAGTGGCACGCCGGACAGTGGCAGGGCAATAACACCCGCATGCCCAGCGACTACAGCGACTTGCAGCTGCTGCAATATTGTCTGTGCCAGAACCGTGAGCTGCACCTCGACAACCTGGATGCCAGCCTGTATCCGACGCCCTTTCTCCCGGACACAGACCAACGCTGGCATAGCCTGCTCTGCCTGCCACTGCATGACAGTGCCGGACATGTCGCCGGTTTATTGCTACTGGCCAGCCCCGAGCCCAGAGACTTGCACGGGTTCACTGAATCCCTGCGCCTGCTGGGTCAGGCGGTCATTGCCCAATTAGGCCTGTTACAACAACTGACGCCCATGGCGGCCAACGCCACATCACTGACCGACGATGATCCGCATTATCGCAAGGGTTATGGCCTGATTGGCGACAGCCCGGCGATGCAGCAGCTATACCGGCTGATTAGCAAGGTGCTGCACAACCCGGTCAGCGTGCTGTTGAATGGCGAAACCGGCACCGGTAAAGAGCTGGTTGCGCGCGCCATTCACGACTATGGCCATCGCCGTAGCGCCGCTTTCGTGGTGCAAAACTGCGCCGCGCTACCTGAACATCTGCTGGAAAGTGAGCTGTTTGGTTACCGCAAGGGCGCCTTCAGTGGTGCCGACCGTGACCACGCGGGTCTGCTCGATAGCGCCCACGGCGGCACCCTGTTTCTGGATGAAATCGGTGATATGCCCTTAACGCTGCAAGCCAAACTCTTGCGCGTGCTGCAGGAAGGTGAAATTCGTCCACTGGGTAGCACCGCGATCCACGTGATTGATGTGCGCATCATTGCTGCCACCCATCGCGACCTGCATCAACGGGTTGAGCAAGGCCTGTTCCGCGAGGACCTCTATTACCGCCTGGCCAACTTTCCAATCACCCTGCCACCCTTGCGTGAGCGGCAGAGCGACATACCGCTGCTGGCACGCTACTTCGCCGCGCAGGCGAGTGATTTTCTGCAGCGCCCAGCATGCCGCCTGGCCACCAGTAGCCTGGACTTGCTCTGCGCCTATCGTTTCCCGGGCAATGTGCGCGAACTCAAGGCGCTGGTCGAACGGGCTGTCTTGCTGAGCGAAGGCACCGAGTTGCTGCCACAGCACTTCAACCTGACCCAACTGACAGCCAGCGTGGGTCACTTGAGCCTGCGTGAGCGGCTGGAAAATATCGAGCGCACCATGCTGCTCGAATCGCTGCAACGCAATCAGGGCAACCAGACCAGCGCCGCCAGTGAGCTTGGCTTGCCCCGCCGCACCCTGCTCTACCGCATGCAGAAACTCAACATCAGCCCGGCTGAACATAACTTCAAGGAGAAAGCCAATGCGCGTGTCTCCTGAACTTTTCCTAAACCCCAAGACGTCTGCCCCAAGCATGGCAAGAGGAGTAACCCCCATGACTATTCGCCTGTGCACCGCAATTCTACTGCTGCTAACCGGACTCGCCGCCGGTTGCGGTGGCAACTACAAGATGAGCGACAGTGACTATCGCCCGCTGGGCGAGCCACCCGCCAAGCAATCGTCAGCGCGCTGACAAGGAGCTAAACCATGGAACTGGTTTTCGACCTGATCAGTACGCATCAGCCGACCCCCGGGCTGATCAACCATAAAACCTTTCGCCAGGCTGGCGGCATCATCGGCCGCGCGCCGGACTGCGATTGGGTACTTCCCGATCGCAAGCGCGTGCTGTCCGGCCGGCATGCTGAAATCAGCTTTCACGAAGGCGCCTTTTACCTGACCGATACCAGCACCAACGGTATCCAGTGCAAGGACAGCGACACGCGCCTGGGTAAGGGCCAGCCAATGCGCATTGAGCATGGCAGTGTGTTCTGTCTGGGTGACTTCGAGATTCGCGCCCGCCTGAGTCAGGACCCGGCCAGCTTCAGCCATCAGCCCGTGAGCAGCAGTGGCAGCGACAGTATCATTCCGGATGACGCCTTTCTTGACCTTGATCCGCTCACCGCAATGGATCAACAAGACAGCATGTACGCAGGCGATCAGGCCTATCGCGATCTGGATTATTCGGTGCCGGAAACTGCCGTTGGGCACGACTTTGCCCCACTAGAGCAGGAACGGATACCGGTACCGGAGTTCAGTCGCCCGGCAACACCACCACCCGCTGCCCCGCCACCCGCAGCGCCAGTACCCCCCGCTCCACCGTCGGCAGCGCCGGTACAAAATGGAGGCGATATCTGGGGCCAGTTCTGTGCCGCCCTGGGTATTGAAGGGCACCACCTAAATGCCCAGCAGCAACAAGCACTGGCCCTGAAAGCCGCCAAACTGCTGCGTCTGAGCGTGGGTTGCCTGCAGCACAGCCTGTTTACCTTGAATGAGCTGAAAACGGATCTGGAATTACAGGCTGCAGGTGAGACTGATAGCACCCGCTCACCCTTGCGCAGCCATCAGGACAGCGCCGCCGCCCTGAACAGCCTGCTACAGCCGCAAGCACCTGGGCAACCAAGTGCCGAGCATCACTTGAAACGCGGCTTCAGCGAGTTGCAAAGCCATCAGGTAGCACTGACCGCAGCCAGCCGCAACGCGCTGAAAGCCATGTTTGAGCACCTTTCGCCCGAACAACTGACGCTACGTTTTGAACAGGACTCGGGCAGCCGCATCAGCACCGCTGGTGGCCGCTGGCGCGCCTATACCCGACTGTACAAGGCTATGCAGTCCAATGACGGCTGGGGCAAACAGCTTTACGCCCGCGACTTCAACAATGCCTATAACGAGCAGCTACGACTGGTTGCCTCGCTCACCATCGACTTCCAAGGATGATTACCATGCGTACCTCTCTTATTATTTTGCTCTGCAGCCTGCTGGCCCTGAGCGCATGCTCCAGCGTCAGCCGTTTATCACCCTGGTCTGACCTGACCAAGCTCGACCTGACGCTGGAAGCCAGCTCAGACCTGAATCCGGACCTGAACCAACGCCCCTCCCCCGTGGTCGTGCAATTGTTCGAGCTGCGCCACCCATCGACCTTTGCCAATGCGGACTTTTTCTCGCTCTATCAACAGCCCAAACAAACCCTGTCGCTCGACCTGCTGGGCCATGAAGAACTGGAGGTGCGTCCCGGCCAAGAGCTGGAGCTCAAACTGACTACCCACGAAGACAGTCGTTACCTCGGGGTCATTGTTGCCTACCGGGATATGACCGATGCCGAATGGCGAGCGGTTGTGCCTTTGAACCAACAGGCGCAGAACCAAACCACGCTCAACCTGGATGCCAATGGTATTCGTCAGCAAGACTCTCAGCGCAGCCGCAGGTAATCCCCTATGACCATGCATAAAGTCGTCTGGCAGGAAGGCATGCTGCTAAGACCACAGCATTTCCAGCAGAGTGACCGCTACTACGCGTACCAGCTGCATACGCGAACGCAAAAGTTGCACAGTTGTAATTGGGGGTTTTTCAACCTGGACATCGACCGTCAGTTTCTTGCCATGGGCAAATTGGTCGTCAACCAGGCCAGCGGCATATTGCCTGATGGCAGCCTGTTCGAGCTGGGCGCTGACCGCGACCCACTGTCGCTCGACATACCGGTTAATACCTGCAACACCAGTGTCTATCTGGCCTTGCCACTGGTCAGCGGCAATCACATTGATACCCGCCGCGCCGACCAGAAAGATGTGCTGGTGCGCTACATCGCCTTTGATGCGCAGGTAAACGACTCCAATGCCGGTGATGACAATCAGAGCCAGGTCAGCTGTGCCCGGGAAGACTTTCGCCTACTGCTTGGCGAGCTAGCGAGCGATCACACTCATGTGCGGCTCAAGCTCTGCCACATACTCGACACATCACCCGATGGGGTAATCAGCCTGGACCAGGACTTCAGTCCCAGCTACCTGCATGTTCAGGGCAGCCTGTACCTGCAATCCTGTCTCAAGGAGGTGGTCAGTATGCTGGCCCACCGGGCTGACACCCTGGCCACGCGCTTGCGCGCCAGTGGCAAGATTGGCAGTGCCGAGATTGGCGACATCCTCATGTTGCAACTGATCAACCGGCACGAACCGGTGTTGCGGCACTACCAAGGTATCGAGCAACTGCATCCGGAGCAGTTGTACCGCGAGTTGCTCGGCCTGCTTGGCGAGCTATCGACCTTCTCCACTGAAAGCAAGCGCCCGCGCCTGGACAGCCGTTACCAGCATAACCATCAGAGTGACAGCTTTCGTCGCCTGATGGAGGACCTGCGTCAAGTATTGTCGATGGTACTCGAACAGCACGCCATTGAGCTGGCCCTGCAACAACGCCAATACGGCATTCAGGTCTCGCCGCTGCAGGATCACCAACTCTTGGGCACCGCCAGTTTCGTGCTGGCTGCCAGCGCTCAGTGTGAAAGCGAAGAAATTCGCCAACGCCTGCCGGCTCACCTCAAGGTTGGTCCGGTCGAGCGTATTCGCCAGTTGGTCAACCTGCATCTGCCCGGCATCAAAATCAAGCCGATGCCGGTCGCACCACGGCAGATTCCCTTCCACACCGGCAAAACCTACTTTGCCCTTGAACTCAGCTCAGAAGACCGCGCGCAACTGGAAAGCTCCGGTGGCTTCGCGTTCCACGTCTCCGGCGATTTCCCCGGGTTGGAACTGAGCTTCTGGGCCATCAGGAACTGATATCATGATCAAGGATATGGATTACAGCCGTGACGATCGCACGGTCATTCTCAATCGCAGTGGCGAAGCCCCGGCGCAAAGCCCGCTGACCGACTTTGCCGCACCGCCGAAATACGACAAGCTGGAACAGCGCATGGTGTATGCCAGCCGCCAGCGTCCCGCCGAAGGTAACCAGCATGCGCAAAATCATCTGATTGCTGCCGCTGCCGTATTGCTGTCAGAGCTCGTGCGCTTGAAGCACAGCGTTGAACCGGAGGACCTCTACAGCCTGAAAGAATTCATGGTTGCCGAGATTCGCCAATTCGAACAACGCGCATTGCAGCAGGATAACGACAGTGCCCAGGTCATGGCTGCCCGCTATGTGCTGTGTACCGCACTGGACGAAGCCGTGGTAACCACCCCCTGGGGGAATGAAAGCGAATGGTCGCAAATGAGCCTGCTCAGCAGCTTCCATAACGAGACCTTCGGTGGCGAAAAGTTCTTTCAATTGCTTGATCGGCTAAATCGCAATCCTGGCAAGCATTTACCGCAACTCGAGTTGATGTACCTCTGTCTATCGCTAGGCTTCGAAGGCAAGTATCGGGTCATGCCGCGCGGCATGCTCGAACTTGAGGCCATTCGCGACAACCTGTACCGCCAGATTCGTCAACTGCGTGGCGATACCCCGCGTGAAGTTTCGCCGCATTGGCAAGGGCTCAAGGCAGGCCAGCAACAATGGGTACGCAGTGTGCCCTGGTGGCTGGTGGCTGGGTTTACCCTGCTGTCGCTGGGGATCATCTATAGCGGCTTCGCCTGGGTACTGAATGAGCAGCGCGGCAGTCTGATGCAGAGCCAGGCGCTGCATCAGCCCGCAACGGTTACCACCGAATTCAGGGATGAACACGCATGAAAAGTATTGCATACCGCGCGGTTGGCTATCTGTCCCAGGGCTGGGCCAAGGGCTTGGCTGTTGTCCTGATCGCCAGTCTGTTTATCTGGTTCAGTGGCCCCTCGATTGCCATCAATGAACAACGTCTGCTCGCGCCAGCCAGTAACCGCTTGCTGATTATTTGCCTCTTGCTATTGATTTGGGGACTCTGGACCGCCTTCAGTCTGTGGCGCAAGCATCAGGAAAACCAGGCCAGCAAAGATGATCCTGAAGCTGCGGAGCGTGCCGAGCGGCAAGCCCTAATCGCTGAAGAGCAGGTCGAGTTGCATGCCCGCAACAAAGAAGCCAACCGTACTTTGCGCAGCAACCGCCTTTACCCTGGCCGCAGTGATCGCTGGCGGCGTGAATTGCCCTGGTATTTACTGGTCGGCCCAGAAGGCAGCGGCAAGTCGAGCCTGCTCATGCACTCGGGCCTGGAATTCCCGCTTAACCCCAACGAAGGCAATCTGTCCAGCACCCGCTATGCCGACTGGTATTTTGCCGAGCACGCCGTTTTAGTCGATACCAGTGGGCGCTACCTGACCCAGGCTGATAACCAACTGGATGGCCTGGGCTGGCAAACCCTGCTCAAATTATTGCGTCGACGCCGGCCACGCGCGCTGAACGGTGTCATCGTCAATATTCCAGTCGATTTACTGCAGCATGACAGTGAGCAGGCGATGGAAAATCTGGCCCGCCAGACGCGCCAACGACTGGCTGACATTCACCAGCAACTGGGAGTTGAAGTCCCGGTCTATCTGGTCCTGAGCAAAGTCGACAAAGTGCCGGGCTTTGAAGCCTTCTTTGACGCTCTGAGCAGTGATGAGCGCGACCAGGTGTTCGGACACAGCTTCAGCCAGGACCAGGACGGCACGCAGGCAGATACTGTTCAGTTGATGTTTTCCGATCTGCTCAAACGCCTGCATAACCAGGTCATCAGCCGCCTGCATCAGGAACGCGATGTGCAGCGACGCGGTCGCATTCTCGACTTTCCGCAACAGCTTGGCCAACTGGGTGACCGGCTAGCCCTGTTTATTGAACTGGCCTTTGCCGGCAACCGCTATCAACGCGCCAGTCGGCTACGGGGCTTTTACCTGACCAGCGCTCCGCACCAGGTCAGCGATATGCCCGATTATGCCGGCGTTACTGCAATTGATAGCCGGTCCAGCGAACATAACCGGCCCTGGTTTATCCATGACTTGATGAGCCGGGTGATTTTTCCCGAGTCCAACCTGGCCAGTCTTGATCAGAATGAAATCAAGCGTATTCACCGTCGTCAGCGTTGGATGTTGGCAACCGCGACTGCCAGCCTGCTGATCATGGGCGTGGGTTGGGCCTTGAGCTTTTCCAGCAATCATCAGCAGCTGGAGCAGGTACGCGAGTATCAGCAACAAGCACGACAGGATGCGGCCGGGCTGCTACCTTCAGCAGAAGCCGGTGACCTGGTTGAGACGCTGGACGCTCGCTATGCTGCGACTCAGGTTTTCAGCGACAGCCAGCAAGCTGTCTGGCACCAGCGTCTAGGCCTGCATCAAGGTGACCGGGTCAACCCGCAATTGCAGTCCAATTACCAGCAAGCATTGCAAGAGCTCCTGTTACCCCGGGTTGCCGGACAACTGGAAAACCGCGTGCATTCCTATCAAC
>REBY01000039.1 GCA_007692485.1 Pseudomonadaceae bacterium | reverse complement strand
TAACCCAGCAAGACCAGAACAAAGATAGGGATCAGGGCTTCAATGACCAGCATGGCTCTGTAATCACCCCAACCGCCAAGTCGTCACTCCCTGCTTGTCTTCCAGCACCACACCCATCGCCTGCAACTCGTCCCGGATACGATCCGACTCAGCCCAGTCCTTGTCTGCCCTGGCCTGCTTGCGCGCGGCGATCAAGGCTTCGATGTGCTCGGCATCAACCCCACTACCCGCCTGCAAAAATGCATCAGCTTCCAGTTGCAGAATGCCCAGCACTTCGGCCAGCTCGCGCAAGCGCGCTGCCAATCCCGCTGCCGCATTCAGATCAGTGTCACGCAAGCGGTTGACCTCACGGACCATATCGAACAGCACCGCACAGGCTTCCGGTGTGTTGAAATCGTCATCCATTGCCGCCGCAAAACGCGCGGAAAAATCTTCACCCCCAGCCGCAGGAACACTCGGCAAGCCCTTGAGTCCATTATAAAAACGCTCCAGTGCCGACTTGGCTTCGCGTAGATTGTCTTCCGAGTAATTGATTGAGCTGCGGTAATGGCTGGCCACCAGCAGATAGCGCACCACTTCCGGGTGATACTTCTCCAGCACATCACGAATGGTGAAAAAGTTGCCCAGGCTTTTGGACATCTTCTCGCCATCCACACGAACCGCACCAGCATGCATCCAGGCCGCCGCATAAGGCTTGCCGGTTGCCGCTTCACTCTGGGCGATTTCGTTCTCGTGATGCGGGAACACCAGGTCCGGACCACCGCCGTGAATGTCAAAGGTATCGCCCAGGCAGCAGGTAGACATCACCGAGCACTCGATATGCCAACCCGGACGGCCATCACCCCAAGGCGACGCCCAGCTAGGCTCACCGGGTTTGACGCCTTTCCACAACACGAAGTCGAGGGGGTCTTCTTTCGACTCATCCACCTCGATCCGCGCACCGATACGCAGGTCTTCGATTTTCTTGCGTGACAGCTTGCCGTAGCCCTCGAACTTGCCGACGCGGTAGTAAACATCACCATTACCCGGCGCATAGGCATAGCCCTTGTCGATCAGGGTCTGGATCATCTGGTGCATGCCTGGCACGTGCTCGCTGGCACGTGGCTCCTGATCCGGCGGCAGCACCGCCAGCTTGCGCTCGTCTTCATGCATGGCCGCAATCATGCGCTCGGTCAGCACCTGAAAGGTTTCGCCGTTCTCTTGGGCGCGCTTGATGATCTTGTCGTCAATGTCGGTGACATTGCGAATGTAGGTCAGCTCATAACCACTGTGGCGCAACCAACGGGCAATCACATCAAAAGCAACCATTACTCGCGCGTGACCGATATGGCAAAAGTCATACACCGTCATACCGCAGACGTACATGCGCACATGATTGCCTTCCAAAGGCTTAAGCGGTGCTTTCTTTTTGGTCAGGGTGTTGTAGATCGACAGTGCCATTTATTGTCCCCAGGAATCGCGTAAAGTTACTGTCCGGTTGAATACCGGACGCTCGGCGGTGCTGTCCTTGCTGTCGAGACAGAAGTAACCCTCACGCTCGAACTGGAAACGGTCATCCAGACTGGCGCTGGCCAACGAAGGCTCTGCGCGGCAACCGGTCAGGGTAATCAGCGACTCGGGATTGATGTTATCCAGGAAGCCACCACCGGTTTCACTCTTGTCCGGATTCGGCGCGGTAAACAGGCGGTCGTACAGTCGCACTTCGCATTCAATACTTTCGGCTGCCGGCACCCAGTGGATCACGCCCTTGACCTTGCGGCCTTCCGGGTTCTTGCCCAGGGTGTCCGGGTCGTAGCTGCAATGCAGCTCGGTCACATTGCCGTCAGCATCAGTGATCGCCTCGTCGGCACGGATCACGTAGCTGCCGCGCAGGCGCACTTCGCCACCCGGCACCAGGCGCTTGTAGCCCTTGGGCGGGTCAACCATATAGTCACCGGCATCAATATAGATTTCGCGGCTGAACGGCAACGTACGGGTGCCGATATCCTGCTTCGGATGACGCGGCAACTCAAGATTCTCCACCTGCCCTTCCGGATAGTTGGTGATCACCACCTTGATCGGCTTGAGCACGCACATGGCACGCGGCGCATGGGCATCCAGATCATCACGGATACAGAACTCCAGCATCCCCATATCGACCACACCATCAGACCGGGTGACGCCAATACGCTCGCAGAACTCGCGAATCGACGCTGGCGTGTAACCGCGGCGACGGAAAGCACTCAACGTCGACATGCGCGGGTCATCCCAGCCACTGACATGGCCTTCATCAACCAGCTGTTTGAGCTTGCGCTTGCTGGTCACCGTATAATTCAGGTTCAAGCGGGCAAATTCATACTGACGCGGCTGGCACGGCACCGGCAGATTCTGCAGGAACCAGTCATACAGCGGGCGATGGTCCTCGAACTCCAGGGTGCAGATCGAGTGGGTAATGCCTTCGATGGCATCCGACTGGCCATGGGTAAAGTCGTAACTCGGGTACACGCACCACTTGTCACCGGTCTGGTGGTGATGGGCATGGCGAATGCGGTAAATGATCGGGTCGCGCAGGTTCATGTTCGGCGCAGCCATATCAATCATTGCGCGCAGCACCTTGGCGCCATCGGGAAACTCACCGGCGGTCATGCGCGCAAACTGGTCGAGGTTCTCTTCGATGCTGCGTTCACGGAACGGGCTGTTCTTGCCCGCCTCGGTCAGGGTCCCACGGTATTCCCGCGCCTGTTCCGGCGTCAATTCACACACGTAGGCCTTGCCCGCCTTGATCAGGTCAATCGCCCAGGCATGCAACTGATCAAAGTAATCCGACGCATGGCGCACCTTGCCCGCCCACTGAAAGCCCAGCCACTCCACGTCCTGCAGGATGGCATCGATGTACTCCTGCTCTTCCTTGGCCGGGTTGGTATCATCAAAGCGCAGATGGCATTCTCCGCCGAACTCCTGCGCCAGGCCAAAGTTAAGACAGATGGATTTGGCATGACCGATGTGCAGGTAACCGTTAGGCTCCGGCGGGAAACGGGTAACGATCGTGCTGTGCTTGCCGCTGTCCTGGTCTGCCTTGACGATCTGGCGCAAAAAATGGGCGGGAGGTGTGCTATCCGTTTTGCTCATGGGGTCTGCGAACTCGCTTTGTGTGCATAGGGTAACCCGGGCAGGCAATGGATTTGCGCACAGCCCTAGGTCTGATCGGCCAAAACGCTTATCATACAGGAAAGTGTCAAGCGCCTGAATCAATGGCCAACACAACAACGACTTAGGTTCTCCCACAACGCAAGGACTCTGTAATGGTCAAGCTGCATACCAACTTTGGTGTCATCACGCTGGAACTGGACGCGGAAAAAGCGCCCAAAACCGTTGAAAACTTCAAGCAATACGTACGTGACGGTCACTACGACAACACCATTTTCCACCGCGTGATCAGTAACTTCATGATCCAGGGCGGCGGCTTCGAGCCGGGTATGAAACAGAAACCCACCCGCGACCCGATCGAAAACGAAGCCAACAACGGCCTGGCCAACAAAGTCGGTACCGTCGCCATGGCACGCACCAGCGATCCGCATTCCGCCAGCGCACAGTTTTTCGTTAATGTCAGCGACAATGACTTTCTCAACCACAGCGAGCCCAGCATGCAAGGTTGGGGCTATGCCGTATTTGGTCGCGTCGTTGATGGCATGGATGTGATCGAAAAGATCAAGGCCGTGAAAACCACCAGCCGTGCCGGTCACCAAGATGTTCCTGCTGAAGACGTGATCATCGAGCGTGCCGAGCTGAGCGAGTAATCCAGCTTATGCGCAGTCTGTTTATCTCGGACCTGCATCTGGAACAGAAACGCCCGGATATTACCCGGGCGTTTTTGCACTTGCTGACGGGCCCCGCTGACGCGGCCGACCACCTGTACATACTGGGTGATTTTTTTGAAGTCTGGCTGGGCGACGATACCACCGACGAACTGGCCGATAGCGTGATCAGCGCCCTCGCCGCCCGCGCTGAACGCGGCAAACAAACCTTTATCATGCACGGCAACCGCGACTTTCTGCTCGGCAAGCAATTTTGCCGTCGCGCCCGCTGCACCTTACTGCAGGATCCCTGCCTGATCGACCTGCACGGGGAAAAAGTCTTGTTGATGCATGGTGACAGCCTGTGCATTGATGATATCGAATACATGCGCATGCGCCGTCTGCTGCGCAACCCACTCAGCCGATTTATCCTGCGCAACCTGCCGCGTCGTACGCGGGAAAAAATTGGTCGCAAATTGCGTAGTGAAAGCACCGAGCGCACGCGCATGAAGCCCAGCGAGATTACCGACGTCAATCCCGGCATGGTGGCTGATGTGATGCGCCGCTATGGCGTCAAACGCCTGATCCACGGCCATACTCACCGCCCTGACCGTCATCCTCTGGTCATCGAGGGCGAGCCGGCAGAGCGGATTGTACTAGGCGACTGGGACCAGCAGGCCTGGACCCTGTGGGCGGATGCCGACGGCCTGGAGCTGACCTCAAGCCCTCTCTGACCCATATTCCTACCCGGCTCGACAACATAGGCCCACGGACGACGGGGACGTCGTCCCTCCCAGGCGGTCGCGCTTGGGTCTTGCCTTTGCTGGGAGTGTCGAGCTCTCGCTCGACAAAACGGGCACAGCATACCGTGCCGGAGCGGACCTCCCAGCCATAAA
>REBY01000013.1 GCA_007692485.1 Pseudomonadaceae bacterium | reverse complement strand
CCGTCAGCACCAACGCCAGGACCACGCCCAATAGATTCCAGCGAAAGTTACTCGCGTCTGCTTGACCGAACAGCGCCACAAGCCCGGTGGTCAGGCCCATGCCCAGCACGGCAAACAACACAATCAGGCGAATAGTGCTGTGGCGCGTCTCGCGCCGGTAATTCAGCGGGTCACGCTGCTCAATAACAAACATGCTGTCCAACTCCGCACTCGGAAACAGGAAAAGCCGCCATGGCTGGCATGGCTTCATCTAGGCTTGATATGGTAGCGCAGATTGCACGCAACCAGCGCACCCTACTTGGCGCAAACCGCTATCGCCGGACCAGTCAGATGCGCACTTGATACATCAACAGGAGTCAGCATGTCACCCAGCAGCCTGATGGATAAACGAATACTGGTTACGCAGGCCGATGCCTTCATGGGGCCAGCCATTTGTCAGCGCCTGCACGCACTGGGCGCCGACGTCATCGCTGATACTGACCCACTGCTGGAGACTGATGCCCCAGCCCGGCTTATCGAACGCACCGGCATACCCGATATTCTGGTTGCCAACCTGGCGTTGCCCGCGCCCAATACCCGCGCTAGCGAGGTTCAAGAACCTGAGTGGCAAGCTGTGTTCGACACTATGGTGCACCCGCTGATGCGCCTTTGTACTGCCGTATTACCCGGCATGCAGGCACGTCAAAGGGGAAAAATACTGCTGATTGGCAGCGCTGCTGCCTTACGCGGCATGAAGCGGGCATCCAGCTACAGCGCGGCACGCGGGGCCCAGCTGGCCTACATCCAGGCCCTTGGCGTGGAAATGGCTGCCGACAATATCCAGATCAACGCCATCGCCCAGAACTTTGTCGACAACCCCACGTATTTCCCGCCCGAGATACAGGCCAACCCACGCTTCCAGCAACGCCTCGCCAACGACGTGCCACTGGGCCGCCTGGTCAGTGCCGAGGAGGACGCCGAGTTTGTTGCCTACCTGTGCAGTGACGCCGCCAACTGCTTTGTTGGCCAGGTATTCCCGCTCTGCGGCGGCTGGGTAACCCGCTAAGTTGCGCCTGGCTACAGGGTAAAGTTCAGCTGGTTACCAAACAGGCCGACCAGACCAACGATGATCAGGTAAATGGCTACGATGTAATTCAACAAACGCGGCATGATCAGAATCAGAATACCGGCAATCAGGGACAGCAGGGGTGCAAGGGCAATAGTCATAGACAAGCTCCTAGGTTGGTTGAGTGTTAAGTCCCAGTCTAGTCTATGGCGTGACCCGGCAGTAAACTTCTTGGCGTAACGAGGCGACTGTCCCTAAAAACCTCTGCTCGATATTAACTCAAGCGTTCACGCCAAGCGCCTGTCAGGAAGCACTACCCAATTGCTGCATCTGCCGAACCTGAACACCCAGGTCCTGCCACTTGTCGGCATGGCAGGTAAATAACAAGATCTGGTGGCGCCGTGCGGCATCAAACAGAATGCGTTTCATGTCATCCAGCCGCTGGTTGTCACTGTGCACCAGCGCATCATCCAGAATGATCAGCGTCGGCCGCCCGGAGGCCTGCAACAGGTCGGCATAGGCCAAGCGACTGATCAACCCCATCTGTTCCCGCGCGCCGTAGCTGAGCGCCTCCAGGGTGTCACTGACGGCGCCACTCGTTTGTTGGCGCACCAACTGCCGAGGCTGCAATTGCTCATCGACGAGCAAATCCGCCTGCGGGAACAATAGCGGCAAGTAATGTTGGATGTGCGCCTGCAGCGGGGCCTGTAAACGCTTGGTTAGCGCCTGGCGCTGCTGGCCAAGCAAGTCTTGCAGCAAGCTCAAGGCTGCAGCACGCCGCTCGACTTCACGCAGGCGCTGGGCCGATTGTTCCGCTGCTTGACTGGCGGCGGCCAACTGTTCTTCCAGCGCTTCGGCATTGAGCGCCTGCAAGCCACTGCGCAAACCGACGATGGCGGTCTTGCGCTCGGCAAAGGCTTGCTCCAGCTGTTCAGCGGTGCGGGTAAAGCGCAGCCGATCATCCCGCAGAATATCCGGCCGCGCTGCGGCAATCTGCTTGGCCCGCTCGTCCAGGCGTTGGCCAATGGTTTGCGCCACCGACAGTTGCTCACTGAGCTGACTGGTCAACCCTTGTTCCTGCTGTTGATTCTGTAAATCAGCAATATGCGTTTGCAAACGGGTCAACTCGGCGTTGGCGGCATTCTGCTCGCGCTCGGCAGCGCTCAACTGCTGCTGCGCATCGCGCATCTGTTGTTCCGCCTGCCGCCACTGTTGTTCGGCTGCGGTAAACAGGCTCTCGGCCTGATGCAGGGAAATATCCGGCGGCTCGGCAGACGACGCCTCAGACAATGCCGGCAACGCTGCCAGCTGTTGCTGACAGGTGGTCAGCTCCTGCTCCAGCGCCTGCACACCCTGTGGCGCCAGGCCCGCCAGTCGCGTACGCGCCGTTGCCAATGCCCGCTCGGCCTGCTGCGCCTGCTCCTGACGCTGCTCCGCGGTGGCCAGATCACTGACGCCCAACTGCTGACACAGGGCTGTGTAGCTATCCTGTAACCGCTGCTGCTCACGCGTCAAATCGCCCAGGTCGCTGCCACCCGGTAGAATACGCAAGCGACCCAAACCCCCTAGCTCAAGCTCGGCGGCCTGAGTCAGTAACTGTTCACCCCGCCCGTGCAAAGCCTGACCATTAAGACTGATGTCCTTTGCTGTCAGGTCATATTCCAGGCGGGTTGCCGCCTGCTGTTGGCGGGCCAGGACTTGATCCAGCGCTGCTTGCAACTGACGCAACTGCTTGAGATCAGCCTCGGGCATCTGGCTATGCTGCAACTTCTGCTGCCAGTCAGCCACCTCTGCCACACAACCTTTAGCTGACTCCAGTTGTGGCTGTAAGTGTTGCAGGCGCGTCTGGAGGGCAGCCTGATCGCTCGTTTGCTGCTGCCATTGCACATGCGTGCGCACCTGATGCAGTTGCGCCCGGGCAGCGGCATAATCCTGTTCCGCGCGCTGCAATGCGCTTGTTGTCTGCTGCACCTGTAGCTGCAAAGCCTGATACTGGGTCGCTGCGCTGGTCACCGCTTGCTCACGTCGCGCTTGCTCCTCCAATTGATGCTTGAAGCCAGCAATCTGTTCGCGAATCAGACGTAGGGTGTTGCCGCACTGCTCCTGCAGCAGCAAGTCCTGTTCCTGCTGTTGCTGCAAACGCGCGACCTGGTCCAGCGCCTGCTGCGCTTCGCGCTCGCGCCGACGGTACGCCAACCAGGGCTTGTGCAATTCATCCGTTGCTTGCTGTTGCACCAATTGGCCCAACTGATCAACCTCGGCCTGATACTGCTCAACCCGTGCTGCCAGCCCGGTGACTTTCTCCGCCTGTTCCGCAGCCGCTTGCAGCAACTGGGCATAACGCCCGGTCGGCTTGCCGGTTCTGGTTTGCAGTTCGGCCAGCTGCGCGTTGACCGACTCCAATACCCGATCGCCGCCACTGCTGGCCAACTCACCCAGGGTATTGCCTAGCGCAGCTTGCAAGTGCTCACTGGCATGGTTCACGGCGCTACTGATTTCGTGCCCGCTGCCCTGCTCGATCCACAGCAGGCCGGGAATTCCCCAATGCTCAGCTTTACTGACCCCTTTACCGGGGAACTCATAGCCCAGCAAGGCGGCCAGCTTTTCTTCCGCTTCGCCACCGCTCCAGTGCTGATTATCGATATGCAGGTCACAGCGTTTTTGCTTGAGAAAACGCTTGTGCAGACGCCAGACCTGCTCTTGCCAGACAAAGCGTAGATTGACTTCTGGCGCTGCGGAGCTATCACCCCAGGGCTGCAGATCAGTCACCACGCTGGAGCCATAGCGCTCAAAGAAAGCGGCACGCAGTGCCCGTACCAGGGTACTTTTACCCGATTCATTGGGCCCAGCGATAACGTTCAGCCCCGGCTCCAGGTTGCTCAGCCTGAGTGGCTGGCGGAACTGGCGGAACTGATTGACCTCGAGCTCAATCAATTGCATGGGTTGTCTCCTGCCGGAGCCTGATCACGCAACAAGGTAGCCAGAATCATCAACGCTTCGCGGGCGACCTCGGCTTCATCTTCGCTATTGTCGCTTTGCCGTTGCTGTAACTGCTCAACCACCTCGGCGAGGTAGCCGTCAGCCTGCAGGCTGATCAGATCATCCGCGCTGGGTGCCAGCGTTAACTCACGCCAGTGGCAAGCCAGACTACGAAAGCGGCCCGCCGCCACCGACAATGCCTGCTGCAAACGCTGTAAACCAACCAGATCGGTGGTACCGCACAGGGTCAGATCAAGCACACTGGTATCCGGCAATGCGTCCAGTTCGGCGAGGCAGCGGTCAATGTCACTAGCCAGCTGTATCTCTCGCCGCCACTGCTGCCATTGATAGCCACCGACGTTATGGGCAGTGACCTCGGCCGGGGCGCCCGGACCCGCAATCTCGACGTTCAGCACTTGCCCGGCACCATTGTTTTTGAAGCGCTCCTGTTCGGGTGTTCCGCTGTACCAGGTGCGCGCATCGACCTGCTTCAGACCATGCCAGTCACCCAGCGCCAGATAATCCAGCCGCGCCTGCTCTGCACGGCCGGCAGCAATCGGGTTGGGTGAATCAATCTCGGCCGCAAGAATGCCTTGCACGCTGCCGTGCGCCAATCCTATGCGCAACAGAGTGTCCGGGGTATCAGCGCTGGCAAACCATTCAGTCAGGTCGCGATTGGTCTGGCGCTGGGTCAAAGGGGCGGGCAGCACGACGAAACCGGCGGCCGCAAAGCTGAGCGCCTCTGGGCGCAACAAGACATGCACATTGTCCGGCACCGCCTGCAAACGCTCGGCACGGCTCCAGACACTTTCGACCAAGGCAGCATCATGGTTGCCAGGCAACAGCAACCAGGGGCCGTTGTAGGCTTGCATGGCATTGAACAGGCGACGAATGACCCGATCAGAAACCGTCTGCGCATCAAACACATCACCCGCGACCAGCACGGCATCGACTTGCCACTCACTGGCCAGGGTGGCTATACGTTCAACGCAGGTAAATCTGGCCTCGGCCAGAGCGACAGCATCATCACTGTCAAAACGGCCATATTGGCGGCCGATTTGCCAGTCTGCGGTATGCAGAAAACGGGGCATGGCGAGGGCAACTCCTTGAATACTTGATCGCACCACGGCGATCACTTGAGCTCACCCTAGCCGCGCTGGACCAGCGTTGTCCAGCAGACGAGACGGGCTAATCCGCCTTTTCCATAGCCTCCAGCTCGCGCCACAGCGCGTCGGCTTCCTGACTAAGCATGGAATAGGTACGAATATCACCGTTGCGCTGAGCTGTCATTGCCGCTTCCAGCTTGGCATTGTATTCCTTGCGGAGTTTTTTTTGTGGATCCTGGCGTAAAAAGCCGAACATGGGCTGCCTCCGGTTAGTGGTTATGTAAAGTTATTGCTGATTATTCGAATTGCTGTTCTGGACTTTCTTGGTCAAAGCTTCCAGCAGGTCAATCGGTAGCGGAAAGACAATAGTCGAAGCATTGGTGGTGCTCATATCCGCGAGAGTTTGCAGGTAGCGCAACTGCATAGCGCCAGTCTCCTTGGACATCACCCTGGCGGCTTCAACCAGTTTTTCCGATGCCTGCAGCTCACCTTCCGCGTGAATCACTTTAGCCCGACGTTCGCGCTCGGCTTCAGCCTGACGGGCAATCGCACGGATCATGTTTTCGTTAAGGTCAACGTGCTTGATTTCCACATTGGCCACCTTGACGCCCCACTCCTCGGTCTGGGCGTCGATGATTTCCTGTATATCCGCATTCAGCTTGTCACGCTCGGAGAGCATTTCATCCAGGTCGTGCTTACCCAGCACGGAACGCAATGTGGTTTGCGCCAATTGGCTGGTCGCTTCGGCAAAATTTTCTACCCGGATAATCGACCGCTCAGGGTCAACCACCCGGTAATACAGTACTGCATTAACCCGCACGGTAACGTTGTCACGGGAAATCACATCCTGACTGGGCACATCCAGCGCTACCACACGCAAATCAACCCGGGTCATTTGCTGCAGGCCGGGGATGACCACAATCAGGCCAGGCCCTTTGACGCCCTGAAAGCGACCGAGGAAAAACACCACGCCCCGTTGGTATTCCGGCAAAATCCGAATTGCCGAGGCCAGAATAATCAGCAAAAACACGATGGGTGTGACGTAAGGAATGATATCGGCAAGCATACAACCTCCTATCAAGAAAGAGCCGGCATGCAGTCACCGGCAACCACTGTAATCACTCGAGACTAACGTCCAGAGTCAAACCGTCTAGCCGCTTGATAATGACTCGGCTGCCCGCCTTGATCGGCTGACCAGAGCGAGCATTCCAACGCTCGCCGCTGACTTGGACATGACCCAAATAGCTATCACCACCAGCAACAAAGTCATCCAGCGCCTCAGCCTTTTCACGTAGCAGATGCTCAGCGCCGCTAGCGACCGGGCTGCGTCGAATCTCAACCAGACGGTACACCGCCCACAGCATGAAACCAGCCGCAACGGCTGCAATACCGCCGATAGTGGGCAGAGAAATTTCCTGGTGGCTACCGTCCATCAGAATCACCGACCCCGTCACAAAGGCGATAATGCCGCCTATGCCGAGTATGCCGAAACTGGGCACAAAGGCTTCGGCGACGATAAACGCCAGCCCCAGTATGATCAGTGCCAGCCCAGCGTAATTAACCGACAGCACCTGAAAGGCAAACAGCGCCAGCACCAGACTGATCACACCGATCACGCCGGGGTAAATACTGCCGGGATTGGACAGCTCGAAAATGATGCCGTAGAAACCTATGAGCATCAGAAAGTAGGCAATGTTCGGATTGGTGATCACCGCCAACAACTGGGTGCGCCAGTTCGGATCGACCCTGACCATCTCAAGGTTTTCGGTATCCAGGGTCAGCTCACCGCTCGACATAACGACTGTACGACCATGGATTTGCTGCAAAAGATCGTCAATATCGCCGGCCACCACATCGACAACATTCTTTTCCAGCGCTTCGCGCGAACCCAGGTTCACGGCCTCGCGTACAGCTTCTTCGGCCCAGTCAGCGTTACGCCCGTGACGCTCGGCCAGCTCGCGGATATACGCCACGGAATCTTCCAGCACCTTGCGCTCCATGGCGCTACTGCCACGGCGCGGGCTGGACGACTCTTCCGCCTCTTCGCCACCGTCCGCAGCCTCATCACTGCCGTTATCGTCTCTGGGCGTCGGACGCTCGGGCTCATCGCTACCCGGCATACCCCCCATCTGAACGGGTGTCGCCGAGCCAAGGTTAGTCGCCGGCGCCATGGCAGCAATATGGCTGGCATACAGGATATAGGTGCCAGCGCTGGCGGCACGACTACCAGAGGGGCTGACATAGGTAGCAACGGGTACCGGAGAAGCAAGAATGGTTTTAATGATCAGCCGCATGGAGTCGACCAAGCCGCCGGGGGTGTCCATTTCTATGACCACCAATGCAGCGTCATCCGCAGCGGCTTGCTCGATGCCGCGCACCAGATAATCCATGGTGGCAGGACCAATGGCATCATTGACACTTAGTACAACGCCGCTGCGGCGCTCGCCGCCCTCATTGGCCATAGCTTGGTAACTGTGGGCGAACAGCGCCATGAAAACACCGATGGCAAACACCCCCAGACTACTCCAGGCCAACCAACCCGATGTGCGACGTGCCACGCGGCTTTGCTGATAGAATCTGGCCACGCTGTTCCCCCATGCATTGAATATCCATGTTCAGATTAGCAGACTCAAGGCCTGCTGCTGCGCCGACAGACTGGGCAATGCGTGTCACGGTGTTACCCGAAGACGGCGCAGTTACCAACAAGCTAACCGGCATACGCTATAGTGGGTCATAAAACTGCCACGGAGTGCCCGCCGTTTGACTGACCGACTGTCTCTTCTGCTGCAACAAGCCTACCTGTTCTGGACCGGTCCGGCGGTGGTGTATCAACTGGTCATACTCCTGTTGGCGGCCGGCATCACCCTGCTACTGCGCAACAACTTGACTCCGCGCCTGGAGGCCCTCGCCGAGCGCACCGGCACTCGGCAATGGGGACATGTGCTCGGCCGTTCCGGCCAACGCCTGCTGGTACCCTTGAGCCTGCTGCTTTGGGTCATGATCGGGCGCAGCCTGATGTTGACCAGTGAGTTGTCGACGCAGTTGCTGGATCTCGCCATCCCCTTGCTGATGTCAATGGCCGGCATTCGCTTGCTGGTCTACCTGCTGCGTAAAGGCTTCCCGGTGACACCCGCCCTCAAGGCGTGGGAAAACCTGATCAGCTATAGCATCTGGACCCTGGTCGCCTTGCACCTGCTGGGCATTTTGCCGCCGATACTGCAACTGCTGGACAACCTGGCGATCGAGTTTGGTGACAGCCGCATCTCACTGCTTTACGTGATCAAGCTGATGTTGCTGGTCGCACTGATGATGACCTTGGCCTTCTGGCTGTCCGCCTTGCTGGATCGCCGCCTGCGCCAATCACGCTATGTACCGCCCGGCCTGCAGGTGGCCATGGCCAAGTTCAGCCGCTTCTTCCTGCTGACGCTGGCCGTGCTGCTTTCGCTGAACCTGGTGGGTATCGACCTGACTACGCTGACGGTCTTTGGTGGTGCTCTGGGGGTTGGCCTCGGCTTTGGCCTGCAACGCATTACCAGCAACTTTATCAGCGGCTTTATCCTGATCCTTGATCGTTCGATCAAGCCCGGTGACGTAGTTACCATTGGCGAGAACTTTGGCTGGGTGCAGGAGTTGCGCGCCCGCTATATCGTCGTGCGCAATCGCGATGGGGTGGACACCCTGATCCCGAATGAAAACGTAATCACCAATGACGTGGTCAACTGGAGCTATGCTGACCGCAATATCCGCCTGCGTATTCCGGTACAGATCAGCTATGACGATGACCCTGAGCAGGCGATGGCACTGATGCAGGAGGCTGCCAGCAAAATCCCGCGGGTATTGACCGACCCCATGCCGGGTGTGCAACTGACAGAGTTTGCTGACAGCGGCATCGCGCTGGAACTGCGTGTCTGGATCAATGACCCGCAGGCAGGTGTTGGCAGCGTTCGCTCTGCCATCAACCTGGAAATCTGGCGCGCCTTCAAACAGGCCAGCATTACCATTCCCTATCCGCAGCGCGACCTGCATATCAAAACCCCACTACCGCGCCAGGAATAAGTGACTATTCAGCACAACCGGCTGGCCACGATTGGCTGGTCGGTGCTGAGCCGGCTTAGTAAAGTGAAGGCTTCAGATAACAACAAGAGAGAATTGCTTATGCGTCGCAGCCAACTGACCCTGGCCCTCTTGGCCAGCCTGAGTATTGCCAGCGCCCTCGCCGATACGTCAGACGCCATGAACCCCGCGGATTACCGGCTGGATCAACTGCAGCTGATGCAAGGCTTTCCCCCGCCAGCCGATAAGCAAGTTACCGCCGCCAACTACTTGCTCCAATTTCCCAACCTGCGCTGGGCCTTCCATCATATGCGCGAGCTGCTACCCAGCCGCAATATTCACCGTGGTGGCCAACCAACTCAACCCTGGCCGCAAGGCGCCGACCAGGCCAGCAAAATTGATGCGCTGAGCTTTAACGGGCCCAATGGTCAACCATTTAGCTTTGCCGATTATCTTGACCTGTCCTATGCCGATGCCACCCTGATCTTGCATAACGGTGAGGTTATTTATGAAGCGTATCATCAAGGGATGCCGGCGCATCATCCGCACATGCTGTGGTCAGTCACCAAGTCCTTTACCGGGCTGCTGGCCAGCCAGATGATTCATGAGGGCATACTGGATGCCGAAGCCCAGGTAACCGACTACGTTCCCGAACTCGCCGACAGCGGCTGGCAGGGTGCAAGCGTTCAGGAGGTCCTGAACATGACCGCTGATATCGACTACAACGAAATCTATGGCGACGAAAAATCCAATGTTTTTGAATACGCCATGGCCGCTGGTATGGCACCCCCGCCCGATGACTTCACCGGTTACCGCACGCTGACCGACTACTTACCGAGTATTGGTCGCGGCCCTGGCGAGCACGGCCAGGACTTTGTATATCGCACGGTTCATAGCGAAGTCCTTGGCTGGATTCTCCGTCGCGCCAGCCAACAATCAGTATCTGACCTGATCAGTGAACGCCTCTGGCAACAACTCGGTACCGAGCACGACGCCTACCTGTTGCTGGACAGCCAAGGTACCGAGTGGACCGGAGCTGGGCTTAACGTCACTTTGCGCGACCTGGCACGCGTCGGCGAACTCATGCGCAACCAGGGCAACTGGCACGGCACTCAAGTCATAGCATCCGAGGTGGTGCAGACCATCACCAGCGGGGCTGATCGCGAGGCTTTCGGGGCATCCGGTCGTGACTTCATGCCGGGATTTTCTTATCGCAACCAGTGGTGGATCAGCCATGATGACGATGGCAGCTATTATGCACTCGGCGTGCATGGCCAGATGATTCACGTTAACCCTGCGACCGGCATGGTGGTGGTTCGCTTGTCATCCCACCCGGTAGCGAGTTCAGCAGCGACCATGCCCTACACCTTGCCGGCCATGGCCGCTCTGGCCGACTATCTTCGTTGACGCCAGCGACCAATCAGGGCGAATAGAACCATCAGCCCCAACACCCCCTGACTAAACCCGCTAAATAACTGCGGGTGACGGCTGAAAAAGCTGCCGCCCGCCTTAGGAGAGAAAGGCATATCAGCCACCAATTCAGTCTGGCTGAAAGCCCGTGTGCTGGCGACGATGCGCCCACTCGGGGTAGCAACAACGGACGGGCCGTTGTTGATAACGTGGATCATGGGGACGCGGTTTTCTATACCTCGCACAATCGACATATCTCGGTGCTGAAACGGCTGACGGGTCTCACCGAACCAGTTGTCTTGTGACACAAACAGCAGTACTTTGCCCGCCGCATCATCACCGATAGCTTCGGCTACCGACTCCGGAAAGGCTGTTTCGTAGCAGATCTTGGGGACTAGCAAGAGGTCATCGAGGAAAAATACGCCATGATGCCCCCCGGCTCCCAGCGGGCGCAGAAACTCACCAAAAAAGCGTTTGGTTAACCAGTCAATGCCCGGCAAACTGAAAAACGCCGGCAGGTATTCACCAAAGGGCATGCGCTCCATTTTGCGGTAGTGCCCGCCGCTGCGCCCTTCAGCATCGAGCAACGTCACTGTGTTAAAGCCCACTTGTTCGCCACGTATCCATTGTGATTCAGCATCATGAAATACCAGGGGCACCCCCCATTCAGCGACCTTGTCGGCATAGGCCTGACGAACCGAGAACATATCGAAGTAGCCTTTGTAGCGCGCCTCTGGCCAGATAACCAGCTCAGCTCCGGCATCCACCAAGCGCTGGCTGGCTTGCATTTCCGGGGGAAACTCACGGGAAAACCCTTCTGGCGGAGGCGGCACGTCGATGGTGGGCGCATCATTCGGCTGTACCAAGCCAACCCGCTTGGTCGACCACTGAGCAACCTCACGCTCCCAGTACACCCAACCCGCGGTCGAATAGGCAAACCAGATCAATAGCAACCCGCAGCCCAACAAGCTTGGGTGGCGCAGCCAGCGCCCGGCATCACGCCGCCACCGCAGTGACTGATAGATCAGCACGGCAAACATCAACATCAGGACATCCAGCCCCTGCGCTCCGACCAGATCAACGCCCTGCAACGCCAGCAGGAAGCCGGTTTGCGCCTCGGCAAAGCGGCTCTCGAACAAGAGTGGGAACAGGCCCATACTCACCACTATCGCCAGTGGAAAGCTGATGAACTGCCAGCTTGGCAAGGCACGCCGCAGGTGGTGGGCCAGCAAGCAGCCAAAGGCCAGCGATAGCCCGGCATAGATCCAGAACATGGCGGCCAAGGCCAGACCGGTCAGCCAACTGATGCCACGCATGTTGATGGCAAAATCGATCACCCAGTAGCTGGTGCCAGCAAAATAGACTGTGCCGGCCAGCCAACCGAGCAAAAGAGCGCGCCAGGCGGTGGCTCGCTGCAAAGCAAACAGCAGTGGTACAGGCGCCAGCCAGGCAGTTATGAACAGTGCCGGAGCCAACCAGGGCACAAACCAGAGCACACCGCTGACCACCGCGAGCAAACCCGCTGACCAGAAGCCGCGTTGCAGCCTGGTATCTGCTGCCAAGCCAGTGAAGCTGTCTCGCCGACTGAGCAGCGGATTGAATCTGGACATCATGAACCCCTGAGGCGGCGGCTGCCGGTAATTTCGTCCAGCATTCTTATCGCCATATTTCTTCGTTATTATGCCAATTACACTAGCACTGGCCTTCAGCCCCGCCCCATCGCCTGATCGGGTGAGCCCCTGGACTGTCGTCAGCGCTAAAAACCGGTATCCTTGGCAAAAAAACCATCATGAGAGTCTTGCCATGCCCGCTTGGCTAACTGGAATCCTGACTTGCCTGCTGGTGCTGATCAATACCTTGATCGGCATTGGCCCGATGTTGCTGCTCGGTATTATCAAAGCCTTGATACCGCTCCCCTGGGTGCGGCGTGAAACCTCACGTGCGATCATGTGGATCGCCAATAACTGGGCCGAAATCAATAAAGCCATTTTTGCCTGGCTTACTCCCACCCGCTGGGATATCCGCTGTGATGCCCCCCTATATCGCGATCACTCTTACCTGGTCATCTGCAATCATCAGAGCTGGGTCGATATACCTGCCTTGGTGCAGGCGCTGAATTACAAGGTGCCTTATTACAAGTTTTTCCTGAAGAAAGAGCTGATTTGGGTACCCTTTCTCGGCTTGGCATTCTGGGCACTGGATTACCCCTTCATGAAGCGTTACAGCAAAGCGCACCTGGAGAAGCATCCTGAAGACAAGGGCAAAGATCTGGAGATTACCCGCCGTGCCTGCGAAAAGTTCGATGGCATACCGGTCACTGTCGTCAACTACCTGGAAGGTACCCGCTTTACCCCGGCCAAACACGCTGCACAGGCATCACCCTACCACCACCTGTTAAAGCCAAAATCCGGCGGCATGGCCTTTGCCATGGCCGCTTTGGGTGAACAGATGAAATCTCTCCTGGATGTCACCATTGTCTATCCCGGCAAGCAACCGCCCGGGTTCTGGCAATTGGTGAGCGGTCAGGTCAGCGAGGTCATTGTTGATATCCAGGGGCGCGATGTCCCGGTAGAGCTGTTCTATGGCGACTATGCCAATGACCCTGAATTTCGCCAGCACTTCCAGGACTGGGTGCAGGCACTCTGGCAAGCCAAAGACGAGCGTATTGCCGAGCTGCGTCAGGAACTGAGCTGATCAGCGCAATCAATACAGGCCTGTGCCACCGGCAAGGCCTGTAAGCGCGCATCGCTGATCCTTTCACCACATTGGGTACACACACCATAGGTACCCTGTTGATAGCGCTCAATTGCAGCATCCACTTGCGCCAGAAGCTCGTCGGCCTCGGCGAGCAAAGCCTCCATCACTTCATCATTTTCACGTGCCTGGGCCTGCTCAGCCGAATCGCTAGGGTAGGCCTGACTGAGATCACGGCGCAGTTTTTCTCCGCGCGTAGCGTATTCGTCACGCAGGTCTTGCAGTTGTTGCCGTGTTATTTGACTCATGGATAACTCCCTATACGCTGATTGGACTGGCTGACACCTGATGGTTTGGCATGACATGAGCCTGGCCGACTGGCGGCGCTAGCGTATTGACGTCGGTCAACCCAATAGCGATCGCTGCCTAAGTCGACTGCCCCTCCACGGGTGGTTCCGCCGACAACCGGTAATGCTGTCCTGCCGCAACGACCTGATTACGCCCGCCTGCTTTGGCCTCGTACATTCGCCGGTCAGCCACCAATAACAAGCCATCCAGGTCTGGCGCATCCTCACCCAAGGTGGCAACACCAGCACTGAAGGCCAGCACACAAGCTTCGCCACCCAGATTGACCGGGTGTTCGCTCAACCGCTCTCGAAGCTTGTCCGCCAACCTTGCTGCCTGATCAAGAGTGGTGTCAGGCAGCAAAAGTGCGAACTCCTCTCCGCCCAGGCGACAAATCAGATCAGAATCACGCAGGCGCTGACGCAGGGTTGACGCCAGATGACATAAAGCCAGGTCACCACCAGCATGGCCAAAGCGGTCATTAATGAACTTGAAGTGATCGACATCCATCACAACCATGCTCAGAGGAGTTTGCAGCCGCTGCGCCCGGCTTCGTTCACGCTCAAAGTCGCCGACCAGGGACATACGATTGGGCAACCCGGTCAGCGTATCCGTGGCCGCCAACTGACGTAGATGTTTTTCATTGGCCAGCCGACTGCGCTCATAGATGTGCGAGAACAGCATAATCGCAAAGCAACTGACCAGAATGACAAAGAGTGACACCAAATTGTCAGCCAGCTGACCTTCGAGCAGAAACCGGTAGCTATACGCCAACGTTCCCAAGCTAACAAAAATTAGCGAAAAGCTCAGCCCCAAGCGTAGGCCTAGCAACTGGTAGGACACAATAGGAATGACCTGAATAAAAGCAAAGACGGTTGGCGATGTACCGGGCAGCAAGAGGCCGTATACGGTCAGGGAAAAGAAAGGCAGTAGATAGACAATACACCACAAGCGCAAATGACGTGTTCGGTTAATGATGAAGAGTAACGCTGCCGCAAAGCCCGCATAGAACAGCTCCATAACGCCCAGCCAGATCAAGCCGCGATACAGATTGATCAGACCCAGCCAGAGAGTGGCGAACACCGTTAGCCACAGAAGAGCACGCATTACCTTGCGTTGGTGCTGGTCAGGGTTATTAAGAATATCGGCCATTATGCTCGCGTCACTCTGTAAAGCCTTCAGTGTAGAACAGCATCGAGCGGAAAATGGTAGCAAAACGCCGCTATTCGTCACTCTAAGCCTTCTCAAGCGATTATTATCTTGTATGCTAGGCACAAGAACGTTCAACTCTTTTAGCTACAGGGTGCACCCATTTTGAGTCAGATACCCCTGCTCGTCTGTGATGATTCCGGCATGGCCCGCAAGCAGCTGATCCGCTCACTGCCTACCGACTGGCCCTTCCGAATCACCCAGGCAACCAATGGGGTCGAGGGCATGCAGGCGATCCGTGAAGGCAATGGCCATGTCGTATTGCTCGATCTGACCATGCCTGAACTGGATGGTTTTGGCGTACTGGCCCAGTTACGCGAGGAAGGCCTAAGCGCCGAGGTCATCGTCGTCTCCGGGGACGTCCAGGACGAAGCGGTACGTAGGGCCAAGGCATTGGGCGCGCGCGCCTTTATCAAGAAACCGGCCGACCCGTTACAACTGGCTGCCGCACTGGATGAGCTCGGCCTGACGATTGAGCTGCAGGCGACCGGTACTAGTCATGCAGAAACGACCGAATTGCCGCAAGTTTCATTTCGTGACGCCTTTCGCGAAGTATCCAACGTCGCCATGGGGCGTGCTGCAGAGTTACTTGGCCGCGTTCTCGGCGTGTTTATCAAGCTGCCAATACCCAACGTCAACATCCTTGAGGTGGGCGAGCTGCATATGACTCTGGCCGACGCGCAGAACGATCAGAAGCTATCGGCAATCTGCCAGGGCTACATTGGCGGCGGGATAGCCGGCGAGGCACTGCTGATCTTTCATGACTCGGAAATCGAAGACATTGCCCGCCTGCTGCATGCAAACAATGATGAGAACAGCCACCTGGAAATGCAGCTGGATCTGGCCAGCATTATCATCGGTGCCTGTCTTAACGGCCTGTCTGAACAGCTCAATATCAATCTGTCGCAGGGCCACCCCATGGTGCTCGGGCAGCACTGCCCGATTGATGACCTGATCCGTATCAACCAGCGGCGCTGGAAACGCACTCTGGCAGTGGAAATCAGCTACAGCCTCGAAGACATGGACGTGCATTTTGACCTATTGCTGTTGTTTACCGAAGACTCGGTACCACGCTTGCGAGAAACCCTAGACTTCATGCTGGACTAAAACGGAGCTGTCATGAGCGCAACTTTCGACATGAACGAACTGCACTGGCTACTGGATATTGTCCAGAGCATTGACGTCGGCGTAGTCGTGCTCGATCGTGATTATCGAATTGAAGTGTGGAACAGCTTTATGGAAAACCACTCGGGCATGGAGACCGATCTGGTTCGTCAACAACCGCTGTTTGAGCTATTTCCGGAAATTGACGCCAACTGGTTCACCCAGAAAGTAGAAAACGCCGTCATGCTCGGCACGCGCGCCTTCACTATCTGGGAGCAACGCCCCAACCTGTTTCACTTCAAAAGCTACCAACCCGTCACTGGCTTGGCCGACGAGATGTACCAAAACGTGACCATCCTGCCGCTGCGCAGCACCAGTGGCACCATCGATCACGTCTGCCTGATCGTCTATGACGTGACCAATGTGGCGGTCAACAAACGCCAGCTCGAATCTGCCAACGCCCAACTTCGCGAACTGGCCGACCTCGATGGCTTGACCGGTCTGCTTAATCGGCGCTATTGGGAGCAATGCCTGCAGCGCGAGTTTGCCCGCCACCAACGTTACGACGAACCCGCCAGCCTGGTCATTTTCGATATTGACCACTTCAAGCACTTCAATGATACCTACGGCCATCAGCTAGGGGATGAGGTCATCCGTGAAGTCGCCCGACTAACCCGGCAACTGGCCAGGGAAACTGATTTTGCCGGGCGCTACGGCGGCGAAGAATTTGTTGTACTGCTGCCCAATACCGACACGCAAGGTGCGGTTCAGTTCGCCGAACGTCTGCGCAATGCCATCGCACGTCTGCAAATCGATCATCAGGGTGAACCGCTGACCGTGGCTATCAGCCTGGGGGTTGCCGGCATGCAAGCCGAGATGACCAATCATCAAGCGCTGATTCAAGCGGCTGACCAGGCGCTCTACCATTCCAAGGAAAATGGCCGCAACCGCACCACGCTGCACCCCAACCTGCCTGTCGAGCCATAACAAGCGGCAAACAGAAGCACAAGGCCATTGAAAAGCCACGCCAAGGCTGTATTATGCGGCTCTGAAGAAGGTGGCCGTTATTTGACGCACGCCTAATTAAAATAAAAAATCGACAAAAAACGGACACTCAATCCCAATCTGCAGTCCAATCACGTTATTTGGGGAAGGGGTAAACTATGGATAGTGAACAGAAGTCACGCGGCTGGTGCTGGGCTTATCATAAAACGCGCGGCTACCACGTCAGTCAGCTTCAAGCTGGCTATCGGGCAACGCGTTACTGGCTGACTGGCGATACCGGAAGCTTCGTCAGTCACGGTGGTTTCCGTAAATCACGCATTCGACGCTGAATTCTCGCTGACACCTGTCGGCCTCTTGGGCTACTCCCGAGCTGCACTTTACGGCACCATGCAGCTATAACCGACAGGAGCATGGCGCAATGACCCAGGACCAGTGGCTAATTTTTGGCATTCTCGGCACGACAATCGTGCTGTTTCTGGTCGGTCGCTGGCGACATGATCTGATCGCGCTGCTCTCACTGCTCGCCTGCGTTCTGGCAGGTCTGACACCCAGCGCTGAAGCCTTTGTCGGTTTTGCCCATCCGGCCGTGATTACCGTCGCCGCCGTGCTTGTGCTCAGTCACGGCCTGCAAAAAACGGGCGCCGTCGAAGCCATGGCGCAGCGCTTGCTACCCAATACCGGCAGCCCCTTGATCGCCCTTGGCGCGCTGACATTGGTTGGGGCGCTACTGTCTGCATTTATGAACAATGTCGGGGCAATGGCACTGCTGATGCCCATTGCGATGCAACACGCTATCCGCCAAGGCATCCCACCCGGCAAAGTACTGATGCCACTGGCCTTTGGCACCATTCTCGGTGGCATGACCACGCTAATTGGTACACCGCCCAATTTGATCGTCGCCGGCTTCCGTGCCGAGCACAGCGGCAGCGGCTTTGCCATGTTTGACTTTACGCCAGTGGGGCTGGGTGTTGCCTTGGTCGGCATTCTCTTTGCCGTGGGCTTTTCCCGCTGGCTGGTCCCGCATCGCGAACAAAGCAACGCCGACAGCTTTGATACCGGGACTTATCTGACCGAAGTGCGGATTGGCGAGGAAGCCAACCTGGTTGACAAGACGTTACGCGAAGCAGAACAGCTACTGGATGACGATGACGCTCAGATCGTTGGTATGGTCCGCAATGACTTTCGCGTAACCGCTCCATTACCCGGAAGACGACTGCACGCCGGGGACATCCTGGTTATTGAAGCCGACCCGGAAAGCCTGGGCTCGACGCTCACCCGGCTGGGGCTGAAACTGGAAGAATCGGTCAACCCGGAAAAAACTGAAGATACCGGGGAAGCAGAAGACGAAAAAGAAGCTGACAGCAAGAGCGCCACCTCTGCCGCCAAAGAGTCAGCCACCCGTACCGAGATATCCAGAGTCGGCGCTACCCGCCATGACGCCGAGAGCACCGAGCAGGCTATTGAGCCGAAGAAAAACAAGCGCAGTCACGATGACGAGGTTGTTATTCAGGAACTGGTTGTGCAACCCAACGCCCTGTTACTGGGGATGACGGCAACCGACCTACAAATTCGCAGTCGCTTTGGTATCAACCTCTTGGCCATTTCTCGCCAGGGGCATCGCTCGGTCAAGCGCCTGCGCTGGACCGAGCTGCAAGCCGGCGATGTTATCCTGATGCAGGGGCCGCCCGAGGCCATTGCTGGCTTTGCCATGGAGTATCAATGTATTCCACTGGCCCAACGGCAAATCCTGATCCCCAATAAGCGCAAAGCCTGGACCGCAGTCGGCATCATGCTTGCTGCCGTAGTCGTCGCAGCCACTGGCTTCTTGCCAGCCGCGCTGGCCTTTACTGCCGGGGTTGCGGCTTTCATGATTACCCGGGTAGTTCCGGTCCGACGTATTTACGACGGCATCGACTGGCCCATCATCGTGTTGCTCGGTGCGCTGATGCCGATGGCCGCAGCCATGGCCAATACCGGTGCCGCCGACGTGCTGGCCCAGAGCCTGCTCAATCAATTGGCTCAGGGCAATGCCATCATCGCCCTGACACTGACACTGATCATCACCATGACACTGTCAGACTTTATGAACAATGCCGCCACGGCTGCAGTCATGTGCCCGATCGCCATCAGTATTGCCGCCCAGCTGGGCGTAGACGCCGATAGCTTTCTGATGGCAGTTGCCATTGGCGCTTCCTGTGCCTTTCTGACCCCAATCGGGCACCAGAACAACACGTTGATACTTGGGCCCGGCGGCTTCCGTTTCAGTGATTATTGGCGACTTGGCTTGCCCATGGAGATTCTTGTGGTAGTTGTCAGCATACCTTTGTTGCTGTTTTTCTGGCCGCTCTAGTCATCGCTTTTGGTGTTTGACGACCAATGACGCGCGCAACTATAGTGATGGCAGTTTCTACATAACCTCAGGCTCGATCAACGCGGCAGTTCCGGAAGGCGGATGACCCACCCCGCTTGCCGGCTCGCAGACCTGACCCCAGACGGGCTCCACATGGCAGTATTCACAGGGATGAAGAGGTGCGCCCGGCACACCCGCCAGAGCGCCAGTGGCCGGACACTACCATGGCAGCTATTGCTGCTGGTCATTCTATATTTATCTGCCAGCCCGACCCACGCCACAGACCGAAGCCTGCAGCTCAGCGTCGATCAAACCGAAGCACTGCGCCTGCAACCCAACGTTTATTATCTGCGCGACAGCAGCCGCCGCCTGAGCCCTGACCAGGTGCTGGCCCGCCGCGCCGAAATGCAGAGTGCGGCGGCTGATCCTGATATCAATTTTGGTTATACCAGCGACCGCGTCTGGCTGCTGTTTGAACTGCAGGGCGATCCCCAGGAGACGACTGACTGGATCGTTGAAATGCTTTACCCATCCCTTGACCGTATCACCCTGTATCAGCAAGGCAAGAACGGTTGGGAAGTACAGCGTAGTGGCGACGTACTGCCCAGCAGTGAACGCAGCCTGGTTCACCGCAGCGCCGCTTTCCCCTTGCAACTGGCCTCGGGTGAGCGACGCCTGATTCTGATGAGTGGCGAATCCGCTGGCAGCCTTAGCCTTGATGCCTTGATTTGGCC
>REBY01000194.1 GCA_007692485.1 Pseudomonadaceae bacterium | reverse complement strand
ATCAGTGACGCTGGCTGGGCACGTATTTGTCTAGACAGTGCTGCTTGCTACTACGCCGAAATCTCTGCGACTAAGCTGGAAAACGCCAAACAACAGAATGATGGCGTATATGGTGGTCATACTGCCGCGCAATTCCCCCACGTAGACCAGCATGTAGGTCAGCAGCAGGCTGGCAACCACAATTTGCGCTGCAGTCATGCTGGGGTCGCGGAATTTGAGGTTGATATTGCTGATCAGCAGCCAGAAAAATACGCCTTGTGTGCCAAGGCCCAGGAGTATGTGGCTTAGGGCTTGCAGTTCGGTGCCATGGTATTCGCCGAACAGCCAGGTCGTCACGATAACCACATAGGTTATTGCGTAGTTAAGCTGCGCCATCAGAAAGCGCTGCATGCGCAGGCGTTGAAATTTGGCTTGTGTCGCGGTATCCATGTCGGTCACGTGATGCCCTCTTCCCCATGATGGCATTTTGGCGTCAATTTAGCGCGAATTGGCAGTCTTGCCTAGCCTTTGGTCATCCGCCAGCAAATGCGGGTTTGAAGGTGGGCCAGCTCGCGTATAATGCTGCCCAGATTTTCGGGGGTGACTTTGAGCCAGATAGCATCCCTGATTCGGGTGAGAAAGTCTGTGAACCAGTGCACACTTCCCGGATAAAATCCTGAAAGGATCGGTAGCGCCAGGCGTCACCGGTTTTGTTTTGGCCGCAGCAGATTCAGCTGCTGCCCGCCACTAACCAGAGGAGTCTGTTCCAGCATGGCTGTTATCAAACAAGATGATGTGATCCAGAGTGTAGCCGACGCGCTGCAGTACATTTCCTATTATCATCCGGTGGATTTCATCCAGGCCGTACATGATGCCTATGAGCGCGAAGAGTCTCAGGCGGCGCGTGATGCCATGGCACAGATTCTGATCAATTCGCGCATGTGTGCCACTGGCCACCGGCCGATTTGCCAGGACACCGGGATTGTGACCGTGTTTGCACGTGTGGGCATGAATGTGCAGTGGGATGGCGCGACTATGAGCCTGGACGACATGATCAATGAAGGTGTGCGTCAGGCCTACAATAATCCGGATAACGTGCTGCGTGCATCCATCCTGGCTGATCCGGCAGGTAAGCGGACAAATACCAAGGACAACACCCCGGCGGTCATTCACTACCAGGTGGTTCCGGGTGACAGCATCGAGTTTGATGTCGCTGCCAAGGGCGGCGGCTCCGAGAACAAGTCCAAAATGGTTATGCTCAACCCATCTGACTCTATTGTCGACTGGGTACTGAAAACCGTACCGACCATGGGTGCCGGCTGGTGTCCGCCGGGTATGTTGGGCATTGGTATTGGTGGCACCGCAGAAAAAGCGGCCGTCTTGGCCAAGGAATCATTGATGGATTCCATTGATATTCATGAGCTGCGAGCCCGTGGCCCACAGAATCGGGTCGAAGAGCTGCGTCTGGAAATCATGGACAAGGTCAATGCGCTGGGGATTGGCGCCCAGGGCCTGGGTGGCCTGACCACTGTGCTGGACATCAAGATCAAGGATTATCCAACCCACGCAGCGAGTTTGCCGGTGTGTATGATCCCCAACTGCGCCGCAACCCGTCACGCGCACTTCGTGTTGGATGGCAGTGGCCCAGCCGTGCTGGAAGCGCCGCCCATGGACGCTTATCCGGATATTACCTGGGAAGTGGGTACCGGTGTACGTCGCGCCAATATGGATACCCTGACCCCGGAAGAAGTACAAACCTGGAAGAGCGGTGAAACCGTGCTGCTTTCGGGTAAGATGCTGACCGGCCGTGATGCTGCGCACAAGCGTATGGTTGATATGCTGAACAAGGGCGAATCCTTGCCGGTGGATCTTAAGGGCCGCTTTATCTATTACGTCGGCCCGGTTGATCCGGTGCGCGAAGAGGTGGTGGGTCCGGCAGGTCCGACTACCGCAACGCGGATGGACAAGTTCACCCGTCCGATTCTGGAGCAGACCGGCCTGTTGGGCATGATCGGTAAAGCCGAGCGGGGCCCGATCGCCATTGAGGCAATCAAGGATCACAAGGCGGTCTACCTGATGGCGGTAGGTGGCGCCGCCTATCTGGTTGCACAGGCGATCAAGAAAGCTGAAGTCGTGGCCTTCCCGGAATTGGGTATGGAAGCTATCTACGAGTTTGAAGTGGAGGACATGCCGGTCACTGTCGCAGTCGACAGCACCGGTGAGTCTGCTCACATCACTGGCCCGGCTATTTGGCAGAAGAAGATTGCCGAGAGTCTGGCAGTTGAAGTGAAGTAAGCATTCAGTCGGCTTGCATCATACGCCCTCTCCCGAGCAGGGAGAGGGTATAGGGTTACGCCAGGGTGTCACTGCGCGCGGCCATGATCAGGTCGTTGTGATGTACGCCAGCCAGGCCATGGCTCCACCAGCTCAGAGTTACCTTGCCATATTCCGTAAGGATGGCCGGGTGATGGTCAACCTCATCGGCAAGCCCGCCAATCCGGTTGGTAAAAGCCAGAGCGGCGGTGAAATCGGCAAAGGTGTAGGCTTTTTCCAGGCGCGGCACGCCGTCAACCAGGCGCAAACTCCAGCCGGGCATCTCTTTCAATAACACGGCCAGGTCGCTTTCAGCCGGCATGCCGCTCTTGTCAGCCTTACTTTCCAATGTTTGTTCAGCCAAGGGCTGTTGCATAGTCGTTCTCCTGTCTGCTGATGTTGCATAACAGCCTAGCATTTATGGCTGCTCGGGCCGTTGTTGTCTTGTAACTGCCCTTGGCAGCCTTTTGTTAGCCAAAGGTCTAAGCGGTTTTCTACCTTGGTCGTATGGTTGCGCAGAGCCTCTGCAGCAAGACTGTGGGCCATAACAAAAGACAGCCCGAGGTTTGAACCATGAGCGACGCGACCCTGTATCCCGTACCGGAAGATTTTGCCCGCAATGCCCTGATTGATCAGGAGACTTACCAGCGCCTGTATCAGGCGTCGATCGACAATCCCGAGCAATTCTGGGCCGAGCAAGCCAAGCGCATTGACTGGATGCGTCCGTTCAAAAAGGTCAAACAGACCAGCTTTGATGACCACAATGTGTCGATCAAGTGGTACCTCGGCGGCCATTTGAATGTGTCGGCCAACTGCCTGGACCGTCACTTGGCCGAGCGGGGTGAGCAGACCGCGATTATCTGGGAAGCCGATGAACCAGGCCAGGCCAGGCATATCACCTACCGTGAGTTGCACCGAGATGTCTGCCGGTTTGCCAATGCGCTCAAGCACCAGGGCGTCGCCCAGGGCGACGTTGTCACCATCTACATGCCGATGATTCCGCAAGCAGCGGTGGCCATGCTGGCCTGTACCCGGATCGGTGCGATTCACTCGGTTGTATTCGGTGGTTTTTCACCGGAAGCCTTGGCCGGGCGTATCCTGGATGGCCGCTCGAACGTGGTGATTACCGCCGACGAAGGCCTGCGCGGCGGGCGAGCGACGCCGCTTAAGGCGAATGTGGATGAAGCCCTGACGCATCCCGAGATCAAGACCATCGACAAGGTGATCGTAGTCCGGCATACCGGTGCTGACATCGCCTGGCACGATCACCGTGACCGTGATTACGCAGAACTGATGGCAGACGCTGATGATTTCTGCCCGCCGGAGCCGATGGACAGCGAAGACCCGCTGTTTATTCTTTACACCTCCGGCTCGACGGGAAAGCCCAAAGGGATCATGCACACGACAGGCGGGTATCTGACCTACGCGGCGCTGACCCATCAGTATGTGTTTGATTACAAAGACAAAGAAGTATTCTGGTGCACTGCGGATATTGGCTGGATTACCGGCCACACCTACACCATCTATGGCCCTCTGGCTAACGGTGCCACCACGGTTATGTTTGAGGGTGTACCGAATTATCCGGACGTCACCCGTATGGCCAAGGTGATCGATTCCCATAAGGTCAATATTCTGTACACCGCGCCAACTGCCATTCGCGCCATGATGGCCATGGGTGATGCGGCGATGGAAGGGGCCGATGGGAGCAGCTTGCGCTTGCTCGGCTCGGTCGGCGAGCCGATCAACCCCGAAGCCTGGAGCTGGTATTACCAGACCGTAGGCAAGGGCCGTTGCCCGATCGTTGATACCTGGTGGCAAACCGAAACCGGTGCTTGCCTGATGTCACCATTGCCGGGTGCTACCCCGTTGAAACCGGGTTCAGCGGCCTGTCCCTTCTTCGGTGTGCAGCCAGCGCTGGTCGACAATGAAGGTAATATTCTAGAAGGCGCAGCGGAAGGTAATCTGGTACTGCTGGATTCCTGGCCGGGTCAGTCACGCTCGATTTTTGGCGACCACGAACGCTTCGTTGATACTTATTTCCGTACCTTCAAAGGGACGTACTTCACTGGCGACGGCGCCCGTCGTGACGAAGACGGCTACTACTGGATTACCGGTCGCGTTGATGACGTGCTCAACGTGTCGGGTCACCGTATGGGTACTGCTGAAGTGGAAAGCGCCCTGGTCGCGCACAAGGATGTTGCCGAAGCGGCCGTGGTCGGCATGCCGCACGACATGAAAGGGCAGGGGATCTATGTGTATGTCACTCTGAACGCCGGGGTCGAAGCTACTGAAGCCCTGCGCCAGGCGCTGCGCCAGTGGGTGCGCCACGAAATCGGCCCGATTGCCACGCCAGATGTCATCCAGTGGGCTCCTGGCCTGCCGAAAACCCGTTCCGGCAAGATCATGC
>REBY01000080.1 GCA_007692485.1 Pseudomonadaceae bacterium | reverse complement strand
CAACCGCTCGGTGATCAGCATTCTCAAGTCACACCGCTTCGCCCGCCAGATCGACGATACCGAGCTGTCTGTGCATGACACCTTCCCGGTTATCCAGGCGTTGTTGAGCCTTAACCTGGGTCCGGCTTCTATCGATATCGCCCGCCTGGTCGACAAATACCGCAAATCCGGCAGCAGCGACCTTGAAGGCTTCCTGCGCCTCGAGCTGGCTGATGTGATCGACAAGAAAGGTGATCGTGGTCAGGGGCGTGATGTGGTGCTCTATGGTTTTGGTCGTATTGGCCGCCTGTTGGCGCGCATCCTGGTAGAGAAAACCGGTGGCGGTGACGGCTTGCGCCTGCGGGCTGTTGTGGTTCGCAAAGGGGCAGAGAATGACCTGGCCAAGCGTGCCAGCTTGCTGCGTCGTGACTCGGTTCACGGTTCCTTCCAAGGCACTATCACTATCGACGAAGAAGCCAAGACCCTTACCGCCAATGGCGTGCAGATCCAGTTTATCTATGCCAAGGACCCCTCGGCAGTGGATTACACCCAATACGGTATTGAAAATGCCATTGTGGTCGACAATACCGGTGTTTGGCGTGACGAGGCTGGCTTGTCCCAGCACCTGCAGTGCCAGGGCGCCAGCCAGGTCGTACTGACCGCGCCAGGCAAAGGCGATATCAAGAATATCGTCCACGGTATCAATCATGCTGCGATCACACCGGAAGACAAGATCGTGTCGGCAGCGTCCTGTACCACCAATGCCATCGTCCCGGTGCTCAAGGCCATCAATGACAAGTACGGGATTGTTAACGGTCATGTGGAAACAGTGCATTCCTACACCAATGACCAGAACCTGATCGACAATTTCCATAAAGGTAATCGCCGTGGCCGCAGCGCTGCGCTGAATATGGTTATTACCGAAACCGGTGCCGCCAAAGCTGTTGCCAAGGCGCTGCCAGAACTGGGCGGCAAGCTGTCGGGCAACGCGATCCGCGTACCGACACCTAATGTGTCGATGGCGATTCTTAACCTGAACCTGGAAAAGTCGACCGATCGTGACGAGGTCAACGATTACTTGCGTTATATGGCGTTGCACTCCGATCTGCATAAGCAAATCGACTTCACTAACTCGCAAGAAGTAGTGTCTACCGACTTCGTCGGCTCACGCCATGCCGGTGTCGTGGATGCAGAGGCCACCATTTGCAACGATAATCGCGTGATTCTCTACGTCTGGTACGACAACGAGTTTGGCTACAGCTGCCAGGTAGTGCGGATTCTGGAAGATATGGCTGATGTCAATCCGCCTGCTTTCCCCAAATAAGCCGTTGGCTTGACGAAAAAAGGCGCCCAGCAATGCGGCGCCTTTTTTGTGCCCTGTTGGCTGATCAGCGCTCGGCCAGCAGGCGTTGGCGCAGACGATCAGACAGGCCATTTTCTTCCAACCAGATACCGACGTAGGCGCGGGCCAGTTCCTCGTCATCGCTGGTAAAGACTACCTCGCCGTTATAGCTCAGCTGCAGCGCCTGGCTGTCGCTCAAGGTCAGGCTGTAACGATCCCCCGACTTGATATCGCCGAATGTGGCATGCAATTCATCGATTGCCGGGCGCAGACGCTCCAATGTGCCGCTGTCATGCTGCCGCTCAAGAGCAACCCAGGCAGCTTTGATGATGTCGTCGCGGTCGATATTACGGTAGTAGTAGAGTTCCAGGTGCAGCGGGCTACGCTCACTGACTGCATTGGTAGGGCTGATATCGGCGGGGGTCAGCAGGGCGGCGCTGTAAACATCGACAAACAAATAGCGCAGCAGAGATTCATTGCGCAATACCAGCGTTTGCTCATCGACTTCGAGGCTTTCGGGGAAGTCGGGTTCACTGGCCAATAGCAGGGGGGTGGCGAGTGCCAGTAGCAGGAAAAGCAGGGTGCGGCGCATGGGTGTATCTCCGGTTTGCATTTGCGATCAATTTACAATCGCAACGGGTGTTGGCGTCAAGCAGGCTGCCGAGGCAATGTGTAACAGAAAAAACGGGAAAAACCTGAAAAAACCAAGAGCTTGAGTAGCCATCAGGCCCCCCGAACTTTATACTTAGCAGGATTTTTCGTGGGGGTCTGTGGTCACCTCACCCTGATTCCGTATCCGCCTTGCGCTGCGATATCGGGGTTCCCGCTTAGCTGCATTGGCCACCAGCCGCCGAAGTCTTTAACCAGTGATTAGGCTATTCGTATGATAAAAATCAAACGGGGCTTGGATCTGCCAATCACCGGCTCACCCGAGCAGCGTATCGAGAACGGCCGTTCCGTACGCAGCGTTGCCGTAATCGGCTATGACTACCATGGCATGAAACCTACCATGGAAGTGCAAGAGGGTGACCGGGTCAAGTTGGGTCAGATCCTGTTCAGTGATAAAAAAACTGACGGTGTTATTTATACCGCACCGGCCAGTGGCGTGATCAGCGCAATCAACCGCGGTGACAAGCGTGTCCTGCAGTCAGTGGTGATTGAGATCGAAGGCGACGATGCCGTTACCTTTGATGCCCATGATGCCAACCAGTTGAGCTCGCTTGATCCGCAGAAAATCCGTGACCAGCTAGTGCAGTCCGGTGCATGGACGTCACTTCGCACACGTCCGTACAGCAAGGTGCCCGCGCTGGACAGCAAACCCAGCTCGATTTTTGTCACTGCCGTCGATACTCACCCGTTGGCTGCTGACCCGGCTGTCATCATCCAGGAATACGCCAGTGACTTTGAGAATGGTCTCAAGGTATTGGCTCGCCTGGCGCCGATCTGGTTATGTAAAGCCGAAGGCGTCAACCTGCCCGGTGAAGACCTTGAAGGCGTGCGCAGCGAAAGCTTTACTGGCCCGCACCCTGCCGGCCTGCCAGGCACTCATATTCATCATCTTGACCCGGTCAGCACGACCAAGCAGGTCTGGCAAATCTTCCCACAGGATGTGATTGCTATCGGTAAGTTGTTCACCGAAGGCAAGATCTGGACAGATCGCATTATCGCGCTGGCCGGTCCTCAGGTGGACCAGCCGCGACTCGTACGCACTCGCGTGGGCGCCAGCCTGGAAGAGTTGACAGCCGGTGAGATGAAACCGGGCAACAATCGTCTAATTTCCGGCTCGGTTTTCGGTGGCCGTCATGCGCGCGGTGCTGTGGCTTATCTGGGCCGCTTTCACCAGCAGGTGTCGGTATTGGCCGAAGGTGATCACCGCGAGATGATGCACTACCTGCGTGCCGGGGTTAACAAACACTCGGTACTGAATATCTTCGTGTCCAAACTCAAGTCAGGCAAGTTGTTCGACTTTACCACGACGACCAATGGTAGCCCGCGCGCCATGGTGCCGCTGGGCAACTATGAAATGGTCATGCCGCTGGATATTTTGCCCACGCAACTGCTGCGTGCGCTGATCGTCAGTGACACCGATGTTGCACAGAAGCTAGGTTGTATGGAGCTGGATGAAGAAGATCTGGCCCTGTGCACCTATGTCTGTGCTGGCAAGTACGAATACGGCCCGATTCTGCGGGACAACCTTACCCTTATTGAAAAGGAGGGTTAAGTCATGGGTTTACGTAGTTACCTCGACAAGATCGAGCACAACTTCGAAAAGGGCGGTAAGCACGAAAAGTGGTATGCCCTCTACGAAGCCGTTGATACCTTTTTCTATCGTCCCGGCAGTGTCACCAAGACTACCTCGCACGTGCGCGATGGTCTCGACCTGAAACGGATGATGATCACGGTCTGGTTGTGTACCTTCCCAGTGATGTTCTACGGGATGTACAACATTGGTTTCCAGGCCAACAGCATCTATGCGGGTAATCCGGATCTGCTAGCCGCTCAGGATAACTGGCGGATTGCGCTGATCAGCCTGTTTGCCGGCTTTGACCCAGGCAGCGTGTGGGACAACTTTGTTCACGGTGCGGCTTACTTCCTGCCTATCTATGCGGTGACCTTCATCGTTGGTGGTTTCTGGGAAGTCCTGTTTGCCTCGATCCGCAAGCATGAAGTCAATGAAGGCTTCTTTGTTACCTCGGTGTTGTTCGCCTTGATCCTGCCGGCCAGCATTCCGCTGTGGCAGGTCGCTCTGGGTATCACCTTCGGTATCGTGGTGGGCAAGGAAGTCTTTGGCGGTACAGGCAAAAACTTCCTCAACCCGGCACTGACCGGTCGTGCTTTCCTATATTTTGCCTATCCTGCACAAATTTCCGGGGACTCGGTTTGGACCTCCGTTGATGGGTACTCAGGTGCTACTGCTCTGAGTATGGCTGCTGAAGGCGGCGTCCAGGCTGTTGTTGATGGCGGCATCACTTGGTGGAATGCTTTCTCAGGAAGTATTCATGGTTCCATGGGTGAAGTGTCAACGCTAGCTGTGCTGATAGGCGGTGCTGTTTTGCTGGTCGCCAAGATCGCTAATTGGCGAATTGTCGCGGGCGTTATGGTAGGTATGGTGGGGACAAGTCTCCTATTCAACATGATAGGTTCAGACACCAACCCTATGTTTTCTGTACCTTGGTACTGGCATCTTGTGGTGGGTGGCTTTGCCTTCGGCATGATTTTCATGGCCACTGATCCTGTATCGGCCTCACTAACTAACCGCGGGAAATGGTACTACGGCATCTTGATTGGCTTGATGACTGTTCTTATTCGGGTTATCAACCCAGCGTTCCCTGAGGGTATTATGCTGGCAATTCTGTTTGCTAACCTGTTTGCCCCATTGATTGATCACTTTATTGTTCAGAGCAACATCAATCGGAGGGTTGCACGCCATGTCAGCTAAGAGAGAATCCATCGGGCGCACGGTTACC
>REBY01000112.1 GCA_007692485.1 Pseudomonadaceae bacterium | reverse complement strand
CGCTCGATGCCCAATACAACGTAATTTGCGGAGCGAGAGCGGAGCCAGAAGATGAACGAAGCGGGATGACAGCTCAGAGCCGACGTTTCCGCGGAAACGCTTTATGGCACTGAGAACGAGGCTGCTGAAATTCATGTTCACTCCTTGACTCATTGATGGCACTGAGAACAGAGCCACCTGCCTTACCCCTACCAACCAACTTGCCGACCGAGAAACTACGTTGAACGAAGCTGCTCAGACTGCCGAATTCAACCGCGTTGGTAAGTATCAAAATCTGACGCTACCAATTTCTTGCTACTGGCACCAGCGCAATGCTGGAATTTATCCACGGCCTTCGATCTTGTGAAACATTCTGGCCCCATAACGCCGCCAACACGGGCAGCTTTGGAGTGGAGGCGAAGCCGCAACGGAAAAGCTGTCCCAGTGCTTGGCCTGGTTATGTTTTGACATTTCGCGCAACCATAATCACTTCATCTGCCGAGTAGAGATTAGCTAGGGTAGCCTCCACTTCAGCGCCCAGGACATTCCTGTACAGACGTTGCGCGTAGTTGTCAGCTCGCGTTGTCACCATAATATGCTTCAACACGGCACCTTGCTCCTTCAACTTTCGAATGACATCAGGCAATGTATCTGTGATAAGAATTTTACCGATACCATTCCCTTGAAAGTTTGGAGATACGGCAATCTGCTCAAGCTCGAGGACCACGCTCGGCCTAAACCCCGCTTTCTGGGACCAGATGATATACCCAATGCAAGACGCCTCAGCGTAAGCAACATAGCAAAACGTTTTGGGGGCTGCATTGAGGTTGCTTTCCAGCCACTTGAACGAATGATGCTGTCTAGTGAATGCCAGGCGATGAACTTCGGCCGCCGTCTCTAGGTCCGCCTGCTCCATTGCCCTAAATAAAATATCCCTTTCAGAAGATTGCACCTACTTCTCCAGAAAAACATAACAGTGAAGTGGATCGACGGCTATATGACTGAATATCAGTGCCTTCTTCATAATCACGCTCCTTTCGATCCGTGTGTTTGAATTTTCTTCAATTAAATCAACCGCTTTTACCGCAACCAACTGCTTTAGCCTGTAATCGCTTGACTTCTCTAAAGTGCGCAACCAATAATACTGTATATACATGGCTCTTCGTTCATTTGTGTGGGTCAGGAGCCATTGGCAGTCCGCCATAGTGGAACAAGATTGCTCGCTTGAACCTCTCCTTGCTTCGAAATCCCCTAGCTCTGACCTTCAGCGCTCGAACCTGTCCGTTGATGGCTTCCGCTAGCCCATTAGAGGCCTTAAAACGCATCGCATTGAGGATGCCGAATAGCTTGATTTCTATCTGGTCTGCCGCCGAGGTCAACGCCCGAACCTTCGTTACCCGGGCCATCTGTATCCATTCCTGCCAAGCCACACGGGCACCTTTAACGCGATAGCCTTGCCAGATATCTCGTGCCTTCTCTTTGAGGTACCACACAAGCCCAGTGTCTTTGAGGTCTTCAGATAGCTGCCGCATCTGCTGAACTTGCTGTAAATCGAGACTGTCCCGGTGACGCAGCCAGGTGTAACGACTCTGATGTATTCCCTTACGCATTGAACGATCAGCCTTTGCCATGTCGGCCTTACGGGTCATATCGAGCGCCCTGGTCAGCATCTGTGCCACATGGAAATGATCGAAAGCGATCTTGCGGTGAGCATTTTCAATATGTTCAAACGTCGCCTTCTGGTAGGCCGGACTCATATCCATTGAGATAGACGTAATCGACCGCTTACGTTGCTCATCTAAAGTGGCGTAAAAACGACCAAGGCTATCTGATGACCTGCCATCCTCTACAGCCAAGACATGACCCTGGCTATTGGAAACAATGGTTACGTAATCATGCCCTTTGCGAAATGAGGTCTCATCGACAGCAAGCCTGACGATATCTCGCTCTGGTGAGTTAGCCAGTCCTCGTTGCACGGCTCGTTCCATAATGTTGTCGATTGCGGTCCAGCTGAGACGAAGCTGTTTGCTGACCGCCGAAATCGACGCCACCCGCAGCCAGCTGATCACAAAGGCTTCAAATAGCAGGGTGTACCGGCTCTTCTGCTCAGCCCAAGGGACGCTGATTGTTAGGCAGCCATGCTCAGGGCATTGCACACGAGGTACTTGGGCAACTACCTGAGTTCGAAATTGGCAAGTATCCAGGTGGCGCCAGCGACGTTCACGAGAATCATAGCCTGGGCAATTACGGCCACAGCGGGGACAGGTAAGGATGGCATCTCTATCAAGACCCACCTGAACTTCGACCTCACCTAGATCTTTATCAAGTTCAACATTTGAGACAAACCAGGGCGGTGAGAGGCCCAGAATCTGTTCGTAGAGGGTGAATTGGTCCAAGGCTGAACACCATCGATCAGGTTGATTGAATGGGGTAACAGTGACCAAAAACGGCGGGGAAATAAAGGGCTACCCACTATGTTGGGTGAAGAGCCATATACATACAGCAAGGATGCCTTATGGATACTTTACCGCCAAAACCTCGATTAAGAGAGCAGTTTCGCAACGTTATTCGTGTCCAGCGTTACAGCATTCGAACGGAAAAGTCCTACTGGTACTGGGTGCGTTTTTATCTCCGCTATCATCGAATGCGCCATCCCCTTGAAATGGGGCCGTTGGAAGTGAATGAGTTTCTTACCTGGCTGGCGGTCAAGCGCAATGTTGCCGCAGCAACTCAGAATCAGGCTTTGAATGCGCTGGTCTTTCTGTACACAAAGGTCCTTGAGCAGCCTCTGGGTGATATTGGTGAAGCAGTTCGCGCGCGAAAATCTGTGCATATTCCCACAGTTCTTTCGCACAGTGAGGCGATGCGCATCATTGCATTGCTGGCAGAGCCCTATGGGCTGATTGCTTCCTTGATGTATGGCTCCGGACTCCGTGTTGTTGAGGTCTGTCGACTGCGTCTGAAGGATGTCGACTTTGAGCGACAAGTCATCACTGTTTACAGTGGCAAAGGCGACAAGGACAGAACAACGCTTTTGCCATCTAGCTTGATCGAACCCCTGCAACAACGCAAAGCCCGAATCCTTGTAGCTTGGCGTCAGCAAACACCCTTTTATCAATGCCCTGTCAGCCTCCCGTTTGCGCTCAAGCGAAAATACCCTCAAGCGCCAGGTGCGGCAGAATGGCAATGGTTTTTCCCTTCGCTGACGCTATGTCAGGATGATGATGGCGCTATCGTTCGTCATCACTTGCATACGAGCACGGTTCAAAAGGCGGTCAAACAAGCGGTGCGAGCATCGGCGGTCGGTAAACCCGCAAGCTGCCATACCTTCCGTCATACCTTTGCGACCGAGTTGCTTCGCCGTGGCAGTGATATCCGTACGGTGCAAACCTTGCTCGGGCATGCGGATGTTCGTACTACGCAAATTTACACCCATGTGCTGGGTCAGGCTTTTGCTGGCGTCCAGAGCCCACTGGGATAGGCATTAGCTGTGTTCAGACACGCTACCGCCCTACCCTGTTGGCGCGAGCATGCCGGTACTGGTTGTTTGATTGTGAGCAGGAAGACGGCAATCCGAGCCGAAGGGAGGGAGTGGCAGCATTCCTTGCTGGCTTAAACATAGCCTGAAAGTCGGGTGATTACCAATGGCCATGCGGGAAGTGGGTGAGGGGTCTTTAGGATTCCCCCTCTCCCCAACCCCTCTCCCGCGAGGGGAGAGGGGCTAGATTAGTTGAAGAGCTGATTTTAGTGGGCGGTTAGGCAGCCCGAGTAGTAGAGGCTGGTTTTAGCCGGTCCAGACGCGGGCGTTGCGGAACATGCGCATCCAGCCGCCGTCTTCGCTCCAGTCATCCGGGTGCCAGGAGTTTTGTACGGCGCGGAAGACGCGTTCGGGGTGCGGCATCATGATGGTGACGCGGCCGTCGCGGGTGGTCAGGCCGGTGATGCCGCGCGGTGAGCCGTTGGGGTTCGCCGGGTAACGTTCCGTCATGCGTCCACGGTTGTCGATATAGCGCAGGGCAACGCTGTTGCTGGCCTCACAGGCATCCACCGCGCTGCTGCTGGAGAACTCTGCATGGCCTTCACCGTGGGCAATGGCGATGGGCAGGCGGGTGCCGACCATGCCGTTGAGGAAGATGGAGGGCGATGCCTGCACTTCCACCAGGGCGACGCGGGCTTCGAATTGCTCGGAGCGGTTGCGCACAAAGTGCGGCCAGTGCTCGCTGCCGGGAATGAGTTCACGCAGGTTGGACAGCATCTGGCAGCCGTTACACACGCCAAGGGCGAAGGTATCCGGGCGCTGGAAAAACTCGCTGAAGGCTTCGCGGGCTTCAGGGTTGAACAGTATCGACTTGGCCCAGCCTTCGCCGGCACCCAGTACGTCACCGTAGGAGAAGCCGCCACAGGCGACCAGGCCACGGAAGTCAGCCAGGTCCACGCGACCGGCCAGAATGTCGCTCATATGCACGTCAATGGCATTGAAGCCGGCGCGGGTAAAGGCGGCGGCCATTTCGACCTGACCGTTGACGCCCTGCTCGCGCAGGATAGCCACTTGCGGGCGAATACCGCTGTTGATGAAGGGCGCGGCGACGTCTTCATTCACGTCGTAGCTGAGCAATACCTGCAAGCCCGGATTGCCGTCGTCAGCCAGGTTGTCGAATTCCTGGTCGGCACAGTCGGCGTTGTCACGCAGACGCTGGATATGCCAGCTGGTTTCGCTCCAGGCTTGCTGCCAGGCGGCGCGGGTGCCGCTGAGCAGTATCTCGTCAGCGAAACTGAAGTTAAGGATCTGCGGGCTTTGCGGCTGGCCGATCACGGCGCTGCAATCACCCAGGCCGGCGCCGGACAGCTGCGCCAGCACGGCTTCGGTATCGCTCTGGCGAACCTGGATCACTGCGCCCAGTTCTTCGTTGAACAGCACCGCAGCCAGGTCTTCAGCTTTGTCGGCCAACACGTCCAGATTGATATTCAGGCCGCAATGCCCGGCAAAGGCCATTTCCGCCAGGGTAGCCAGCAGGCCGCCGTCGGAGCGGTCATGGTAGGCAATCAGTTGCCCGTCATGGTTCAGGCCCTGAATAACCGCGAAGAAGGCTTTCAGGTCTTCGGCGTCATCCAGATCCGGGCCTTGCTGGCCGATGCGGTTGTACACCTGCGCCAGCGCGGAGCCGCCCAGGCGGTTCTGGCCACGGCCCAGGTCGATCAGGATCAGATCGGTATCGCCCTGATCCATACGCAGTTGCGGCGTCAGGGTCTGGCGGGCGTTCTGTACCGGGGCAAAGCCGGTCACGATCAGTGACAGCGGCGAGGTCACGCTCTTGTCATCACCGCCATCGTTCCAGCGGGTTTTCATCGACATCGAGTCTTTGCCCACCGGGATGGTAATGCCCAGCTCGGGGCAGAGTTCCATACCCACGGCTTTGACGGTATCAAACAGCCGCGCATCTTCACCCGGGTGGCCGGCAGCGGCCATCCAGTTGGCGGAGAGTTTGATATCGGACAGTTTCTCGATCCGCGCGGCCGCCAGGTTGGTCACGGTTTCCGCGACGGCCATGCGGCCAGAGGCCGGGGCGTCGAGCAGGGCCAGCGGGGTGCGCTCGCCCATCGCCATGGCTTCGCCGGTTAGCACATCAAAGCTGCTGGTGGTCACCGCACAGTCGGCGACCGGTATTTGCCAGGGGCCCACCATCTGGTCACGGGCGACCATACCGGTAATGCTGCGATCACCAATGGTGATCAGGAAGTTCTTGCTGGCCACGGCGGGCAGGCGCAGTACGCGCAGGGCGGCTTCTTCCAGCGGCATGTCCGCTTTGAAATCATCCTGCGGGGCAGCTTCGCGCTCAACATCCCGATGCATGCGCGGCGGCTTGCCGAGCAACACCGAGAGCGGCATATCCACCGGCTGGTTCTCGAAGTGTTCGTCATTGAGCAGCAGCAATTGTTCTTCGGTGGCTTCACCGACGACGGCATGCGGGCAGCGCTCGCGCTCGCAAATCGCCTGGAAACGCTCATAGTCGGCATTATCGACCGCCATGACGTAGCGTTCCTGGGATTCATTCGACCAGATTTCCGCCGGGCTCATGCCGGGCTCATCGTTGGGCACCTTGCGCAGCTCAAAGCGGCCGCCACGGCCACCGTCGTTAACCAGCTCAGGGAAGGCGTTGGACAGGCCACCGGCCCCCACATCATGGATAAAGGCAATCGGGTTTTTCTCACCCAGTTGCCAGCAGCGGTCGATCACTTCCTGGCAGCGGCGTTCCATTTCCGGGTTTTCACGCTGTACCGAGGCAAAGTCGAGGTCTTCGGCACTGGCACCGGTGGCCATGGACGATGCCGCCCCGCCACCCAGACCGATCAGCATCGCCGGCCCGCCGAGTACGATCAGCTTGGCGCCGACGGTGATCTCGGCCTTCTCGACGTGATTGGCGCGGATATTACCCAGGCCGCCGGCAATCATGATCGGCTTGTGATAGCCGCGAATTTCCGGCCCACGCGGTGACTGCACCGTGTGCTCGAAGGTGCGGAAGTAACCGGTCAGGTTGGGGCGGCCGAATTCGTTGTTGAAAGCCGCGCCACCCAGCGGGCCTTCAATCATGATCTGCAACGGGCTGACGATACGGCTGGGTTTGCCGTTGTCTTCTTCCCATGGCTGCAAAAAGCCCGGGATGCGCAAGTTGGACACGGTAAAGCCTGCCAGGCCTGCCTTTGGCTTGCCGCCACGGCCCGTGGCGCCTTCATCACGAATCTCGCCACCGGAGCCGGTCGCTGCGCCCGGGAAGGGAGCAATCGCGGTCGGATGGTTATGGGTTTCCACCTTCATCAGAATGTGCACAGATTCTTCATGCGCGCGGTATTCGCCACTGTCCGGCTGCGGGAAGAAACGCCCGGCGGTAAAGCCTTCAATAACAGCCGCGTTGTCTTTATAAGCCGACAATACGCCTTCGCCGTGCATTTCAAAGGTGTTCTTGATCATGCCGAACAGGCTCTTGTCCTGCGCGTCGCCGTCGATATCCCAACTGGCGTTAAAGATTTTGTGCCGGCAGTGCTCGGAATTGGCCTGGGCAAACATCATCAGCTCAACATCACTGGGGTTGCGCCCCAGATCGGTGAAGCTGGTCAGCAGGTAATCGATTTCATCATCGGCCAGCGCCAGGCCCAGTTCGGTGTTGGCCTTTTCCAGGGCGCTGCGACCATTGGTCAGAATATCAATGCGCTGGAAGGGTTTCGGCTGGGTATGCGCAAACAGACCGCTGGCCGCTTCCAGTTCATCCAGCGCCACTTCGGTCATGCGGTCATGCAGCAACTGCTTGACCTGCTCGCGCTCCTTGCTGCTGAGCTCACCCTTGATGTACCAGGCGATGCCACGCTCCAGCCTGAGCACATTGCCCAGACCGCAGTTGTGGGCGATATCCGTCGCTTTGCTCGACCAGGGCGAGATAGTGCCAAAACGTGGCAATACCAGCACCAGCGTACCTTCCGGCTCTTCAACTTCCACCGAGGGGCCGTAGGTCAGCAACCGGCTGAGCACCAGGGCCTGTTCATCATCCAGCGGCGCATCCAGTTCGGCAAAATGTACGAACTCGGCATACACATGACTGACGCCGGGCACTTTGGCCTGCAAGCGGGACAATTGCTTGAGACGGCGAAAATCGGAAAGGGCTGGGGCTCCACGCAGAATTTGCATGCTGTAACGGCCTCGAGGAAATAATTGGAAAAAGAAGGCGCATAGGATACCTCAACCGCCGCCTTGGGGCCATGCTGGCAGGTCATTCACTCAGAGATCACAGGGTATATGGTCGCCGGCATATTTTGCCTATACTGCTCGCATGAGACTGACGCCGCATTGCCGACTCCTGACGTTTTTCCTTGCCTGGGCCCTTGCGGCGTTCATGCTGACCGGCTGTAGCAAGGAGCCGGAGGACCGCTTAGCGCAGATCCAGGACCGCGGCAGCTTGATTGTAGTGACCCGCAACACCCCCACCACCTTCTACCAGGACCGCCACGGCCCTACCGGGCTGGAGTACGAACTGGCCCGCCGCTTTGCCGAACATATCGATGTCGAACTGGATATGCGCATCAACAGCACCCTGGACCAGCTATACGCCAGCATTGGCCTCCCCGCCGAGCAGCCCGACAGTGCTGACCTGGCTGCCGCCGGCCTGGCCTGGAACAGCACCCGCGTTGACCAGGTCCGCTACGCCCAGCCTTACTTGCATGCCACGCCACAGGTCATCTACCGGCGCGGCAACCGTCAGCCGCGCAGCCTGGAAGACCTCTATGACAAGCGCATCATGGTGCTCGCCGGCAGCAGCCTGGTTACCCTGCTAGAGGAATTACAGGAAGAGCACCCCGAACTGGTGTTTGAAGAATCCGAACAAATGGAAGTGGTCGACCTGCTGCGCCTGGTGAATGACAACGAGATCGACCATGCCGTGGTCTACTCCAACGAACTGGTGGTCAACCAGGCCTTCTACCCCGCGATTCATATTGGCTTTGATCTGGATGAAGCGCGGCCGATTGCCTGGGCGCTACCGCTGGGGGAGCACAATGACAGCCTGGCCGACGCGGTCGACGAATTTTTCCGCAGCATTCAGGCCGACGGCACCCTGGATCAGTTGATTGAACGCTTCTACGGCCATGCCGATGTACTCGACTATGTCGGCGCCCGCGCCTTTGCGCGCCATATGCAGCAACGCCTGCCACGTTTTGAGGCCATGTTCCGTGAAGCCGGTGACCAGTATGGACTCGACTGGCGCCTGCTGGCTGCCATGGGTTATCAGGAATCCCTCTGGGACCCGGATGCCCGCTCCTTTACCGGCGTACGCGGGCTGATGATGCTGACCCTCCCAACCGCCAAGTTCGTCGGTGTCACCAACCGGATTGATCCGCGCCAGAGCATCTTTGGGGGTGCGCGCTACCTGATCTGGGTACGCGACCAGATTTCTGCCGACATCCCCGAACCCGACCGCACCTGGTTTGCCATGGCCGCCTATAACGTCGGCCTCGGACACCTGAACGATGCCCGCATCCTGACCCGCAACAACGACCGTGACCCCGACCGCTGGATCGACGTCAAGGACCACCTACCACTGCTGTCGAAAAAACAATGGTACAGCCAGACCCGCCACGGCTACGCGCGCGGCTCGGAGCCGGTCCATTACGTGCAGAACATCCGCCGTTATTACGACATTCTGCAATGGGTCACCCAGCCGCCCAGCGAATCGACCCAACTGCCTGAAGGTGAATACCACTCCCCCGGCATTCTCGAACAGTTGCCGCAATTCTGAACAACAATAAACGTGAGCCCCGACCATGCCCCTGAAGCAATCCGAATACCTGCAACACGACGCCACCGGCCTGGCTGAACTGGTCGCCAAAGGCGATGCCAGCGCCAGCGAACTGCTGGGGCTGGCCATTGCCCGTCATCACGCGCTCAACCCCGCGCTGAATGCCGTCTGCCACCCCATGTTCGATATTGCCGCCGAGCGCGTGCAGCAACAACTGCAAGGCCCACTGGCTGGCGTGCCCATACTGATCAAGGACGTTGTCCAGGATTACGCCGGGCTGGCGTCCAGCCGGGGCAATAAAGTGTACAGTCAGGTCAAGGCGACCCAGCATGCCCACCTGGTGCAGCGCCTGCTGGATGCCGGCGCCGTGATCATGGGTAAAACCAATACCCCGGAACTGGCGCTCAAAGGCGTGACCGACCCGGCCCTGTTTGGCCGCAGCAATAACCCCTGGAACCTGGCGCATACCACCGGTGGCTCCAGCGGTGGTTCGGCCGCTGCCGTAGCCGCCGGCATCGTCCCCCTGGCCGGGGCCAACGATGGTGGTGGTTCAATCCGCATACCCGCTGCCTGCTGCGGCCTCTTTGGCTTGCGCCCCAGCCGTGGCCGCGTCTCCGTCGGCCCCGCCATCAGCGAAGTCTGGGAAGGCGCCAACAGTGATCTGGTGGTCAGCCGCAGCGTGCGTGACAGTGCACTCGCGCTCGACATCATGAGCGGCAGCAACCCCGGCGACCCCTTTGTTATTGAACCAGCCGCCGGCAGCTACCGCGAGCTCGCGCTACGCGAACCCGGCAAACTGCGTATCGGTTACAGCACCCGTTCACCGGTCGACACCCCGGTACACCCGGAAGCCATCAAGGCCGTGGAGCAAAGCATCGAACTGCTGCGTAGCCTGGGGCACGAAGTAGAAGAAGCCGCCCCGGATTACGACGGCCAGCAACTGGCGCGCTGCTTTCTCGATATGTATTTCGGCCAGACCGCCGCCACCGTCGACGAAGCACGCCAGCTAGGCGGTAAAGACCGCGACTTTGAACTCCTGACCCGCACCCTGGCCGCCTTTGGCCGCAGCATGAGCAGCAGCCAATATATTCGCAGCCACCGCCAATGGAATGATTTCAGCCAGTCGCTGGGGCGCTTCTACCAGCAATACGACCTCTTCCTCACCCCGACCATCGCCCACCCGCCGATGCGCCACGAACGGGGCGACATTCCGCGCAAACAGGCGCAAGTATTGGAGTTATTGTTGGCGACCGGGCTGCTGCCGCTGCTGGCCCGCTGGGGCTTGCTGGAAAACATGGTCAACGACATGGCCCGGCGCAACCTGACCTACGTCCCCTTCACCCAACTGGCCAACCTGACCGGTACCCCGGCCATGAGCGTGCCGCTGTACTGGACCGACAAGGAGTTGCCCCTGGGCGTGCAATTCTGCGGGCCATTCGGCAGCGAACCGCTGTTGCTGCAACTGGCTACCCAACTTGAGCAGGCGCAGCCGTGGGCTGGGCGTTGGCCAGAAATGGCAAGAAACGTGAATTAACTGCACGGTAACCGGAAAGCCCGGTTGGGGTGGACCTGTTCTGGACCGTTAGATGCCAAGGATGGCATCTACGAGCCCCCAGGGATGGGTTCACGGCGTGTCCGGAACAGGTCCACCCCAATTGGGCTCTTGCACATCAGCTCATCTTAATCAGAGCTCCCAAACGTCCCCCCAATCAGGCCCCACCCACCGTCATACCATCCACCAGCCAACTACCGGTCAGATAGTTCCCGCGGCGCTCGGTATCACTGCCGACACAACGCAGCTGCCGGTACATATCACGCATATTGCCGGCCACCGTGATTTCCTTCACCGGGTAGGCGATTTCACCATTTTCCACCCAGAAACCACCGGCACCACGCGAATAATCGCCGGTCACCATATTCACGCCCTGTCCCATCATCTCCGTCACCAGCAAACCGGTGCCCATTTCTTTGAGCAAACTATCCAGATCACCAGCATTGGTAGTGATATGCAGGTTATGCACCCCACCGGCATTGGCAGTACTCGGCAAACCCAGCTTACGGCCCGAATAACTGCTCAACATCCAGCTTTGCAGCACACCCTGCTCGATAAACGACTTGGCCCGCGTCGCCAGCCCCTCACCATCAAAGGCAGCACTGCCCAGCGCCTGAGGCAAGTGCGGACGCTCATCAATCGTCACCCAGTCCGGGAAAATCGGCTGCCCCATGGCATCTAACAGGAAAGTGGATTCACGATAGACCGAACCACCGGCAATCGCACCCATCAACTGACTGAGCAAACCTGTCGCCTGATCGGCAGCAAAGAGCACCGGCACCTTGGCCGTTTTCACACTGCGCGCGCCCAAGCGGGCCAGCGTACGTTGCGCCGCTTTTTGCCCCAACGCCTCAGCGCTACTCAGGCGGTCAGCACGGCGATCAACGCTGTACCAGTAATCACGCTGCATGCCTTGCTCATCGGCGGCGATCAATACCGCCGATGCACTGTGCCGGGTCCCCAGGCCACTACCGATAAAACCATGACTGTTACCGTACACCCGACAACCTTGCTGAGTGCTGACATTAGCGCTATCGCTGGTCAGCCGAGCATCCAGTGCCAAAGCAGCACGTTCACAGGCCAGTGCGCGCTCAATCGCCAGCTCAGCATCCATCGCCCATGGGTGATAAAGATCGAGCTCCGGCAGCTCGCTGGCGTTGGCCATCAAGGCCGCATCAGCCAGGCCGGCATACGGGTCTTCCGACGCATGCTTGGCAATCGCCAGCGCCGCCGTCACCGTGGTGCGAATCGCCTCATCCGAGGTATCCGACGTGCTCGCCGAACCTTTGCGCTGGCCAACATATAGACTGATCGCAAAGCCTTGGTCACGGTTGAATTCAACCGTTTCCACCTCACCCTGACGCACACCCACAGACAGCCCGGTATTGTGGCTGACGGCAACCTCACAGGCACTTGCGCCCTGTTTGCTGGCTTCCTGCAAGATAAAGTCGACCCGCTGCTCCAGTTCACTGCGCAGTTGTTCGGGGCTCTGGCTGACTGACGTGGGGTTCTGGCTCATGCGTTCTCCTCTGATAGACCAACAGTTTACCGTACTGTGGCCCAGTTTGCGGACAGCGTTGCAGCGGCGCGGTATCATGGCGGTAATCGCTATTGATTCGCGCAAAAGGTTGACGATGACAGACTTTGAAGATGAAGAACAGCTTGACGAAGGCCCCAGCAAATCCCAGATAAAACGCGAGCTGCATGAGCTGCGCGAGCTGGGCCTACGGCTGACCGAGCTCAAGCCCGACCAGTTGGACAAGCTCAATCTTAAACCCAAGCTGCGGCTGGCGCTGGCAGAAGCCTCACGGCATACCGCACGTGGCGCACTCAAGCGGCACTTGAGCTTTGTCGGTAAATTGGTACGTGACGAAGACACCGACGCCATCCGCGCGCTGATCGAGCGCATGGACAGCAGTAGCCAGGCGCATGCCGAACACTTTCACCAACTGGAGCGCTGGCGTGATCGCCTGGTCAGTGGCAAGCCGGATGAGCTGGAAGCCTTTATCGTTCAGTACCCTCAAGCCGCCGAGGATCGCCAGAACCTTCGTCAACTGATGCGCCAAGCCGTCAAGGAAAGCGCAGAAAACAAACCCCCGGCTGCCTCGCGCAAAATCTTCAAACGCATCCGCGAGATTGTCGAAAACGAATAACACAGATACAAAAAACCCCGGTCACTGACCGGGGTTTTTTATTTCCGCTAACGCCTTAGAAACCCAGGGCGAAATCTTCTTCAGCCATATCCATCAGGTTATCCGCACCTGACAGGATAGCGTCAACATGCATGCGGGTACGCGGCAAGATGCGCTGGAAGTAGAAGCGTGCGGTCTGCAGCTTGGCTTTGTAGAAAGCCTCTTCGCTGGTGCCGGCCGCCAGTTTTTCGCTGGCAACGCGAGCCATGTCAGCCCAGAAGTAAGCCAGGCAGGCATAACCGGAATACATGCAGTAATCAACGGCAGCAGCACCGACCATTTCACGGTCTTTCATCGCGGCCATACCGATCTTCATGGTCAGCTCGCCCCACTCTTTGTTCAGCTGGTTCAACGGCGCAACGAACTCTTGAATGCTTTCGTTACCTTCGTTGGTCTGGCAGAACTTATGCACAACCTTGGTGAATACTTTCAGTGCTTCACCCTGGGTCATCAGAACCTTACGACCCAGCAGGTCAAGGGCCTGAATACCGGTGGTGCCTTCGTACAGCATGGCGATCCGCGCATCACGCACGTTTTGCTCCATGCCCCACTCAGCGATAAAGCCGTGGCCACCATAGATCTGTACACCGTGGTTAGCCGCTTCAAAACCGACTTCGGTCATAAAGGCTTTGGCGATCGGCGTCAGGAAAGCCAGCATGGCTTCAGCGGCTTTCTTCTGCTCGGCATCCTGGCTGTTCTTCAGGATATCCACCTGCTTGGCAGTGAAGTAAACCATGGCACGGTTGCCTTCGTTGAAGGCCTTCATGGTCAGCAACATACGACGCACATCAGGGTGCACAATGATTGGGTCGGCTGCCTTTTCAGGAGCTTTGTTGCCGGTCAGCGAACGCATCTGCAGTCGCTCGCGGGCATACTTGATACCACCCTGGAAAGCGACTTCACCGTGGGCCAGGCCCTGCAGAGCAGTACCCAGACGCGCGGTGTTCATAAAGGTGAACATGGCGTTCAGGCCTTTGTTCGGCTCACCGATCAGGAAGGCCGTAGCTTCGTCGAAGTTCATAACGCAGGTAGCATTACCGTGGATGCCCATCTTGTGCTCAAGTGAGCCACAGGTTACCCCGTTACGCTCGCCCTTCTCGCCGTCAGCATTGACCACAAATTTGGGAACGATAAACAGCGAAATGCCTTTGGTGCCGGCCGGTGCATCGGGCAGGCGGGCCAGAACGATATGAATGATGTTCTCAGACATGTCGTGCTCACCAGACGAGATAAAGATCTTGGTGCCAGACAGCTTGTAGCTGCCGTCAGCCTGCGGCTCGGCCTTGGTACGCAACATACCGAGATCAGTACCACAATGTGGTTCAGTCAGGCACATGGTGCCGGTCCACTCGCCAGACACCAGCTTGGGCAGATAGGTGTGCTTCTGCTCATCGGTACCGTGGATGTCCAGGGTGTTCATGCAGCCATGTGACAGGCCTGGGTACATGCCCCAGGACCAGTTGGCTTGACCCACCATTTCACTGACAGCCAGACCCAGCGACTCCGGCAAGCCTTGGCCACCGTGATCCGGGTTGTGCGCCAGGCTCGGCCAGCCACCTTCCACATACTTTTGGTAGGCTTCTTTGAAACCGGTCGGGGTTTTCACGCCCTCGGGTGACCAGGTGCAACCTTCGGTATCGCCAACGCGGTTCAGCGGGGCAATCACCTGCTCACAGAATTTGGCGCCTTCTTCCAGAATGGCATCAACCATATCCGGTGAAGCGTCTTCAAAACCCAGGCTGTTGTAGTGTTCTGCATAACCCAGCAATTCGTCGCGTACAAAGCGGATATCGCGAAGGGGAGCTTTGTAGTCTGGCATGGTGCTTGACCTCAATGGTTATATCGGTGTTCAAGAGCAGCCGCTGGCTGCGCGTTAAGGTTGCCCACAGGGGCAATTCAAACAGACGTTTGAAACATACGTTTATGCATCATTTATGTCAACCCTTTTTCCCGCAGGAAAAGCCAGGAAAATTGTTTCAATGGCGATGCACCTCCGTGCAGCCAGCTCGGCAGTCTGACAGTGGCATTCAGACCCGTTGCGAGCAGGGATACCAAGTATAGATGGGGTAACGGTAAACGTCGGGGCATTGGCTTATGCCCGCACAGTTCACTCGATAATCAGGCGCGCAGATCCAGCAAAGCAGACAGGTTGGCGTTCTGCTCGGTCGATTGATAGCTGGCCATAGCAGCGCGGTTACGCAGGCTCGGGTCAACATCACTGTCTGGAGCCTGGGCAGTCACGGCGATCTCAACCGAGCGCTCGTCTTCGACCGAATCAATCAAGTTACGCAGAGGGCTGGAGCTGGAAGCCACCTCGTCCTCTTCCTCAGCCAGATTGTCCTGCGCCAGCTCGGCACGCGCGGCCGCTGCTTGTTGCGACGCCTGGGCGGCTACTGCCAGATCCTGCGCGGAGGGCTCAGCCGGGGCCAAGGCCGCACGCTGAACTTGCTGCATTTTCTGCAAGGTGGCTTCCGGGTCGTCAGGTATCGGCGCCACATCAATAGCAACCGAGCCACCAACCGCATACAAGCGCCCATCCGGGCCACGCTGATAATCGTAACTGACCGGGCCCGCATATTGGCCACCGACCGCCAAGTGCGCCTGTTCATGCGCACGTACTTCCCGGTCACGCTGGGCCAAGGCCTGAATTTCTTGCTGCAGCAGGCGCTGCATGTCTGCTTCCGCCGCAGCGGCGCGCTGCTCGAGCTCGGCGGCACGTTCTGCCTCGCCATCACCATCCGCCGAATCGCCAATACTCGTTGTAACGGGCGTCGGCACACTGCTGGCAGTGGGCGTCATCGGTTGCAGGCTGCTCACCGGCTGTACCGACACAGCGGCGCCACCAGTTGCCGGATCGGGCACACGGAAAGGAATGCTCTGCAAGGTAGCTTGCGGCGCTTTGACTTGGGGTGAGAAAGCCGCTCCAGACGGAGCGGCGATAGCTAACATGAGAGTAGACTCATCAGCAGCGGCTGGTCAGCGCCAGCCGCGATGCTCAGGCGGTAACGTCCAACAGGGTGCCAAGCACCTCGTCGGCAGTGTCGATGACGGACGCGCCTACTTCGGCTTCCTGACGCCCTTGCTGCAATTCGACCAAGCTATCGACCAAATTGACCGGCCGGCTGGTTTCCAGCGGCGCGGCGGCAGGTGCCATGTCACCATTGGCTACCTGACCCAACGCCTGCTGCGCAGGGTCAGGTTGCTGGCCGGCGCGCGCAATCTCGCTGGCCGCATTATTCATGCGATTCTGGCCCTGTTGCAGGGACGCCAGACCACTGGATACAAGATCAACTGAAGGCATACAAACCTCCTGTAGATGAATTCAGCTCCATAGTGGCACATGTGTTCATTTTTTGCACGACCGTCAGTCTGTTTGCACTGACATCAGGTCGCCTAATCGCAGGTGACTGGCAACCGCAGCAGCACTGGCTTTTTCCAGGCTGGGCACCACACCCAGACAGGGCGCGGACATCAATTGTTGCAAGGTCGCGAGGTTTTCCTGCGGCCGGCTCATATGCGGGTCAACCTGGTTGGCAACCCAGCCAGCCAGACGCAAGCCGCTGTCCTGTATGGCCTTGGCGGTCAGCAACGCATGATTGATGCAGCCCAGGCGCATGCCCACCACCAGGATGACTGGCAATTGCAGCCCAACCGCCAGATCCGCCAGGGTTTCACCTCCGCTCAGGGGCACCAGCCAACCACCAGCCCCTTCGATCAGGGTCAGGTCTGCCTGTTGCTGTAACACCGGTTGGCAGCCCGCCAACAAACCGGCTGCCGTCAAGCTCACGCCGGACTCACTGGCCGCGATATGCGGTGCAATCGCGGCTTCCAGTGCCACCGGGTTGATCAGATCATAGGCCAGTGCAGGCTGGCATTCAGCCTGCAGGGTCAGGGCGTCATCATTGCGCAAGCCCTCAGCCGTCTGTTCACAACCCGCGGCAACCGGCTTGACCGCCGCCGTGGTCAAACCCTGCTGACGGGCCGCATGCAGGAAACCCGCAGCAATGGTGGTTTTGCCAATTTCAGTATCGGTACCGGTAACAAAAAATGCTTGTGCCATCGTGTTTTCCCCGTTCACTCCTGCGCTTGCAGGATGACTTGTGCCACTTGATAGGTTGCCGGCAAGGCCCCGTCAAGCTGTCGAAAATCTTCATACGCCTGAGTCAGAGCGCGCAAGCGTGCGCGCCCGGTCAGGCCACCGGGGCGCCCCGGATTGCGGTTATTGGCGCCGAGCGCCTTGAGCTCCCGGGTCAGTTCGCTGAGCTGCTGGTAATGCAATACATAGGGCCGCACCTGACAGTGCCGAATGTGCAGGCCGCTACCCGTCAGCAACTGCTGCAGGTCAGCCTGTGGCATAAAGCGATTCACATGCACGAAACCATCCACCGCCTGCCACGCCTGACGCAACTCGTGTAATGAGCCGTCAACCAGCGTGGTGAAGGCCAGATAGCCGCCCGGGCGCAGCACCCGGCGCGCTTCTGCCAACACCAGATCCAAACGCGGGCACCATTGCACCGCCAGGCTGGAAAACATTAATTCAAGCGAAGCGCTGCGCAGCGGCAATTGCTCGGCATCGGCGACTGCCCAGCCCTGCACGGCAGGCAGTTGCTGGCGCGCCAGACGCACCATGCCTTCAGCCAGATCAAGACCAAACACACTGGCCGCATAGCGAGCTTGCAGGGCACGGGTAAAAAAACCGGTACCACTGCCCAGATCCACCACGGTACGCGGCTGCAGGTCTGGCAGTAGCGCCAGCAGATCATTGCCAACCTGGCGCTGAAAGGCCGCCACTTGATCATAGGTAGTGGCTGCCCGGCTGAATGAAGCGGCCACCTGACGCTTGTCGATCACCGCTTCAGACATCCAGCGACTCCATAAACTCGACGATGTGCGCTGCGACCCAATCCGGCTGATCCAGTGCCAGGGCGTGGCCCGCTGCCGGGTGCTGGCAAATCCGCGCTGCGGGATCCAGCGTCCGCAGTGCCTCAACCGCATCCGCAGGTACCAAGGCATCAGCAGCACCGAGGCAATGCAATACCGGCGCTGTGGCACGTTTCAGAAAGGCGCGGTTATCCAACACGCCCAGCAGCGCCAATAAATGCAGCCGCTGTTCAATGTTGTGCTGATCCCAGGGTAACGCCCGGGCCAAGGCACGCGCATCCTCACTGCCCTGGCTTACCAGCAGGGCAAAACGCTTGAGGGTCTTCTCCGGCTGATCACAAAAATCCGCATAAAACTGTTTCCAGGTGGCTGCTGGCATGGCCGGCAACCAATCCTTACGCTGCACAAAGCAGGCATTGCTGGCCAGCGTGACCACCGCCGGAAAGCGCTCGGGAAAGCGGCGCTGTAATTGCAGCGCAAGCATGCCACCCAACGACCAGCCAACCAGCAGGCCCGGCTGCAACTGCTCTGCCCACTCGGTCAGGCCCGGTTCCAGCTCGGCCATGCGCAAAGCGGGCAAATTGGCCAAAGCAATAGTCGCGCCCGGCAATGCTGCCGACAATGCCTGACGTAAGGGCTGCATACTGGCAGCATCCAGCGCCCAACCCGGCAACAGGGTTATACCGGTACGGCTCAGATCAGTCATGCAAGGCTCCACTAACGCGTCGATGAGCGTGCTCCAAGGCAGTCAATAATTGGTCGACATCAGCCAGACTATGCTCAGCGGACAGGGTAACTCGCAGCCGGGCAGTGCCCTTGGGTACGGTGGGCGGGCGAATCGCAGTTACCAGAATGCCCTGCTCACGCAATGCAGCGGACAACATCAACGCTTTGGCGCTGGACCCGACCAGAATCGGCTGAATCGGGGTCGGGCTATCCATCAACTGCAAACCCAGCGCCTGAATACCGCTGCGCAAGCGGGCAATCAACAACTGCAGGTGGTCGCGGCGCCAGCTTTCGTCGCGCAACAATTGCAGGCTGGTCAGCGTAGCCCAGGCCAAGGCTGGCGACTGGCTGGTGGTATAGATGTAAGGTCGGGCAAACTGGATCAGACTTTCAATCAGTTCTTCACTGCCGGCAACAAAGGCCCCGCTGGTACCAAAGGCCTTGCCCAAAGTACCGATCAGCACAGGGACCTCAGCCATACCCAGACCATAGTGTTCGACAATGCCGCCACCTTGAGCGCCCAGGCAGCCAAAACCGTGAGCATCATCCACCATGACCCAGGCGCCCGCCGCTTTGGCGCGCGCGCACAGCGCCGGCAAGCGGGCCAGATCGCCGTCCATACTGAACACCCCGTCGGTCACCACCAAGGTATTACCGCTGGCTTTCGCCAGGCGGCTATCCAGGCTCTCAGGATCGTTGTGCAGGTAACGCGAGAAACGCGCACCGCTGAGCAGACCGGCATCCAATAACGATGCATGATTCAAGCGATCCTGCAGCACCGTATCGCCCTGCCCGACCAACGCGGTAACCGTGCCCAGGTTGGCCATATAACCACTGGATAGCAGCAAGGCGCGCGGGCGGCGAGTAAACTCGGCCAGCGCCTCTTCCAGTTGATGATGGGCACTGCTATGCCCGATCACCAAATGCGACGCACCGCCACCCACGCCCCAGCGACGCGCACCTTCGCGGGCAGCTTCAATCACCTTGGGATGATTGGCCAGGCCGAGGTAGTCGTTATTGCAGAACGCCAGCAAAGATTGCCCATCCACCACCACACGCACCCCTTGCGGCGACTCCAGCAAGGGGCGTTGGCGGTACAGATGAGCGGCGCGGCGTTCGGCCAGGCGTGACGAAAGGTCGAAGGGCATAGGGCTCACATAGCCGCACGCAACAAGCTTCAAGCGGCAAGCGCGTCGCTAGAAGCCAGGCAGATGGCTGATTGTCATTTCAATGTAAAGGATAGTGCAGGCAGCTTGCAGCCAATGGCTTGCCGCGGCGGCGAGCTTCAGCCCGCCGCGTTGACAAACATCTCGCTATCACGCTGCTCGACCAGAGCTTGCTCGATCGCTGCTTGATGTACTTCGTCATCGTGTTCTTCGCGCTCTTCGGGCTTGATGCCGAGACGCTCAAACAAGCGCATGTCTTTCTCTGCTTGCGGGTTGCTGGTGGTCAGCAGGCGGTCGCCATAGAAAATCGAGTTGGCCCCGGCAAGAAACGCCAGTGATTGCGTTTGCTCGTTCATTTGCTCGCGACCGGCTGACAGGCGCACATGGGATTTCGGCATCATGATGCGGGCCACGGCCAGGGTGCGGATAAAGTCGAAGGGATCCACATCCTCTTCATTCTCCAGCGGTGTGCCCTTGACCTTGACCAACATGTTGATCGGCACGCTTTCCGGATGCTCAGGCAGATTGGCCAGCTGGATCAGCAGGCCAGCACGGTCGGCCAGGCTTTCACCCATACCCAGAATGCCGCCGGAGCAGATTTTCATACCGGCATCACGCACGTAGGACAGCGTCTGCAGACGATCGCCAAAGGTACGCGTGG
>REBY01000060.1 GCA_007692485.1 Pseudomonadaceae bacterium | reverse complement strand
CAGGCCAGCCATTTGATGCCAATAAAGCACTTGCAAGGTAGCTGGCAAGACGGTATCTACGCCAGGTGCGGGCATCTGTTATATCAGCCCATGGCAGAGGGCCATCCTCATGTAGGGGCACGATATATCGTGCCCGGGCGGTAGTGATAACGACACCTGACCGGACGATTGAACAACGCGGGGTTATAGATTCACGCGCGCCCGGTAATTGCCAGTCACCGGCATCTGGAGTACCTTGCTCTGCCCGACAGCATCACAGACAGCGGACACCCTATGCCCATCGACAACAGCATCGTTCACCAGATTCACAAAAAGCCGGACGGCCAGCCTGCCAGCCTGACCCTGCGCGACGCTGAACTGGCCAATTCCGATGCCCTGGAGCAACTGCTGGCCGGCCTGATCGAGGCCTACAACAGCAAGCCCAACAAGGCCTGGGGCAACTTCCACCCCGAAAGCGGCGCTTACCCTTTTAGTGGCTGGTTGCAACAACTGCTTGACCAGGAACTGGATTTTGTCGATTTTTCCGCCAAGGCCAGTGAGCAGCTGAAAACCCTGATGGAAGCCTCCAACCTGGCGCTGGGCGGGCATGTGCTCTTTATCCGCTACCGCCAGGGAATGACCGCCTTTCTGATTATTGCGCTGTTGCACCATACCGAAGGCGTCACCGTGACCGACCAACTGGATGTGGCCTCGGCCCGCCACCTGGATCTGGCCAGCCTGAATATGGCCGCCCGCATCAACCTGACCGAATGGAAGCAGAACAGCGCCTCCAAACAATACATCTCCTTTATTCGCGGGCGCAGTGGCAAGCGGGTATCCGACTACTTCCGTGACTTTATCGGTTGCCAGGAAGGCCCCGACCCGGAAGCGGACACCAATACTCTGCTGCAGGCCTTTCAGGATTATGTCGGCGAAGCCGATATGCCCGGCGATGACATCAAGAGCAAGAGCAAGGCGCTGGGTGGCTATGTCAACGGTCAGGCCCGCCAGGGCGAGAAAGTCGCACTGGAAGAGCTCTCTGGTCTGATGGACGAGGAGCAACCACGAGCCTTTTATGACTACATCCGCAACAAGGATTACGGCTTGGCCGAGGAAATTCCGCCGCACAAGAAAGCCGTGAACAACTTTATGCGCTTCTACGGCAAGGCCGACGGCCTGTCGATCAGCTTCGAGGCCCACCTGCTGGGTGAGCGCGTCGAGTATGACGAGAGCGGTGATTCACTGGTGATCAAGCACCCGCCCAAGGGGCTGGTGCAGCAGTTGCGCAACAAAAAGCGCTGAAGTCGACAACAGGTTTCGGCGTCTGAGCCAGCCCGTCAAGCCAGCTTTTTCTGCCAAAACATAGCCCGCCCCATCACCGGGTCCAGTGCATAGCCGGCAAACCCCAGCTTCAAATACGCCTGCTGCGCCGGCGTGTTGCCCTCCAGCACTTCCAGGGTCAGCTTGCAGCAGCCCCGCTCACGGGCGATGGCTTCCACCTCGGCCAGCATCTGCTGGCTGATGCCCTGGCCGCGATAGTCCGGTAGAACAGCCACGTCATGGATATTCACCAGCGGCTGGGCAACAAAGGTGGAAAAGCCCATAAAGCAATTGACCAACCCGACCGCCTGATCACCCGCCCAGGCCAACACGCTGAAAGCATGCGGCAACTCGGCCAGGCGCGGCACCAGCGCATCCTTGACCGCCTGCGGCAAAGGCTCTGCCCCGCCCATGGGGTCATGGGCATAGGCATCTAGCAGGGCGACGATAGCCGCCGCATCCTCAGGATTGTGGTAATCGGCGCGGACGATCTGGATAGACATGGCAGTTTCTCGCAGGCAAAGGCGCGAGTATAGCCACTCCAGAATTCACCTGACACCCCTTACTCAGGGCTTGAGCTTGTAGCCGGTACGAAAGATCCACCAGACCAGCGCCAGGCAGACAGCGAGAAACACCAGAGTCATACCGACACTGACGGCAATATGCACATCGGCGGTGCCGTAGAAACTCCAGCGGAAACCACTGATCAGGTAGACCACCGGATTGAACAGGCTGACCGTCTGCCAGAACGGCGGCAGCATACTGATCGAGTAGAAGCTGCCGCCGAGGAAGGTCAGCGGCGTGACTATCATCAGCGGGATAATCTGCAGCTTCTCGAAACCATCCGCCCAGATACCGATAATAAAGCCAAACAGGCTGAAGGTAACCGCCGTCAGCACCAGGAAGCCGAGCATCCACACCGGGTGCTGTACTTCGTAGGGCACAAAAAGTCGCGCGGTCAGCAGTACCAGAATCCCCAGCAGGACTGCTTTGGTTGCGGCAGCGCCCACATAGCCAATCACGATCTCCGCCGGCGAGATCGGCGCCGAGAGCACCTCGTAAATGGTGCCGGTAAACTTCGGCATATAGATACCGAAAGAGGCGTTGGAAATGCTTTCATTGAGCAGCATCAGCATGATCAGCCCCGGCACCAGAAAGGCGCCATAGCTGATGCCATTGACATCCGTCATGCGCGAGCCAATGGCCGCGCCGAAGACGACAAAATACAGCGTGGTTGAAATCACCGGTGAAGCAATGCTTTGCCACAGCGTACGCCGCAAGCGCGCCAGCTCGAAGGTGTAAATTGCCCAGATACCCAGACCGTTCATGTAGGCTCCTGCTCGCCATGGACCAGCTCGACAAAGATATCTTCCAGCGAACTCTGGCTGGAATGCAGATCCTTGTACTCGATACCCACATCACTCAGATGCTTGAGTAGCGTGGCAATGCCGCTGCGCTCGGCATGGGCGTCGTAGGTATATACCAGTTGGTAACCTGCATCTGCCAGGCTCAACGGCAGATCTGACAGTGCGGCCGGAATCTCCTCCAGCGGCTGCTGCAAGTGGATATTCAACTGCTTGCTACCCAGGCGTTGCATCAGCACCTGTTTATCTTCCACCAGCATCAGTTCGCCCTGACGGATAACGCCGATACGATCGGCCATTTCCTCGGCCTCTTCAATGTAATGGGTGGTCAGGATAATGGTCACCCCCTGATCGCGCAGCCGGCGTACCAGTGCCCACATATCACGGCGCAGCTCGACATCCACCCCGGCAGTGGGCTCATCGAGAAACAGCACCTGGGGTTCATGGGCCAGGGCCTTGGCGATCAGCACACGCCGCTTCATGCCGCCGGACAGATGCATGATGCGCTCATTGCGCTTGTCCCATAGCGACAGATCACGCAACACGCGCTCCAGATGCGCGGCATCCGGCCGCTTGCCGAACAACCCGCGGCTCAGCTTAAGCGTGGCCCATACGCTGTCAAACATATTGTTGGTCAGCTCCTGCGGTACCAGGCCAATCAATTGTCGCGCCGCACGGTAGTTACGTACCGTATCGTGACCATCGACCAAAACTCGCCCGCTGCTGGCATTCACCAGACCGCAGATAATGCTGATCAGCGTTGTTTTACCGGCCCCATTAGGCCCGAGCAGGGCAAGAATTTCGCCACGATAGATGGTCAAATCAAGCTGTTTCAGTGCCTGAAAACCGGACTCATAGGTCTTGCTCAGACCACTTATCTGAATAATCGGGTCCACAGTGTCTCCATCAGGAAGGGGGCAATCAGGCAAGCTTGCTGGCCCGGAACGCCGGGCCAGCATCAATCACTCAGGCTGCAACCACCTTGAAACCAAAGCGTGGGAAATGCACGCGCACCTCACCGGCCCGCTCATCAGTACGAGCGATGATGATTTCTTCTGCATCTTCATGCACCAGGCTACCGGTTACCGGGTCGGTGCCGTAATCAACTGCGCTCACGCTGACTGTCTGCCCTTGGGTAAAACCACCCGGACTCATAAAGGGAGTATCCGGCAGCGGCTCGGGGTCACTATCGCGGGCAATACGCAGCGCTTCTTCACCGTTCATTTCGCTATGCGCGCCATGCCCCATATCCGCCATGCGCCGCATCCAAGCCTGTACCGCTGGATAAGGGTCCAACGCTTCGGCCACAGCCTTGTTGCTGCCAACAAACCACAGCGGGTGATAATAGGCAAAATCGGCAATACTTGGCGTATCACCCAGCAAGAAATCACCATCACGCTCCAACTGGGTCTCCAGCCGACCGAGCAAGCTCGGCCATTGAGACAAGGCTACGGCAGTGTCTAGTCGGCTAGCGGTACCACCGGCAAACAAGGCCTGGCGGTCGGCCATAAAGGCCTTGGCAACCGCTTCCGGCAAACTGCCAAAGCGCTCGGCCAGCCCTTTCGGTTGGAAGTTGATCGCTACCGCATGCTGGAACAGGACCTGATCGGCAAATTGCGCCAGCCCGCTGGCAGCCGCTTCACGGCCTTCCGGGAACAATGCCGGCATGGCTTTTTCATGCTCAAGGCGGCGGGCAATCAGCGCAGTATCGCAATAAATATCACAGCCAACCTGCATAACCGGGGTTTTCCGGTAGCCACCAGTCAACGCCGTCAGGTCAGGCTTGGGCATTACCGGCGGAATCATGACCGAATGCCAGGACAGCCCCTTGAAGCCGAGCATCAAGCGGGCTTTTTCAGCAAAAGGCGATTGCGGGTAATGATGCAGAATCAAATCACTCATGGGGGTTCTCCGTTTTATTTGCGCCTAGCTTAGTCGCTGCCTGACCGCCTGCACAGCGCTTCGAGGTTACTGATAGTGTCGCATCGAGCTGATTGATCAGTCGCTCCTTGGCGGAGCGCTTGAGGCGCTTGATGGCGATCTCCTCACGCAGGGCCGCGCCATGGTCGCTGCAACGCCGCTGCCAGACCAGGGCCTGAGCTGGACTGCGGTTGAAAAAGCGGGCACCACGACCATTGCAGTGCTGTTCAAAGCGACGCTGCGGGTCAGTGCTGATGCCCGTATATAGGTGGCCATTTTCGGCCCGGACCATATACACCCACCAGACAGGTGCAGTAACAGGGGTTTCAGCAGTATGCTTGCGGGACGACAAAGGCATGCTCAGAATTGCGGGAGTCATAGATGTTTATACAGATTTTCACCACTGGCGGCACCTTCGACAAGATCTATTTTGATGCCCTGAGTGATTACCAGATCGGCGATCCCCAAGCCGGAGAGCTATTGCAGCAGGCGCGCATCAATGGCGACTATGCGGTGCAATCCCTGGTCAAAAAGGACAGCCTGGAGCTGAACGAACGTGATCGCGACTTGATTCATACCGCTGTCGCCGACTGCCCGCACCGGCATATCCTGATCACCCATGGTACTGACACCATGACGGTGACGGCAGCGGCATTGGCAGATATTGAAGACAAGGTGATTGTACTCACTGGCGCCATGCAGCCGGCGCGCTTTCGCGACAGCGACGCGCTGTTCAACCTCGGCCTGGCGATTGGCGCACTGAACACCTGTCCGCCCGGTGTCTGGATTGCCATGAGCGGACGGGTGTTTGCGGCGGACGGGGTGGCCAAGAATCGTATTGCCGGGGTGTTTGAGGCCCGTTGAGGTTTTGCTTGGAACGGCTAGCGGTACGCGAGTCTGGTCAAAATGGATTGCCGCGGGCTTGTGGCGATCCAAGTTGACCTTATATTCTCAGCCCGTTCCGCCCACGGTAATCTGATCAATCTTCAGCGTCGGCTGACCAACACCGACGGGGAGCGACTGACCGTCCTTGCCGCAGGTGCCGACGCCGCTGTCCAGAGCGAGATCGTTACCGACCATGGAAACGCGGTTCATGACTTCCGGGCCGTTGCCGATCAAGGTGGCACCCTTCACCGGGGCAGTGATCTTGCCGTCTTCGATCAGGTAGGCTTCGCTGGTGGAGAAGACGAACTTGCCACTGGTGATATCCACTTGGCCGCCGCCGAGATTGGCGCAATAAATGCCTTTTTTCACCGAGCGGATAATCTCTTCCGGATCGCTCTCGCCGGCGCGCATGTAGGTATTGGTCATACGCGGCATCGGCAAATGCGCATAGGATTCGCGACGGCCGTTGCCCGTCGCAGCCACACCCATCAACCGAGCATTCAGCTTGTCCTGCATGTAGCCCTTGAGGATGCCGTTTTCGATCAGCGTGGTGCACTCGGTTTCACTGCCTTCGTCATCCAGGCTCAAGGAACCGCGACGACCCGGCAAGGTGCCATCATCCACAATGGTACACAGCGACGAGGCGACCTGTTCACCGACCCGACCACTAAAAGCAGAGCTGCCTTTGCGGTTAAAATCACCTTCCAGACCATGGCCCACGGCTTCGTGTAGCAACACCCCCGACCACCCCGGCCCCATCACTACCGGCATACTGCCAGCTGGGGCAGCAATGGCTTCCAAATTGACACTGGCCTGGCGCACCGCTTCGCGGGCATAGCCCATGGCGCGTTCTTCGGTTTCAAAATACAGGTAGTCGGTGCGCCCACCACCCCCAAAACTGCCACGCTCGCGGCGGCCTTTCTGCTCCATGATGACGCTGACATTCAGCCGTACCAACGGACGAATATCACCCGCCCAGGTACCATCACTGGCGGCAATCATTACCGTGTCATGCACCCCACCCAGACTGATGCTCACCTGGGTAATGCGTGAATCCAGACTACGGGTATAGGTATCCAGGCGCTGCAAAAAAGCGACTTTGTCAGCCTGGCTCATGACCTCCAGCGGGTTATCAGGTAGATACAGGGCACTGGCATCGCTGCGCCGCCAGGCACAAACGCTGCCAGCCTGCCCGGCGCGGGCAATCGAACGTGCGGCTCCAGCGGCCTGGCTCAGCGCCGGCAGACGAATGTCATTGCTGTAGGCAAAGCCGGTTTTCTCGCCCGACTGGGCGCGCACACCAACACCCTGATCAACATTGAAGCTGCCATCCTTGACGATGCCATCCTCCAACACCCAGGACTCACTGATCTGGTGTTGAAAATACAGATCGGCGGCATCCACACCGGGCGCGGCAACCAGTTGGCTGAGCACACTGGCAATGCTGTCCGGGCTCAGTTCAGCCGGCTGCAACAGACGCTGTTCGACATTCGACAGGGTATTACTCATCAATCAATACTCCTTGGACCGGGCACAACTCAGCTGCGATCCGGGTTAACCGGTCGGGGCTGGCCAACCGGAGGAAAACGGCGGTGCGCAATAATCGGCATTTTCGCGCGCACCTGATGTAAATGCTGGTGGTCTATCGTGCCGACCACAACGCCTTCACCGCTGGACATCTCGGCAATCACACTGCCCCAAGGGTCAATCAGGCAACTGTGACCAAAGGTCTCACGGCCATTGGCATGGCGTCCACCCTGATTGGCTGCCAGCAGGTAACACTGGGTTTCAATGGCGCGCGCGCGCAGCAAGACTTCCCAGTGGGCAGCACCGGTAACAGCGGTAAAAGCGGACGGCACCATAATCACGTCGGCGCCTTCCAGCCGCAGCGCCTGATACTGGTCCGGGAAACGCAGGTCATAGCAAATGGTCAGCCCCAGGCGTCCCAAAGGGCTGTCTATACACACCACCTGGTCACCGTAATCGTAATCCCAAGATTCGTGATAGCTGCCGTGATTGTCTGCTACCTGAACATCAAAGAGGTGCAGTTTGTCGTAACGGGCAACCTCGAGCCCCTGGTCATCGACGACCAGACTGCAAGCCATGGCCTTGCCATCCTCTGTTCGCGGCAAGGGAATACTGCCACCTACCAGCCAGATGCCGTGCTGACGGGCTTGATCGGCCAGAAAGCGACGAATCGGCCGCTCCGGGGACAGCTCAGCCTGGGCAATGGCGACCAAACTACGATTACCGAAAGCGGCAAAACACTCGGGCAACTGCACCAGTTCGGCGCCCTGCTCGGCGGCCTCGGCAATCAGACGGGCGGCCTGAGCAAGGTTATCGGCCACATTATCGCTACTGATCATCTGTATGGCTGCGAGTGACTTCTGCATGCTTACTCCTCCAACGCCGGACGGTTGTCAAAGGCCCGATCGAATTCAACAGTCGGCTGCTGCCAATCACCACTCAGCCGATATTTCACCGAGGCAAAGCGGGCGACACGATCGCCCAGAATGCGGTCAGCCAGGAACAATACACCGCCAATTTGCGGCGCTCCGGCCAACAGCGCTGCCAATGGCAGATTGTTGGTAATCGGCAGGGTCACCAGCAAGCCCATATCAATCTGATCCGATGGCAAATCCAGCTTACCATCCAATTGCAGCCGAGCGCTTGGTCCGTCGAGTTCCAGCGGGCTGCGGGTGCGCATCACACCCCGCTCAATATCCAGCTCGCCCTTAAGCGAATCATAAGCGGTGCCGCGACCAAAGATATCGGAGAAATCCAGGCGTAGACGGCGCGTCAACGCATTGAAGTTGAGCAAACCGAATACCCGCAAGGCATCCGCACCGCCCTCACCACTTTGCAACATGCCCTGGTTGGCAGCCAGACTCAATTCGCCACTGCTACGAGAAAAAGCAAAGAATGCAGGTGAACCCGGCCACTGCAAGTCCAGATCGGTGACGAAGTCCTGGCTGGTCAATGAGGGCGCGTAATCCCAAGCCTCCAGCACTGCGCCAATATCAGTGGTCTGCAAGCGCCCTATGAACTGGCTACGCTGCGGCTCGGCAAGCCAGTCCAAGGTGCCTTGCAGGCGTAAGCCACGCAAATCGGCATCCAGACCCTGCAAGCGGGTCCCTTCAGTTTGCGGGCGCAGCAGAAAGCGCACGCTGCCCACCACATCCGCACCCCAGTAAAGTTGATCAATACCCACATTAACCGCTGGCAAGCCGCGGGGATCAAACCCCAGCAAAGGATCAACCGGCAGCACTGGCTCGATCAGACCGCTCGTGACCACTGTCTCACCGGCTGCCGGCCGGGGTAAGCGCAACCGCTGCAGTTCGACCACCCGGGGTTGATCCGCATTGGCCGGCAGGCTGACCTGACCGCGCACATCTGCTTGATCAATGTCCACCACCCAGCCGTTATCATTGTACGCGGCGCTAAGCGCCAGATCAGACAGCTCCCAGCCAAAGCCTTTGAACTCGGCGACATCCAGACTCAGCCGCTGTAGCATGCCGGTATCCAGCATGCGCTCGGCAGCCAGTTGCTCAGTGTTCCTTGCCGCTTGCCATTGTTGCCATTCAGCCACATCCAGCTGCTGCAGGTTGGCAGTCAAGCTGATACCCGGCCAGATCGGCGTTACCGCCTGACCCTGCCGGTATCTCACATCGGCAGCCAGCTCGTCACCATCGAGGTGCACCACGCCACGCCAGTCATCGCCAGCACGCAAGCGCCAGCGCTGTTGCTCACCCTGCAGACTCAGCTGCACCTCGGCCGGCATGCGCTGATCAGCCGTTTTGGCCAGTGGTGGTGGCAAATCCAGCGCGACACCCGCTAAATCCGATTGCAGTTGAATTCGCTGCTCATCAGGTAACAAGTCAACCCTGGCCTGCCAGTTAAGGGCACCACTTACTAGCTCAGCCGGGATGGGTTCCAACAGCGCCCACTGGCGCAGCTGACTGATCTGGTGCTGACCACGCAGCTGAATGCGCGGGCTACCTGCATGACGACTAATGTCACCTTGTATCTGCTGACCCAGGACCTGGGCTTGTAGATTCTCGGCCAGCAGCCCGGCGCTGTCCTGATAACTGAAATCACCGCTGACCTGCCCGAACGCTAGATCCAGTTGTGGCATTCGCAGCTGCTCCGCCGTCGCTTGCCAGCGGACATCGACTTCAGCAGGGTTGCCTGCCTGCAAGGGTATGCCCAGCGTCACGTCACCCTGCAGCTCACCGCTGGCCTGCCAGCCAGCCAACGGGTCACCGGTCAGATCACGCAAGGGGCTGTCCTGCATCAAGCGCAGAGCATCTTCCAGCGGGCCACTCGCTGTTCCGGTAATATCCAGGTGCGTCGTCAATTGCTGCGGGCGGCGCGAGCGCAGGACAATATCGCTGAGAGCGGTCTGCCACAGCCGGGCTTCAGCCTGCTCGATAGTCACCAGGCCATCGCTCAGCCACAGACTGGCATTGACCTGTTCCAGCCGTGGCCAGCCGGGCTGAAACAGCAAGCCGCCGGATTCCAGCGCGACATAAAGATCAATGATTCGGTCTTCGGCGCCTTCGAGCAAACTTCCATCAAAGACAAAAACCGCCAATGGAATATCTCCAGTGGCTTCAGCAGCCTGCAGCCAATCAGCAATCGCCGGACTGAAACCTGGCGCTTCGGTCGGTAAGTAACGCGCGTTAAACTGCGCCTGACTGCCCTTCAGGCTGGCCCGCAGCGTCATACTAGGAGTATGCTCGGCCCACTCCAGCGGCAAATCCAGTGCCAGCGCCATGGCAATCTCGCCTTCTTCACCACGGATGGCTGCACCGGGTATCTCCAGGCTGAACCTCTGCTCGGGCTGCCAACCCCAGAACACGTCGGCGTGCAGCGCATCATAGTCATGCGGTTCCGCAAACAAGCGCGGCAACGCAATCGACCAGTCAGCCATATCCAGCTGCAACAAGCCCGCTTGCGGTGTGCCCTGAAGCACACCATTGAACCCCGTTAGGGCAGGCACCCCTTCCCAAGCTGCGATACTGACATCTTGCAGCTGCGCGCCAACGAGCCAGTCCTTCCAGTCCCGCCAATCAGGCCCACCACTGACCTGAATAGTGTGCAGAAGCCCCTGTGGCTCTAGCGTGGTCAACACCTCCCGTGGGCGCTGATCAGGCAATAACTCTGCGATCAACCGAGCGAGCGGTGCTACCTCCAGCTGATTCAGCCGGGCACGCCACTGACCTTGATCGTGGGCTCGCTCGATCTCTAGGGTCATGGCGTGCAAGGGTACATCCTGCAGCTGTGCCTGCTGCAGATAGAGCCTCAGTTGATCGTGTCGGTGTTGGCGTTGATAGGCGAGCTGTAACTGCATGTCGGCAATAACGGCATCACCGCGCACCATGCGCGGTACTGCGAGCTCGGCGTTTGCCGCCTGCAATCTGCCGGCATCCCATTGCAGCCAAAGCTGACCGCCGAGGTCCAGACTGCTCAGGCCGCTCTGCTCAACCCAGGCGTGCGGCAACCGATGCCGCCATTGCGCGGCAGGCATCAGCAGGTAACCATCCAGTTGCGATTCGTCCCAATGCTCCGGGTTCAGTTTGCCATGCCAGCGGGTTTGCGCAACTTCGCCATCGGGCAATACGACCCGGGCATCCAACCGAGTCTGGCCAGCCTGGTTGCGTAGCGTCAGGTCACCCCGGCTGAATGCCCAGCCCGGCAACTCATAGGGAGAAAGACGGATCTGACTGTCCAGCAAGGTAATACGCCGCTGACTGAGCAGCAGCTCGGCAATGTCACGCAGTATCAGCGGATCACTGCTAGCTTCGCCCAGGCCCTGCAAGCGCCAGACACCCTCGGCATCCTCAATCAGCTCGAAGGCCAGGCCTTCGATTTGTAAAGCATCCATTACCGGCTGGCGTTGCCACAAGCTAGCAAAGACATCCAGCCTGGCGTTGACGCGGTCGAGGGCAAAGAGTACCGGGCTATTCGGGTCGGCATCAGCATGCACCTGTAGACCCTGCAGCTTGAGTACAGGCTGGCTGCCCTGCATCTCGCCCTGTAATTGCTGCAAGCTGATGGCGCGCCCAGTGGCCTGCTCAAACCAGCTGATGACCTGTGGCTGATAATCGGCGACAGCCGGCACCAGCAAGCGCCCAAGACTGACATACGCAGCCGCCAGAATCAGCCAGGCGGCCAGTAACAAAATCAGCGCATCCAGCGCCCGACGGCTCCAGCGTGCCCAAGGCATCAAAGTCAGCGCCCGTTCACATCAGCACCACATCGTACTGTTCCTGGGTATACATGGTTTCCACCTGGAACTTGATCGGACGCTCGATAAACAGCTCAAGATCAGCGACATTGCCGGACTCTTCATCGAGTAAGCGATCAATAACCGACTGTGACGCCAGCACCATGTAAGCGTCAGCCTGATAGGCACGGGCCTCACGCAGGATCTCGCGGAAAATCTCGTAGCAGATTGACTCCGGCGTTTTCTGGATGCCGCGGCCGTGACAACTGGCACATACCTCACATAGCACCTGTTCCAGACTTTCCCGGGTGCGCTTGCGGGTCATCTGTACCAAGCCCAACTCGGTGATGCCGATAATATTGGTTTTGGCGTGGTCACGCTCAAGCTGTTTTTCCAGCGTGCGTAATACCTGACGCTGGTGTTCTTCATCTTCCATGTCGATGAAGTCAATAATAATGATGCCGCCCAGGTTGCGCAGGCGCAGTTGGCGGGCAATCGCTGTTGCCGACTCGAGGTTGGTCTTGAAAATGGTTTCCTCGAGATTGCGATGGCCGACGAAAGCACCGGTATTGACGTCAATGGTGGTCATGGCTTCGGTCTGGTCGATCACCAGGTGGCCACCAGACTTGAGCATGACGCGACGCTCCAATGCTTTCTGGATTTCATCTTCAACCCCGTACAGATCAAAGATCGGACGCTCGCCAGGGTAGTGTTCGAGCTTGCTTTCCGCACCAGGCATCAGCTCCTGAACAAACTGTTCGACTTTCTGAAAGGTCTCTCGAGAATCGATACGCACTTTTTCAATGCGGGTATTGTCCAGATCACGCAGGGTACGGATCGCCAGTGGCAGATCCTCATAGATGATCGAGGCAGGCGGTGCTTTGCTGACTTGCTCGGAGACTTGCTGCCACAGGCGTTGCAGGTAACGAATATCGAGAATGATGTCCTCTTCGCGCGCGGAGTCAGCCGCGGTGCGCAAAATAAAACCGCCCTTCTCTTCCTGCGGAGTCTGTTCCACGCAGTTGGCGACGATCTGTTTAAGCCGCTCACGCTCCGCTTCGTCTTCAATTTTCAGTGAAATACCCACGTGTGGTGTGCGCGGCATATACACCAGATAGCGAGATGGAACTGAGAGGTGCGTCGTCAGGCGAGCACCCTTGGTTCCGATCGGGTCCTTAGTGACCTGAACAATAAGGGACTGCGCCTCGTGGACCAGGGAGCTGATGGGCTCGACAGCCGACCCTTCACGCTGGGAGATTTCTGATGCATGGATAAAGGCAGCGCGTTCCAGACCAATATCAACAAAAGCCGCCTGCATGCCCGGCAACACCCGCACAACCTTGCCTTTGTAGATATTACCCACGATACCCCGGCGCAACGTGCGCTCGATATGCACCTCTTGTAGCACCCCGTTTTCCACCAGAGCGACACGGGTTTCCATCGGGGTTACGTTGATCAGAATTTCTTCACTCATGGGCAATCCATCGATGTGTGCAAGGGGGTCCTTTCAGACAGACTGCCAGCAGGATACCCCAAAGCGGGTGAGAAGGTCGGCAGTTTCCCGCAGCGGCAAGCCAACCACGGCGCTGTAACTGCCATGAACGCCCGCAACAAAAACGGCTCCGAGCCCCTGAATAGCATAGCCTCCAGCCTTGTCCCTGGGCTCGCCAGTCTGCCAGTAAGCGGCGATCTGTGTGGCCGATATATCCGCAAAGCTGACCGCGGTATTGACCAGGCAGCTCGCGCGCTCGGTACCACGGGCCAAACTGACCGCCGTCATTACCTGATGGCTCCGGCCAGACAACAAAGCGAGCATGCGTGCCGCGTCACCGGCATCCGCCGGCTTGCCCAATATGTGACCATCAATCACCACCGCGGTATCTGCAGCCAGCACAACAGCGTCAACCGGAGCCGCCTGCAACCCGGCAGCAGCCTTTTCCGCGGCAATACGCTGCACATAATCCGCCGCCGATTCGCCCGCCTGAACCTGTTCATCGATATGTGTGGCCGCCTGTACACAGGGGACTCCGATCTGAGCCAGCAGTTCCCGCCGGCGCGGCGAAGCGGATGCCAGGTACACCAAGGGCTCAGTAGACATGGAAGCGCCTGCGTATAAGACTGAGAACCGCCACCAGCCAGGGCCAGAAAAAAGCGCTTACCAGCGCTGGCAGCAAATACAACAACAGGGGCGGTCGGTTACCCGTCAGGCTGCTCAGCCATAACAGCAGCATTTGCGCCGTGCCCAGTACGGGCAGCATGACCAGACTTTGTTGCCACAAAGGGAAACGCCGAATGCGCTGGTGCAGTACCAAGACCAACCAGGCGACCAACATCACTACCAATGCGTATTGGCCAAAGAGTTCACCGTAGAGAATATCCATAGCCAGCCCGCTGACCCAGGCGGTGAGCAAGCCGACCCGGTGCGGCAAGGCCATCACCCAATAAGCAATGACCATGGCCAGCCAGAGCGGTCGCGCAAATTCGATGCTCGACGGCATCGGCATGATACTCAGCAGCAAGGCCACCAGAATGCTCGCTGCAATGATCAAACTACTGCGCATCGTCTACCTCCAGATGCTGGCCATAGCCACTGTCCGGACTGAACACCAGCAACAGATAGCGACTGCGGCTCAATTGTGCACTAGGGGCAATACGCACGTCGGCAAACGGCTGGCCAGGGTCGCGCTCAACCGCAACCACCCGGCCAACCGGGTAGCCGGCAGGAAAACGTTGGCCCAGACCTGAGCTGACCACCAAGTCGTTGATCCGCACATCTGCCGTATCACCGACGTACCGCAGCTCAAGCCACTCATTGTTGCCCGCACCACTGGCAATGGCGCGCAGGCCGTTGCGATTGATCTGTACCGGCAAGCTGTGCGAAGCATCGGTAATCAACAAGACCCGTGCAGTATGCGGCATGACTTCGACCACTTGCCCCATCAGGCCTGTGGCATCAAGTACCGGCTGACCGAGGAAGACGCCGTCGCGCTCACCCTTGTTGAGCAGCACACGTTGATTGAACGGGTTCGGATCGACACCAATCAGCTCAGCCACCAACACGCGCTCATCCACCAGCGAGGCAGAGTTGAGCAGTTCACGCAGGCGAACATTCTGCTCGGTCAGCGCCGCCAGCTTCTGCAGTTGGCGCTGCGCCAGCAAAGCTTCTGATTGCAGTCGCTGGTTTTCCGAGATCAGATCAGAGCGGCTGGCGGTCAGCAGGCTGATGCCCGCCCAGCCACGCGCCGGCAAATCGGCAACGTAGTACAGCGGCGACAGTACCAGGCCCAATTGGGCGCGTACCGGCTGCAAGGCGGCAAAGCGTGCATCCACCACCATCAACACCAGTGACAGCACCGTCAGCGCGAACAGGCGTATGCCCAGCGACGGGCCCTTGATGAATAAAGGTTTGATGCTCAAGGCTCCTTTGACTGGTATTCGCTATGCGGCCAGGCAAATTCACGGCAGTTGACCGGCGACTGCATGGCAATCCCGGCAACTGCAACCCGGTCAGGCCGTGCGGCAACCCCGCGGGATTACCGACGACACCTGTCGACTCATTCGGTCGAGAGTAAATCCATGCTGTGCTGGTCCATCATTTCCAGCGCTTTGCCGCCGCCACGGGCAACACAGGTCAGCGGCTCTTCGGCAACAATCACCGGCAGGCCGGTTTCCTGGCTGAGCAGCTTGTCGAGATCACGCAGCAACGCGCCACCACCGGTCAGAATCAAGCCACGCTCGGCAATGTCTGAAGCCAGCTCCGGGGGAGATTGCTCCAGCGCGCTCTTGACCGCCTGCACGATAGTCGCCAGGGACTCCTGCAAGGCTTCCAGCACTTCATTGGAATTCAGCGTAAAACTGCGCGGCACCCCTTCGGCCAGATTGCGGCCGCGCACATCAACTTCCAGCGTCTCGCCACCTGGAAAGGCAACACCGATTTCCTGTTTGATGCGTTCGGCGGTCGATTCGCCAATCAGGCTGCCGTAATTGCGTCGTACATAGGTCACGATGGCTTCATCAAAACGGTCACCACCAACGCGCACCGACTCGGCATACACCACACCATTGAGCGAGATCAACGCGATTTCAGTTGTGCCACCGCCAATATCCACCACCATGGAGCCACGCGCTTCTTCCACCGGCAGCCCGGCACCAATGGCTGCCGCCATCGGCTCCTCGATCAGGAAAACCTCACGTGCGCCAGCACCCAAGGCAGACTCCCGAATCGCTCGGCGTTCAACCTGAGTCGATTTGCAGGGTACGCAAATCAATACCCGCGGGCTGGGCTGAATGAAGCTGTTTTCATGTACCTTGTTGATGAAGTACTGCAGCATCTTTTCGCACACACTGAAGTCGGCAATCACGCCATCTTTCATCGGACGAATAGCCTGAATATTGCCCGGGGTGCGGCCGAGCATACGCTTGGCCTCGGTGCCGACAGCTACCACACTTTTCTGGTTGCCGTGGGTGCGGATTGCGACGACGGACGGCTCATCGAGCACGATACCGCGGTCACGAACGTAAATAAGGGTGTTGGCGGTACCCAGGTCGATCGACAGATCACTGGAAAACATGCCACGAATTTTTTTGAACATGCGCTGAATTTACCCCGAGAGAACGCGTGGGTTGGTCGTAATAACATAGAAGCACGGATAAACTACCTGCAGGCAAAGGGCAGTAACGAGAGCCAACTAACACCACAGTGATAGCAAAAGGCAGTTACTGACCGGACAGCATAAGCACACAGGGCACTGGTCGGTACTTCCGGAAGTGTCGCAACTCTAACAATGGCGGGGTTTTTGGGCAAGGCGTGGATGTGGTAAATTCGCGCCCTTGTCCAGATTTACGCCAACATCGGGGCTGATCAAGTCGACATCAGCCCACTAATGCCGGTAATGACCCGGCTGCATGGAGAACAACACATGGCCTTAGACCGCAACGAGGTGGAAAAGATCGCCCACCTGGCGCGAATTGCCCTGAGCGATGAAGATGTGCCGGCCACTACCGCCAAACTGTCCAGCATCCTCGACTTGATCGACAAAATGCAGGCGGTCGATACCTCTGGTATCGAACCGTTGGCGCACCCGCTGGAAACCACCCAGCGCCTGCGTGCCGATGAAGTCACCGAACGCAACCAGCGCGATGCCTACCAGCAGATTGCTCCGGCTACTGAAGCCGGACTCTATCTGGTACCCAAGGTGATCGAATAAACCCGCCGCGACGAGATTCTTCCCATGCATGAGAAAACCCTGGCCGAATTATCCCGGGCCCTGCACAGCAAAGCGATTTCCAGCGTTGAGCTGACCGAGCACTATTTACAGCGCATCGAGCAACACGACGGCGAACTGAACAGCTTTATCAGCGTTACCCCCGAGCTGGCACGGCAACAAGCCAAAGCGGCCGACGCACGACTCGCCGCCGGTGATGCCACCGCCTTGACCGGTATTCCACTGGCGCACAAAGATGTTTTCTGCACCCAGGGCATACGCACCAGTTGCGGCTCGCAAATGCTCGACAACTTTATCGCGCCCTATGAGTCCACGGTCACTGCCGGCTTCAATGCCGCCGGCGCGGTCACTCTGGGCAAGACCAATATGGACGAATTCGCCATGGGCTCGTCCACCGAGTCGAGTTTTTATGGCCCGACACGCAACCCGTGGAATACCGAGCACGTGCCTGGCGGCTCTTCTGGCGGCTCAGCGGCTGCCGTGGCCGCGCGCTTGTGTGCGGCGGCAACCGGCACTGATACCGGCGGATCAATCCGCCAACCCGCGGGCTTTACTGCGCTGACCGGGCTCAAGCCCACCTATGGTCGGGTCTCGCGCTGGGGCATGATTGCCTACGCGTCCAGCCTCGATCAGGGCGGCCCGATGGCGCGCAACGCTGAAGACTGCGCCATGCTGCTACAAAGCATGGCTGGTTTCGACCCGCAGGATTCGACCAGTGTCGATCACCCGGTGGACGATTACCTGACGGGCCTGAACGCGCCACTCAAAGGACTGCGTATTGGCTTGCCCAAGGAATATTTCGCCAGCGGGCTGGATAGCGCCACGGCAGCCGCCATTGAAGCCGCCTGCCAGCAGTTCCGCGCGCTGGGTGCCGAGGTCCGCGAGATTAGCCTGCCCAATGCCGAACTGGCGATTCCAGCCTATTACGTTATTGCCCCAGCAGAAGCCTCATCCAACCTGTCACGCTTTGACGGGGTACGTTTTGGCTACCGCTGTGACGACCCAGCCGACCTGACTGACCTGTACAAGCGCTCGCGGGCCGAAGGCTTTGGTGCCGAGGTCAAGCGCCGCATCATGGTCGGCGCATACGCCCTGTCAGCTGGCTACTACGATGCCTATTACCTGCAGGCGCAGAAGATTCGCCGGTTGATCAAGAATGACTTTATCGCTGCCTACGACCAGGTTGATGTGATTCTGTGCCCGACCTCACCGACTCCGGCCTTCCGTATCGGTGAGAAAATCGACGATCCGGTGAGCCTGTACCTGACGGATATCTACACCATTACCGCCAACCTGGCCGGCGTACCGGGTATTGCCCTGCCGGCCGGCTTTGCCAATGGCCTGCCGCTCGGCATGCAACTGCTCGGGCCTTATTTCAGCGAAGCACGCCTGCTGAATATCGCCCATCAGTATCAGCAAGTCACCGACTGGCACGCGCGCACTCCTGAAGGCTATTAAGGCGAGGAATACACAACATGCAATGGGAAATCGTCATCGGCCTGGAAATCCATGCCCAACTGACCACCGCCTCGAAGATCTTTTCCGGCAGTGCCACCACCTTTGGTGCCGAGCCCAACACCCAGGCCAGCCTGGTTGACCTCGGTATGCCCGGCACCCTGCCGGTGCTCAACGCCCAAGCGGTAAAGAATGCGATCAAATTCGGCCTGGCAATTAATGCCGAGATCGGTATGACCAACGTTTTTGCGCGCAAGAACTACTTCTACCCGGATCTGCCCAAGGGGTACCAGATAAGCCAGATGGACCTGCCAATTGTTGGCCAGGGCTTTCTTGATATCACCCTGGATGATGGCAGCATCAAGCGCGTTGGCGTCACCCGTGCTCACCTGGAAGAGGATGCAGGCAAGAGTCTGCATGAAGATTTTCACGGCATGAGTGGTATCGACCTTAACCGGGCCGGCACCCCACTGCTGGAGATCGTCTCTGAGCCGGATATGCGCAGTGCCAAAGAAGCTGTGGCCTATGCCAAAACCATCCACTCGCTGGTGCGCTACCTGGGCATCTGTGATGGCAACATGGCCGAAGGCTCACTGCGCTGCGACTGCAATGTCTCCATTCGCCCCAAAGGGCAAAGCGAATACGGCACCCGCTGCGAGATCAAGAATGTCAATTCTTTCCGCTTTATCGAAAAGGCAATCAATACCGAGGTGCAGCGCCAGATTGAGCTGATCGAAGATGGTGGCAAGGTCATTCAGGAAACCCGCTTGTACGACCCGAACAAAGATGAAACCCGTTCCATGCGCAGCAAGGAAGAAGCCAACGACTACCGCTACTTCCCCGATCCGGACCTGTTGCCGGTGGTGATCGAGCCCGCCTTTATCGAGCAAGTGCGCAGTGAGCTGCCGGAACTACCGCAAGAGAAGCGCGAGCGTTTCGAACGTGAATTCGGCCTCTCGGCTTATGATGCCAGCGTGCTATCGGCGCAGCGTGAGATGGCTGACTACTTCGAAGCGGTACAGCAGGTCTGCGGCGATGCCAAGCTGGCCGCCAACTGGGTGATGGGTGACCTGTCCAGCTTGCTCAACAAGTCTGACCTGGACATCAGCGAGTCGCCCGTCAGTGCGGCGCAACTGGGTGGCTTGATTCAGCGCATCAAGGACAACACCATTTCCGGCAAGATCGCGAAAATGGTCTTTGAAGCGCTAGCCAATGGCGAAGGCGAGTCGGCCGATGCGGTTATCGAAACCAAAGGGTTGAAACAGGTAACGGACAGTGGGGCCATCGAGGCACTGCTGGATGAGGTATTGGCAGCCAATGCCGAGCAGGTTGAGCAGTACCGCAGTAGCGACGAAGCCAAGCGCGGAAAAATGTTTGGTTTCTTTGTCGGTCAGGCGATGAAAGCCTCCAAGGGCAAGGCCAATCCACAGCAGGTCAATGAGCTGCTGAAGAAAAAGTTGCTGCCCTGATTATTACGCGAGCATAGCCGCCGGCCCACAGCATCAGTGGGCTGGCGGCCAGTCGCGAACAGTTGAAAAAAGCTCTACAAGACATAGACAGCCCTTGTTACTTGGCGTCACCGGTATAGCATCTATACTGTTTGACGGAAGCCAACACACCAACAAGGACGCGAGTCTATGACGACAGCCAACCCCTCGGCGTTGAAATCCACCATCCTGCTGCCGGTGTTTGCGCCGGCCGTGATCGTCACCTTACTGCTGGTCATTGGTACCATCAGTAATCCGGAGCTGGCAGGGGAAGCCTTTGCCGCTACCCTGGCCTTCATTACCGAAACCTTTGGCTGGTTCTATATGCTGGCCGTGGCCATTTTCCTGGTCTTTATCGTCACTATAGCCCTGACCAAGTGGGGCAATATCAAGCTTGGACCGGATCATGCTGACCCGCAGTACAGCTTCCCAGCCTGGTTTGCCATGCTGTTTTCCGCCGGCTACGGCATTGCACTGCTGTTCTTCGGTGTAGCCGAGCCAGTACTGCACTATGCCTCGCCACCCGATGGCGCACCTGAAACCGTGGATGCCGCCAAGCAGGCGATGCAGATTGCCTTCTTTCACTGGGGCTTCCATATCTGGGCCATTTA
>REBY01000047.1 GCA_007692485.1 Pseudomonadaceae bacterium | reverse complement strand
GCCGCTGAAACGCAGACCCAGGGTACGGTTGGAAGCGGCCGGAGTATCCGGGGTTTCCAGGAAGTAGCCATAGGCACTCAGTTTGCCAATCGCCAGACCGTCATAGCCTAGATTCATCAGGTGTGAGCGCATATCGGTTTCGCCAATGGGTGAATCCTTGCCAAAAATACGGTTGACCTGATCGATATAGGCATAGCTGAAGGTGGTATCGGCCAGGCTGGTGTTGACCAGGCTGAAGGCGTCGTAGGTCTGCTCGTTCTGGCGCCAGCCGACGTTGCCGATAAAGCGGGCGTTGTCGTAAATGATGCGCTGGCGGCCCAGGCGCAAGGTGGTCGCGTCAATCCCGCTGAAGGTCAGATAGGCCTGATTGACTTCCGTGCTGCTGGGGTCGGCCACCACCGAGTAATCAGTTCGAGCACTGGAGCGGCCGCTGGCGTTGTTGTAACGCGTAGGGCCAATAACACGGATGTCATCGAACTCAACAAAGGCACTCAGGTTCTGGAAACTGCCGGTGGCATAGTTGAGACGGGTCCGCAGGGTCGAGGCATTGGCATTGCTGAGCGCATTGTCTTGGTCAACGTGCTCGAAGCGATAGCGTAGCTCCAAGCCGGGTTTTCCAGCGCTGATGGCCTCCATCAATGAGTCTGATTCAGCCTGTGCCGGAAGCGCCCCCAGAGCTATAACACTGCCCAATACTGGCAGCCAGGTGTTTTCTCCCCGAAATTTTCTTTTGCATAGTCGTGTCCCCCATAAAAAACGCGCACAAAAAAAAGCGCCCACTGGCATGACTGTTTGCGAGTCATGCAGGTGGACGCCTTTGCCCTGAAGCTGAAGTTACGAAACGATAACAGATCTGAAAGTGATCCTGTTTCGAATTGTTACCAAAGCAGGTTATATGCCAGTATCGATAAGTATTTGTAATAAATAAGAAATGACTGTGCTGGTGGGTAATTGGCCAGTAACTTCTGCCAGCACACAGTGCAGGCTGACAAGAGCACTGCACTTGAATCGGGCAAAAATGCCTCTGCTTTGCGGCTCAGCGCTGATAGCTAATTGGCGTTACTGCGGCAGGCTGAAATAAAAGCGCGTGCCCTTTCCTGGTTGTGACTGCACGCCAATTCGGCCGCCGTGCAGTTGGACGATCTCCTTGCACAGGGCAAGGCCTAGCCCGGCACCGCCTTTACGCTTGCCGATCTGAACAAAAGGCTCGAACACGCGGGCCTGTTGCCCATAGGGAATGCCGTCACCGTTGTCGGCTATGGCCAGTAGTACCTGTTCGTTGTTCCGTGCAGCCTGTAATCGGATTGTGCCGCCGATGTGCGTATGGCGCAGGGCGTTGCCAATCAAATTATCGAGGACACGTTCAATTTGCAGACGATCCAGCGCTACCCGCGGCAAGCCTGCCTCCAGTTCACATTCCAGGCTGATATCTTTCTCGGCAGCAGAATGGATAAAGCGGTGCAGTGCTTGTTCAAGCAATTCGTCAATGGATTCGGGTGCCAATTCCAGTTGTTGGAGCCCGTTCTGGTAGCGGGAGAAATTCAGCAGATCATTGATCAGCAGCAAAAGACGCTGCATTTCTTCATCAACGGTACGCATAAGATCCGCTTCGCGGGAGTCTTTTGGGTAATCTGCGCTCTCCTGCAGCAAAGCGAAAGCCATGTGCATGCCCGTCACGGGTGTACGCAGCTCATGCGAGGCGCGCAGTACAAACTCACTGCGTACCCGCTCAAAGGTGCGCTGCTCGGTGACATCGCGCAGCACCATGACGACCCCGCGTACCGGGTCGTCTCCCTGAGTGATGGGCGTCATGGTAAAGGCCAAGGTGCGTGTTTCACCGTCAATGTTGATGCTCAGGTCATTGGCTTCGGTGTCCATTGCGGCACCACGCAGGATCAACTGCATTTGTTCGTCCAGCGCTTCCTGATGTAACAGGTGGCTCGGTAGCTCACCCAAATGGCTGTGCTTGCAGTCCAACTGGCGCTGGGCAACCGGGTTGAAATGTTCCAGGCGGCCTTCGGGGTTGAATATGAGCAAGCCGTCATCAATGCTGTCGAGCACGGCCTGCAAGCGCTGCTGTTCGGCTTGAAGCGCCTCGATGTCGCTGTTCTTGAATTCTCGCAAGGCTTCAGCCATCAAACCAAAGCGTCGAATCAGCGCATTCAGCTCGTGAATGCTGGGTAGGGGCAGAGTGACATTGAAATTGCCCTTGCCAATGTTGTCGGCGGCATCGGCCAGACTTTCAATCGGCTCGGCAAAGCGACGGGCAATACTGTGGGCAGTCACCAGCCCGATAAGAACAATGGACAAACCGATGGCGCCGAGCAGCCAGGTCACCATCCAGGCATTTTCACGAGTCTGCCGCTCGGTGTTTTCGACCGCGTTGACATAGCGCATCTGAACGTTGTTCAAACGGTCGCGGACGGCGGCCAGAGAGCGGGTGAACTGGTCGTGCGTGAAAAGCTGATTACGAACCATCTCCGGCGTGTAAAGGTGCGGTCGGTAGCGATCATAGGCGCGCCGGACTTCGGTCACAGCCTGGCGGTCGTTTTCATTCATGGCGCTTTCAGCCGCTTTGGCGAGCAGTCGGTGAAAACGCTTATCCGACTCTTGCAACGCCTCGTCATCGAGCACTTCAGAAAGTAACAATGTGGTTTGCTTGCTAAGCTCATGCCCCATGCTCAGTGTGGCTTCGACCATCGTGAGGTTGCGGTACATGGCATCGCTTTGTTGCTTGGTCAGGTGCAGCACGCTGAAAATGGCCAGTAGCAAACCGATCAATGCGACTGTTAACAGGGCACTCAGGCTGAAGAAAAGCTGATTGCGCAGCCTCATAAATTGTACTGCTTGCGCTTGCGGTACAGGGTTGAGGCGTCAATGCCCAGCGTTTTTGCTGCTTGATCGAGCGTGCTGCTGTTAGCTAAAACTGCAGCTATATGCGATTTTTCCAGCTGTTCCAGACTGAGTTCGGCACCAACCCGGGGTGTTGAATCAGGATCTGCTTCGCCGAGGCCAAGTTGTTTGGCGTCAATCGCTTCGGCCGGACAAATGATGCTGGCTCGCTCGATGACGTTTTGTAACTCACGAATATTACCGGGCCAGTTGTACTCCTGTAATGCCAAGAGTGCCGTGTCGGTAAATGATTTGGCAGGGCGCGCGTATTCTTTTACAAAGCGGGCCAGAAAGCGTTCAGCCAGTGCGGTGATATCGTCCCGCCGATCGCGTAGCGGGGGCAGGGTCAAGGTAATCACATTCAGCCGGTAGAGTAGGTCTTCGCGGAACTTGCCTTGCTCGACCATGGCATCAAGATCCAGATTGGTGGCCGCCAGAATACGTACGTCAGCCTTGCGGGTGACGGGGTCTCCAACACGTTCATATTCCTTGTCCTGAATAAAACGCAGCAGCTTGGGCTGTAGGGCTAGCGGAAAATCACCGATCTCATCCAGAAACAGTGTGCCACCGTCCGCTTGATTGACGCGCCCAAGCGTGTTTTCACTGGCGCCGGTGAATGCGCCCTTGGCGTGACCGAAGAGCTCGCTCTCCATCAATTCAGCGGTTAGTGATGGGCAGTTAATGGTCACTACCTGGTTTTTTGCCCGCTTGCTCCAGCGATGAATCGCCCGCGCCAGCTCCCCTTTGCCGGTGCCTGACTCGCCGAGGATGAGAATATTGGCATCGGTTGCGGCAACCTGTCGGGCGGTATCCAGCACCGTCATCATCGCTGGACTATGTGAGTGCAAGTCCTTACTGGGTTTTTGCACTTCTTCTTCCAGTGCTTCCAGACGCGCGGATAGTCGGGTTACTTCCAGCTGCTTGGCTGCCGCCATGCGAAGTTGATCAGGCCCGCAAGGCTTGACCAGATAATCGGCAGCCCCGGCTTGCATGGCGTCAACAGCCGTATCTACTGCTGAATGCGCGGTAACGATGACCACACGCATCCAGGGTGCTTGCACGCGAAATTGCGCAAGCACGTCAAGCCCGTTGTCACAGCCCAGGCGGAGGTCGAGAAAGCACAAGTCAAACACCTGCTGTTGTGTCAGGGCCAGAGCCTGGGCAGCACTGCTGGCGGTAGCGACTTGATAGCCATCGTCTTCAAGACAATATCGAAAGGTACGCAAAATGGCCGCTTCATCATCGACCAGTAGAATGCGGCCATCCCGGCTAGTGGCTTCATCCATGTTGTTGGCTCCGCGCAATAAGATGTTGAAATTGCCCTTGGGCATTATTGGTCGTGCAAGTTGCACGGTTAAATACTGGCAATCTTGCACGATGCACTTGGCTAGCGAGTCTTGATTTTTTCAAGTTATTGTTTTGTTTGGATTTATTTTTTTACGCTAGTTGGCATGACGCTTGCGATATTACAGGTGCAAGCTTTCGGACCCCATAGTAAATCAAAGGTTCGAGCCAAACCAAAGTGCTGTAAGGTATTTCGCAGCCTGATAAGGAGAATCATCATGCTCAGCTGGGCTCTAACATTTCTGATCATTGCCATTATCGCAGGTGTGCTTGGCTTTGGTGGTATAGCGGGCACCGCTAGTGGAATTGCACAAATTCTCTTTTTGATCTTTCTGGTGCTTTTTGTAGTTTCACTGCTGTTTGGTCGCCGTGGTCCTCCGGTTTGATCTGACAGCTGTCACAGAGGAGAGTGAAAATGGGTACCAATCAATTGGTTGGCGTAGTTTTGCTGGTTGTTGGAGTGATTTTGCTCTACTTCGGCTGGCAGTCTTCGCAATCACTTGGCGATCAGGTTACCGAAGCGGTAACGGGTCGATTCACCGATGGCACTATGTGGTTCATCATCGGCGGCGCCGCCGCAATCGTAGCTGGAGGCTTTCTGGCTTTGATTCGCAAATAGGTGTCACGGAGTCTCGGCTCCAATAACTGCAGACGTCGCACACTACCCAGGCTGGTCCCGGGTAGTGTGCGTTTGGGGTCTGTAAAACCCACTATAGAAGGAGCTGGATTCAGTCTTTACTAACCAACGGATAAAAAAGGGCTTGCAAAACGCAGAGATAATGATAATACTTATCATTAAGTTCTTTGCCTTGCCGAGGTGTCTATGTACGTTTGCCTATGCCATGGAGTGACTGATCGAGATATCCGCCGGGCGGCGGAAGAAGGGTGCCGTTCAGTGCGTCAGTTGGGCAAGGAACTCGGTGTCGGGCAGCAATGTGGTCGTTGCGCCAGTACGGCGCGAGCTATTCTGCGCGAAACCCATAACAATGACTTTATGGCGTTGGCCACTGCACTGGCGCACCCCGCCTGAGCAATTCATATTAGCGACAAATGCTATCCCCGCTTAAAAGCGCTATCCTGTTGGCTGAATAAGCCCAATCGGAGGTAGCGCGCATGAAAGGTGACAAGAAAGTCATTCAACATCTCAATAAGGTACTCGGTAACGAGCTGACCGCCATCAATCAGTATTTTTTGCATTCGCGCATGTACAAGGACTGGGGCATCAAGGCACTGGCCGACAAGGAATACGAAGAATCCATTGATGAAATGAAGCATGCTGATCAGTTGATCGAGCGCATTTTATTTCTGGAAGGGCTGCCCAATCTGCAAGATCTTAACAAACTGCTGATTGGCGAAAATGTACAGGAAATGATCGAGTGTGATCTGAAACTGGAATATCTTGCACACAAGGATCTGAAGGACGCTATTCTGCACTGTGAAGAGGTCAAGGATTTCACCAGCCGTGAGCTTTTCCGCAGCATTCTGGACAGTGAGGAAGAGCACATCGACTGGCTAGAAACCCAGCTGGAAATGATCAGACAGATGGGGCTGCAGAACTATATCCAACTGCAGTCTTCTTCCGCTAGCTGAAGTACCCGCCAAGCAGTGTATGGCCCGCCCGCTGCCATTTGCGGGGGGGGCATGCCAGCTGCCTTTAAAGATAAATCCCGATCAGCATGCCGAACAGGCCAAACACTCTTTTGCGCCAGGGGCGGTCTTGCCACTCTTCCAGGCTGTAGTGACGCGCGTCACCCAGGTCTTCCTCAATCAGTTCACGAATGACAACCGCAAAGGCTTCATCGTAAAAAGTCAGGTTGGCTTCGCTGTTAATACGAAACGAGCGGTTATCCAGGTTGGCTGAACCTATGCTGGCCCAGGCATCATCGATGCTCATCAACTTTGAGTGGTACATTGATGGCTGGTATTCATAGAGCTTGACGCCGGCTTCCAGCATGGGGCCCCAGCGGTTGACTGAAGCATGGCGCAAATAGCCCTGATCAATGCTTTCGCCAGGCACCATGATACGAACCTCCACGCCGCGTTCGGCAGCATCCTGCAGGGCATCAATAAAGCCTTTGTCAGGGTAAAAATAGGCGGTACTGACGGTAATCTGGTGTTCAGCCGCAGCAATGGCATGCAAAAACATCATGCGCACACGATGACGGCCTTCACGCGGCGCGCTGTCAATAACCTGGGCGCTTATCTCACCAACAGGTTCCAGCTCAGGAAACCAGGCGTTTCCTGTTAGCAACTCACCTCTGGCATCCAGCCAGGTCTCCATGAAGGCCGCTTGCAGGCTGGCGACTACCGGTCCGGTTACCTTGAAGTGATTGTCGCGGTAAGCATCGCCATCTTCATCAGGTAACCAGTTATCAGAAATGTTGGCACCGCCGATAAAGCCGGTTGAGCCATCAACAATCAACAGCTTGCGGTGGGTGCGGTGGTTGAAGCGGGAAAAGTCGTACCAGGAAGGCTGACGCCAGCGAATCACATCAACACCGGCTTCAGCGAGGCGTTCGAACTTTTCTCCGGCGGCCAGGACTGAGCCGATATAGTCGGGCAGAGCACGCACTTTGACCCCACGCTCAGCCGCTGCGACCAGGGCATCAGTCATTGCGCCAGCCGCTTCTTCGCCCCAAAATTCATAGGTTTCCAGGCTCACGGAGCGTTCAGCGGCCTCGATAGCGGCAATCTTGGCAGCGTAGATTTCGGGGCCGTCGCGTAAGACCTCAACGTGATTGCCCTCCAGCACCGGGCTGCCAAGTAAGGCGCTGGCAGAGCGAATAAAAGCGGGATCACTGACGCCATGCTCAATCTGAATGGGCTCAATAACCCGCTTGGGTTTGGGCATGGCATTGAAAAACACCACGTTGATCAACAGTATAAGCCCGGCCAGAGCGGCCAACCAGATCATACTCTTGCGCCAGTTCGATCTCATGCAACAACCTTTTTGCCATCAGGGCGTTGCAGTCTAGCGCGATTTTACAGCCAACCCCAAGGCGCGGTAGCCTAAGGTGGCTACAGGGTCAGTTCTTCGCGATCAGGTTGCCGGCATGCAGTCCGCATTCTTTCTGGGTGGCTTCTTCCCACCACCAGCGGCCTTCGCGTTCATGCTGGTTGGGTAGGGTGGGACGGGTGCATGGCTCGCAGCCGATACTGGCGAAGCCACGCTCATGCAACGTGTTGTAAGGCACTTCGAGCATGCGGATATAGGTCCACACCTCTTCACTGCTGTAGTTGGCCAAGGGATTGAATTTGATCAGAGGGTTGGCGTCATTACCAAATGCCTGGTCTTGCTCGATAACCGGTACATGACTGCGTGTGCCTGGGCTCTGGTCGCGCCTTTGGCCGGTGATCCAGGCCTCAACGCCACTCAATTTGCGCCGAAGCGGTTCGATTTTGCGGATGCCGCAGCACTCACCGTGACCACTTTGATAAAAATCGAACAGGCCTTTCTCGCTGACGTATTTCTGCAAGGCGAGATGGTCGGGTGAGAGCACTTCCAGCTTGATACCATAGTGTTCTCGGACATGTTGCAGAAACTGGTAGGTCTCTGGATGCAGGCGACCTGTATCCAAGGTAAATACCTTGATGTCCTTGTTCAGCTTCCAGGCCATATCAAGCACAACAATATCGTCAGCACCACTGAATGACAGCCAGAGGTCATCAAAATGTTCCAGCGCCAGGCTTAGAATCTCTTGCGGGGTGGCTTTGGCATAGTGCTCGGCGAGGGCTTGCGGATCAAATTGGGTGGTCATGCGAATCTCCATCGGGCCTGATTGGCTGAAATCAGGAGTGCTGCGTTGAGATCGAAAGTCTAGCAAAGCCGGCTTAGTGCATCTGCTTTTATTTGGTTATATTTTTATACCTTTTGGTTTGGCTGATAATAGGCCAGAGGCATAATGTATGAACAATCTTACTAATTCAGTCTTGTTCTGACCGTTTCTCTTTTATCATTCTCGATCATCGCGCCGAAGTGTCTTCGGTATGTATTCTGTCAGGAGAAGAGACATATGAGTGGTCAGTTTGCAGGCAAGGTAGTGTTGGTGACCGGCGGTGCAGCCGGAATTGGCAAGGCAACGGTTGAAGCCTTTGCCCGTGAAGGCGCCACTCTTGTGGTCTCTGATGTCAATGTTAATGACGGTCAGACTGTTGCTGATGCCGTGGTTGCTCAAGGTGGCCAAGCCATCTTTATCGCCTGTGATGTTGCCAAGGGAGTCGAAGTTGAAGCCATGATGACGCAGATCAAGGCGACTTATGGTCGACTGGATTGCGCCTTTAACAATGCCGGCATCGAAATTGAGCAACACAAACTGGCTGATGGCAAAGAAGAGGTGTTCGACAGCATCATGGATGTCAACGTCAAGGGTGTCTGGCAATGCATGCGCTATCAAATACCGCTGATGCTTGAGCAGGGCGGCGGCGCCATCGTCAATACCGCTTCAGTTGCAGCGCTGGGCGCCGCGCCGAAAATGAGTATTTATGCGGCCAGCAAACATGCGGTGCTGGGCTTGACCCGTTCGGCAGCGGTGGAATACGGCAAGAAAAACATCCGCATCAATGCCGTATGCCCGGCAGTGATAGATACCGAAATGTTCCGCCGGGCAGCGGCGATTGATCCCCGTAAAGCGGATTTCGCCGCCGGCATGCACCCGGTCGGGCGCATCGGCAAAGCCGAAGAAATCGCAGCAGCAGTACTCTATCTGTGTTCGGACGGCGCTGCGTTTACTACCGGGATTGCCTTGCCCGTTGATGGTGGCGCGACCTGTATTTAAAGCGATTAGTTGATTGCAGCTTGGGTCGTGGCGTCAGTCACGGCCTTCCAGCATATGCCGCTTAAGCAATACATAGACCGACCCTGTGCCGCCATGTCGAGGCAAGCATGAACTGAAAGCCAGTACTTTAGAGTGCTGGCGCAGCCAGGTGTTGACGTGGCTTTTCAGGATCGGTTTACGCCCATCCTTGCGTACTGCCTTGCCATGGGTCACCCGCACGCAGCGCACTTCCAGTTGCGTCGCTTCGGCCAGAAAGTCCCAGAGCAACGTGCGTGCTTTCTCAACCGTCAGGCCGTGCAGATCGATGCTGCCTTCAAAGGTGATTTGCCCACTTTTCAGTTTGCGCAACTGACCATCTTGCACCCCATTATTGGCCCAGGCGAGAAACTCTTCCGGCTCCACATCAACGACGAACTGGTCCGATAGTCCATCCACGCGTATCTGGTCAGTGGCCTGAGTGGCTTGCTGACGCTTATAGCCGACCTGTTCACGGCTGGGGCGCGGCTTGCCAGTGTCGGCACGGTCATCCTTTTTGATGCGCTTGACCCCGGCTGTGGCCTGGCGGAACAGGTTCAAATCATCGATGGAATCGTCGGACATGGGTGGGTTGTATCTGTTGGGAATTTGCCTCAGTTTACCATTGCCCGTGTAGAATGAGCCAAGCCAAAGCCGCTACCAAGGATTGCCATGAGCGAGATTGATACCGACAGCCTGACCCGCATTCGTGACCTGATTCGCTGGGGTGTCAGCCGCTTCCATCAGGCCGGCGTGTTCTTTGGGCATGGCACCGACAATGCCTGGGATGAAGCCCGTTTGCTGGTTTTGCACGCGCTCTATCTGCCCTGGGAGACGCCGGAAAACTACCTCGACTGCGCGGTGACGACTGAAGAGCGCGACGCCGTGCTGGATCTGCTGAGCGAACGCATCGAGCAGCGCATCCCTGCGGCCTATCTGATCGGCCATGCCCGCTTTGCTGGTCTGGATTTCCTCGTTGACGACCGTGTACTGGTGCCACGCTCACCGATCGCCGAATTGATTGAGCAGCGTTTTACCCCCTGGCTGGAACGTGACCCCGTGCGTATTCTCGACCTCTGCACCGGCAGCGGTTGTATCGGGATTGCCTGTGCTTATGCGTTTCCCGAGGCCGATGTGGTGTTGGCTGATCTGTCCTTCGATGCGTTGGCTGTGGCTGAAAGCAATATTGAAGCGCACCAGTTACAGGATCGGGTCGAAGCGCGGTGGTCCGATGGCTATGAGGGCATGCCCGCTGAACGCTTTGATCTGATCGTGAGCAACCCGCCTTATGTCGATGCGGAAGATATGAGCGATCTGCCGGATGAATACCATCATGAACCCGAGATGGGGCTGGCAGCCGGGGCTGACGGGCTTGATCTGGTGCGACGGATTCTCGCCGAGGCGGCTGACCATTTGAGTGAGGATGGTGTTCTGGTGGTCGAGGTCGGCAACAGCATGGTACATGTCGCTGCGACCTGGCCGGACGTTGACTTCGAGTGGGTGCGCTTCAGTCGTGGCGGGCATGGTGTTTTTGTATTGACTGCCGAACAATGCCGGCATTTTCAACCGTTATTTTCAGCCGATGCTTGAGCCAACCATCGGCTGAACTCAGCGCAGTACCACCCAAAGCAACAACAATGCCTGAAAGATGGCAAACACGATCAGACAGCCAATGGCAAAGCGATGACTCAGGTCATTGCGCTTGCTGACCTCCAGCTTGGCTTTGAGCACATTGAGCTGCCCGGTCTGCTTCTGATACTCGGTTTCTTTTTCGCGCAGCTGGCGCAGTAGGTCACTCACCGCAAGGGGCTGCACCTTGTCACTGTTCCAGCTACCGAGTAGATCCTTGACCCGGTTAGCCTGAGCGCGGCCCAGGCTGTTCTTTTCGTCGGTATAATTCAAGGTGAAACCGACCCGTTGCAGCAGATTTTCGCGAATCTTGCGCTCTTCTTCGGTGCTTGCCTGATCGCTGTTAAGGGTGATGGGTGTGACCGAGTATTCCGGGCATAGCCGCTGACACCAGTCGATCAATTGCCCCAGCATAAAGCCACCCAGGCCGCGCCCGGCCGGGTTCATGTTAACAGCACCCAAGGGTCCAAAGCGGACACGTTGATGCTTGTGATCGATCATGACTTCGAGCGTGTTGCCGTCTTTCGGCAAAGGCTCACCTTCTTTACGCACCTGCAAGCGCAATAGTTCCAGCGAACCGATACGGTCCTGAGTGACAGCAATCTGCAGCAATGCTTCGTTGTGCACCATGACCCGGTTGCGAAAGACCGGTTTGAGTTGCAGCCAGTACATATCCGAGGGTTTTGCGCGGGCAAAAATATCCCGCGGCGGTGCCGGTTTCTTTTCGACGACCTCGGTCTGGATCTCATCTGTATCGGGCATGGGGCATCCTGGCTACAACAGTCATTCCAATCTTATCGGCCGTTGGGGCAGATTCCTTAAGGGCAGGAAGGGTGCACACGATCTGCAGCGGGGTTGTCAGCCGCCTGGGGCAGACCGTCGATAGCCAGGGACGGCTATCGACGAGCGCACAGGGATGTGCTTGTAGCGTGTCTGTCCCAGGTGGCTGGCAATCCCGCAGGGCACCGAACAAAAGTATGCCCAATGTCTACTGCAACGCCTGCCATACCAAACGTATCGCAAGCAGGGTCAGAAGGCCATTGAAAATCCAGCCAAAATGTTGGTTGCTCAAACGCCCGAGCAGCTTGATACCGATCCAGGTACCGATTGCGCCCGCAGCCACCATCAACAACATCAAGCCTAACCAGTCCCGGAACACAAAGCCCGCCACGCCATAAACCACCGCCTTGGATGCATGTTGCAGGCTCATCGCCGCCGCAAAAGTGGCTACTGTAGAGAAACGCTCGCCAGCCTGTTGCTGTTTGATAAACGCTGCCACCAGGGGGCCGGTTGCACCGACAAACATACTGATAAACGTGGTTATCCCCGCGGCGATCAAGGTGCCAACCCGCCCGGTAGCCAGCTTCGGAATCGCCGGCCCCCAGACCAACAGCAGAATAAATCCGGCAATGCAGAGCTGCACCAGCGCCAGCGGCAAATCGACCAGCAACCAACTGGCCAACCAGGCACCGAGGATCACCCCAGGTACAAAACTAGCAATTACCCGCAGATTGATATGGCGCAGGGTGAGCAGGGCGCGATTCAGGTTGGAGCCCAACTGAACAATACCGTGCACCGGAATAATCGCCGTCGCGGGCATGACCATCGCCATGACCGCCAGCAAGAGTACGCCACCACCGATACCCACCGCGGCAGTCATGGCTGACGTCAGCAACGACAACCCAATCAGCAGCAAACTGATGGCGGGGCTGAGGTCGGCGGGCAGTAGCTCAGGCATGGCATATCCGGGTTGATAGTCAGGCGTGAATGATAGCAGTATTGCCCCGGTACTCGCCGGTGCAAGGGTGTGGTTGGCGGCTGCGCAAGGTATACTCTCGGTTTTTATCACCACCACAGGTAGCGCGCATGTCCGGTAATACTCTGGGAACCCTGTTCACTGTCACCACCGCTGGCGAAAGCCATGGCCCGGGGTTGATGGCCATTGTTGATGGTTGCCCGCCGGGCATTGCGCTGAGCAGCGAAGATCTGCAGGCGGATCTGGACCGGCGCAAGCCAGGCACCAGCCGGCACACCACACAACGTCAGGAAGCCGATCAGGTCGAGATTCTCAGCGGTGTTTTCGAAGGCGTGACCACGGGCTGCCCGATCGGTTTGCTGATTCGCAATACCGACCAGAAGTCCAAGGATTACTCGGCCATCAAGGATCAGTTCCGCCCGGCACATGCGGATTACACCTATCACCACAAGTACGGCGTACGTGATTACCGTGGCGGTGGTCGTAGCTCGGCGCGGGAAACCGCCATGCGCGTAGCCGCCGGCTCCATTGCCAAGAAAGTTCTTGCCGCGCAAGGCATTCAGGTGCGTGGCTACATGAGCCAGTTGGGCCCGCTGGCAATCGAATTCAAGCAGTGGCAGGCAGTGGGTGAGAATGCCTTCTTCTGTCCGGATCCGGAGCGCGTTGCCGAGCTGGAAGCCTATATGGATCAGTTACGTCGTGATCAGGACTCGGTCGGGGCCAAAATTACCGTCGTTGCCGATGGCGTGCCGCCGGGACTGGGTGAGCCGGTGTTTGATCGCCTGGACGCCGAGCTGGCCTATGCCTTGATGAGTATTAATGCGGTCAAGGGGGTCGAAATTGGTGATGGTTTTGCTGCCGTAGCCCAGCGTGGCACCGAGCATCGCGATGAAATGACCCCGGATGGTTTTCTCAGCAACCACGCCGGTGGCGTGCTTGGTGGGATTTCCTCCGGGCAGCCGCTGATCGCCCATTTGGCTTTGAAACCCACCTCCAGCATTACTACCCCAGGGCGCTCGATTGATCGCTTTGGTCAGCCGGTCGATATCATCACCAAAGGCCGTCACGATCCCTGCGTGGGGATTCGTGCCACCCCGATTGCCGAAGCGATGATGGCGCTGGTGCTAGTCGATCATCTGTTGCGTCATCGCGGGCAGAATGCCGATGTGCAGGTGACGACGCCGGTTCTTGGGCAATTGTGAGGGTGATGCCGGGCGCTGAGTGCCCGGCCGCAAGCTGATGCCCTATTGGCGCCTGTCTGGCTTCTATTTTGCCTACTTCGCCCTGCTCGGCGGAGTAGCGCCTTTTCTCGCGCTGTATTTTGCCCACCTGGGCTTCTCTCCAGCGCGGATTGGCGAGCTGGTCGCCATTCCGATGCTGATGCGCTGCCTGGCGCCCAGCCTCTGGGGTTGGCTGGGTGATCGCAGCGGCAACCGACTGCTGATTGTCCGCGCCGGGGCACTGCTCACGGCCATCATGTTCAGTGCTATTTTCTGGCGGCAGGACTATCTCTGGCTGGTCTGGGTCATGGCCAGCCACAGTTTTTTCTGGCACGCCATCCTGCCGCAGTTTGAGGCTATTACCCTGGAGCATCTGGGTGATCGCTCAGCGCGCTATGCTCGCATCCGGCTGTGGGGTTCTGTTGGGTTTATCGCCACCGTCATAGGTCTGGGTGCGTTACTCGACTACCATGGCTTGGGGCTCTATCCGGCCGCGATGCTGGGCATTATGCTGCTGATCAGTCTATGTAGTCTCTGGGTGCCACGCCCCAGAGCGACCACGGTTAATCGGGTACGCGGCACCTTGCAGGGTTTTCTGCAGCAACTGCGCCATCCCGGAGTTCTGGCCTTCTTTGCTGCCGTGGCATTGATGCAATTATCGCATGGTCCTTATTACACCTTCCTAAGTGTGCATCTGGAAGCCTTGGGCTACAGCCGGAGCATGATCGGTTTGCTCTGGGCGCTGGGCGTCGTAGCGGAAATTGTTCTGTTCATGGTCATGGTAAGGGTGCTGGCGCATTTCAGTTTGCGCCAGTTGCTCGTTGGCAGTTTACTGTTGGCTGCTGTGCGCTGGGTATTGATTGGTACCCTAGCGGATCATTTGGCCGTATTGCTATTTGCCCAGCTGCTGCATGCAGCTACTTTTGGCTGCTTCCATGTCGCGGCTATTCACTTTGTTCAGCGGCATTTTTCAGCGGCCTCGCAGGGGCAGGGGCAGGCCCTGTATGCCAGTCTTTCCGGCGTTGGTGGCGCCTGTGGGGCACTCTATGCCGGTTACAGTTGGCACAGCTTGGGGCCAGGCTGGACCTTTGCCATTGCCAGTCTTGCTGCCGCAGTTGCGGCTATTTTATTGCTACGTCGGTTACCGCCTTCTGCGACCATCGGCTAAGCAGGGTTTCGGTTGCTGGTGCGGCTCCCTATACTGGGGCAAACCCTGTTTGTGAGTAACGCATGCCACTGTTAGCCATCTACCCCCGTGATCGCTTGATGTTCCCCGATAAGGTATTGACCCACGCTGAAGATATTCAACGCCACCTGGCGGATTTTGGCGTTGGTTTGCATTGCCTGCCCGCGCCGAGATTATCCGAGTCAGCAGCACCTGAGGGTTTTCTTGATCTGCTGGTTGACGAGCCAGCAGTGGCTACTTTGCGCTACGCAGAGATTTTTCACCATGCCGCTCCACCGGCCTATGCCGAGCAGTCGGATGCCGATGCGCAGCCTGTTCATCAGCATCCCGAGTCGACGGCACGCTGGTTATTGAAGGGGACTGGCAGCTTTTGCTTGTTTGCTGCTGATGGGCTCTACTACCTGGAATGCAGGCCCGGTGATTTACTGTTATTACCCGCTGGTATGCCGCACGCGTTCTTGCCTCGGGTCGGGCAACCTGGTTGCGTCCTTCGCTTGGCAGCGAAGGCGGACGATCTGACCAGCCTGGCTAGCCCTGACTGCTCGCTGCAGGGCTTTCAGCCACTGGATTGATCTCGGGTAAAGCAGCATCTGCACCGCAAATGGTCTAGAGTGATAAGGCAATTCTGCACAAGGAGAGACCATGAATGTGAATGTTGGCGGTTTTCTGGGTCTGATTATCCTGATTCTGGATATCTGGGCCATTATCAATATCGTACAGAGTGGTGCCAGTAACGGTGCCAAAGTACTCTGGATTCTGCTGGTGCTCCTGCTGCCGGTCATCGGTCTGATAATCTGGTTCCTCGCCGGCCCCCGAGGTAGCAGGGCCTGAACGACGCATTCTGTTGCATGAAATCCTTCGCCTGTTGGCGCTAACGGCATTATGTTCAGCTTTCTGTTGGACCTGACTGCCAGCCTGCAGAGCGGGGGATTTTTTTATGCGTTGGATTGTGTTGCTGTTAATGAGCTGCTGGTCATTGGTTGGATGGGCAACTGAACCAGACTGGTTGCCGGCTTGGCGTGATGGCCAAGCTGCACTGCTAATGCGCCATGCCATGGCGCCAGGGGTAGGCGATCCAGCCGGGTTCCAACTGGGGGACTGCGGCACGCAGCGTAACCTGAATGCGCAAGGTCGGGATGAAGCCCGCCGCTGGGGTGAGTGGTTGTTAGCGCACAGAGTGGAACCTAGAGTGCTCACCAGTCGTTGGTGCCGGGCCCGTGACACGGCAGCGGGTTTTAGCGTGGGCCAAGTGGATGATTTCGAACCGCTGGACTCTTTTTTCCGCCGCACTGAACAGCGGTCTACGGCGATACAGGGCATGCGAGAGCTGCTGGCTCAACCAAGCGAACGGCCGTTACTACTGGTCTCCCATCAGGTCAATATTACCGCGTTGACGGGGCTGTTTCCGGCCTCTGCAGAGGTCATCGTCATTGCCTTGCCGCTGGACGGTGAAGCGCAGGTGCTGGGCCGCATGCCGGTCCCCTGACCGGCATGCGGCTATATACGGGAGATTACTTCTCGACGAATGCCCGCTCAATCACGTAGTGACCCTGCTCACCATGACGCGCCTCCTTGAAGCCACGTTCATCCAGAATCGCACAAGTATCCTTGAGCATGCTGGGGCTGCCACAGATCATGAAGCGATCCTGTTCAAGGTCAAAGGCCGGCAAGTTCAGATCGCTGAACAGTTTGCCACTGGTCATCAGATCAGTCAGGCGCCCCTGGTTGTAAAAGGGCTCTCGCGTAACTGTAGGGTAATACAGCAACTGCTCACGAACCATCTCACCGAGGTATTCGTGGTTGGGCAGTTCGTCCTGGATCAGCGGCTGGTAAGCCAGTTCGCGCACATGCCGACAGCCGTGGGTCAGGATTACCTTGTCGTACTGTTCGTAGGTTTCCGGGTCCTGGATGATGCTGATGAAAGGGGCCAGACCCGTACCGGTGCTGAGCAGATACAGATTGCGCCCCGGCAACAGGTGATCGAGCACCAAGGTACCGGTAGGCTTGCGGCTGATAATGATCTGGTCGCCACTGTTGATGTTTTGCAGGCGTGAGGTCAGTGGGCCATCCGGCACCTTGATGCTGAAAAACTCCAGGGTGTCATCATGGTTTGGGCTGGCAATGCTGTACGCCCGCATCAGAGGGCGCCCTTCGACTTCCAGACCAATCATGATGAAGTGACCGTTCTTGAAGCGGAAACCCGGATCGCGGGTGGTCTTGAAGCTGAACAGGTTGTCGGTCCAGTGATGAACGCTGAGTACTTGCTCGGTATTGAAACCAGCCATGCGCTTGCCTCTCGTTGATTCAGGTTGCAGCAAGTGTACGCGCTGGCTAATCTATCGGCTAAATGGATTGTTCTTATTTTGTTAATCGGAAAAATAGATAATGAAGTTTACCTTGCGTCAGCTTGAAGTGTTTCTTGCGACGGCTCATCAGCAAAACCTGACCCGTGCCGCTGATAGTTTGGCGATGTCGCAATCTGCCGCCAGCAGTGCCTTGCGCGAACTTGAAACCCAGTTTGATCTACAGTTGTTTGATCGTGTCGGCAAGCGGCTGCAGCTCAATGAAGTGGGGCAGGGTATTCGGCCGCGCGCGCAGGCACTGCTGGAGCAGGCGCAACAACTGGAGCTGGCCTTGCAGCAACACCAGGATGCCGGCCACCTGAATGTCGGTGCCACCCTGAGTATCGGTAACTACCTGGCGGTGGAAATCATGGCGCGTTACATGAGCGAGCAGCCGGGGGCTCGGGTAACACTGGACGTGGCCAATACCGCCACTATTGTTGCCCGTTTGCTGAATTACGAGCTGGACATTGGTTTGATCGAGGGGGAAGTTCACCATCCTGACCTGGAAATGCTGCCATGGCGCGATGATGAGTTGATCATGTTCTGTGCGCCTGATCACCCGCTCGCTGGGCGACCCTGGCTGACGGATGAAGATCTGCTGGAGATTGAGTGGATTATCCGTGAACAAGGCTCGGGCACTCGGCAGCACTTTGACTGGGCCATGCACGGCCTGCTGCCCAATTTGCAGATCAAGCTGGAGTTGCAGCATACGGAGGCGATCAAGCGTGCTGTCGAAGCCGGCTTGGGTGTTGGTTGCCTGTCGGCGATAACCTTGGTAGAGGCCTTTAAGCGGGGCAGCCTGGTTCCGCTGGCTGCGCCGCAGCGTGATTTCAAACGACGCTTTTACTTTGCCTTGCCGCGGCAGAAGTTTCAGGGACCGGGTTTGGCCCGTTGGCTGGAACTATGCCGGCAGTTGCACTGAACACGCGTTAAACCTTGGGGTATAGCGGCGGCAGTTCAGGAGGCTCGACTTCGGCTTCACGACGTTGTTCCTGGATAACCCGGCGTACCGCCCGCCATAAAAGCTTGCCACGCCAGGCATCCGGATTTTGCCCAAAGAGGCTGGCGTTCAGGTGTTCCAATGCCTCGCCCAGTTCGGGGTAATCCTGGCTCAGGCTGAGCAGCCCATCGCTGTCTTGCTGCTTGGCCCAAGCTTCCAATGCCTTGCGCGCCTCTCCAGGATGGTTTTGCCGGCAGGCCGCTTGCAGATCGGCCAGGGGGTTGTTAGCAGCTGCATCAGCGGGATCGTCTACATCACCATCGAGCCCGAACTCATTCAGCTGCTGGCGGGCAATCCAAAGCAGCCAGCCAGTACCAGCCAGAGCCACAGCCAGCAGCAGGCTAAGCAGTTGCCAGGGCCATAATAGCGGCATAGGTTCGACCGGCTCACCGGGTGCCGCTTGCGGGCCGCTGCTGAGAAAACTGTCGGTACTTTTAACCCTGATTCCCTGTGGGTCAAGGCGCGCCGTTTGCAGTCGGTCATTGTCGATATCCCACCAGTACAGCGTTAGCCCATCGAGCAAATACTCACCACCTTGCTGAGCAACGATCGCCGCACTATCTTGCCGTTCAGCGCTGGCGCCTTGAGAAGAAAAATCGGTATTCAGTTGCGGCTGGTCCGCATACAGACGTAAAGCGGGATCGGCATTGGCGCCGAGAAGATTAAGCCCGGGTAATTGACTGGCCACAACACCGCTGGCTTTGATACGCAAGGTTCGGGTCAAGGGTTCTCCGGTCAACAGGTCCTGTCCTGGGTCGGGCTGCCAGTGTTGTTGCAGGCTGAGTTGCCGTGCCGGCAGCCAGGGTGCATCGGCAGGAAAGGCATCTGGAATCGGCTGTACATCAAGCTGAATACTTGGCGAGCGCACCTGCATCAGTTGCCCTGTGCGCGCGGAGAACTCTGCGCTGGGGTCGCGCGGTACCAGAATGGTGGCGCTGAATAATTGGGCGGGTATTTCCAATACACCACTGTGCTGGGGGTAGATGGCATAGCGGGCTTCGATCACACCATGGCGAACACCGCCAATCACTCGTTCATAGTTGAGTGGGTCACCTAGCCGCTCAACCCGCGCACCCGGGATATCCAGTCCGCTCAGAGTAGAGTCATCGTAAAGTGACACCGAATGGAAAATACGCAGGGTGAGTAATACCTGTGCCTGTACATAGGGGGTTTCGCTATCAATTTCGCTGTCGATGAAAATCGGTGCCAGCTCGATGCCGCTAGCCAGCTCCGCCTGGTCGGCAGTGAGCACCAACAGGCTGATAGGTTCGCTCTGTTGTCCGTTGACGGTAAGCGCAGGTATTTCCAGGTAACCTGCTTCACGCGGGCGCAAGGTGATTATCCAGCGAGTGACAGGGCGGGTGCGCCCATCCTGCTGGCTTACCAGGCTCATTTGCCGGCTGGCGCGCACGTCGAAATCGTCTTCCAGTGCACTCAGGTCAGGGCGGGCAGTGCGGTTGCTGGCCGCACTTTCCAGCGTCAATTCAAGGCTCTCGCCCAGTTGCAGCCGGGTGCGGTCGACACTGGCTTCCAGGCCCCAGGCCAGGTTAATCCAGCTTATGCTCAACAGGGCCAGCAGCAGGTTGCGACACAGCGTCATGGTGATTCCTGCATCAATTGATATTCATGGCGAAACTTGCGACGCAAGAGCTCGCCGGGATTGTCGTCGATTTCTTGTAGCCAGCGGCGCTGGGCTTCCTGTTCGCGCGTCATACTGCGCTCAGTGCCAGTGAGCGGTATGGGCTGGGGCTCTGCGGTGGCAGGCTCAGCTGTTACCTCGGGTGCTGCTGAGCTAGCGTCAGGCGCTGTTTCGCTTGGTCCGCCAGCATCTGTCCCGTTTTCTGGGCTGGTGCCCGCCTCGGGGAGTGGCTCAGTAGCGTCCTGACCACTGTCGTTTGGGGTTTGGGTTTGCTCCTGGTGCGTATCCGCGTCAGTAGCCTGATCTTGTGGGTCTGCGTCTTCCTCTGGTTTCAGGCTTTCCAGGTAAGCTTCGACACGGGCCCGATTATGCCGGGCTGCCTGGTGGTCCGGGGCGCGGGTCAGCGCTTGCTCAAAGGCTTCAAGCGCGGCGGTATAACGTCCAGCAAGCGCCAATGAAGTACCGTGATTGAAATGATAGTCCGGATTGTCGGGCGTCTCCGCAATCAAGCGTGCCCAGGCCGATGCTGCGCGAGCATAATCACCGTCCGCATGCCAGGCCCAGGCCCGCCAGCCAGGATGCTCAAAGCGCTCGGCGGCGGCGCCGGGTTGTTCTTGCGCCAACAATTGCATGGCTTGCTGGTCTGGGCGCTGCCACAGATCCTGCCACCAACTGGCAGCCGCAGGTACGGGCATCCAGA
>REBY01000193.1 GCA_007692485.1 Pseudomonadaceae bacterium | reverse complement strand
AACCCGCTTCAGTCAGCTGTTGCGGGTTTTTTAGTGCCTGGCCAAAAGGAGGGTTGATGCATAAATAGGCCGAATAAGGGTGGTATTGGTGAAAATTTCACCTGTAAGGGGGATGGGACTGGAGGGCTCACTTGGGTCTAATGAGCGGGCATGCAGTAAGTGGCTCGGTAGTTAGCTGCCAGTGGCAGATACGAGCAACCAGCACAACAAATACAATAATTGATCCTGGAGATCTTATGAAAACTCTGTCTTTCGGCAAAACGCTGTTTTCCGCCGTTGCCGCCAGCGCCCTGCTTTTCTCAGCGTCGGTCATGGCATCCAACCCCACACCTGAGCCGCCACCACCGGGTGGTGAAAGCCCTTATCAGCGCGGACCGGATCCGACCGTTTCCTTCCTTGAAGCCAGCCGTGGTCAATACCGTGTTGCCACGCAAAACGTGTCCAGCCTGGTCAGTGGCTTTGGTGGCGGTACCATCCACTATCCAAGCAACTCCTCCGGCAGCATGGCGGCTATTGTAGTCATACCCGGCTATGTTTCCTCGGAGTCTTCCATCGACTGGTGGGGGCCGAAAATGGCGTCCTACGGCTTTGTGGTCATGACCATTGATACCAACAGTGGCCTGGATCAGCCGCCGAGCCGCGCGCGTCAGATCAACAATGCTCTGGACTATCTGGTTGACCAGAACACCAGCCGCAACAGCCCGGTTCGCGGCATGATCGATACCCAGCGTCTGGGTGTGATCGGTTGGTCCATGGGTGGTGGTGGCACTATCCGCGTGGCGGGTGAAGGCCGTATCCGCGCCGCCATTCCGCTGGCACCCTGGGATAGCTCCAACATCCCGTCACGTCAGGTTGCAGCGCCGACGCTGATCTTTGCTTGTGAGTCGGATACCGTTGCTCGTGTGCGCAGCCATGCTTCGCCCTTCTACAACAACATCCCGAGCAGCATCGACAAGGCGTTTGTGCAACTGAACAATGGCAATCACTACTGTGCCAACGGTGGCAGCTCATTTGGTCGCTACGACGATGTATTGGGTCGTATGGGCGTGTCCTGGATGAAGCGCTTCCTCGACGAGGATACGCGTTACAGCCAGTTCCTTTGTGGTCCTAACCACACCTCGGATCGCCAAATCTCCGAGTACCGTGGTAACTGCCCGTACTAAGTTACTGGTAGCAATATAAAACGCCGAGCCCCAAGGGTTCGGCGTTTTTTTATGCCTGCACACTATGCTGTGCAGTTGGGGGCTATCAACGGATAGGCACCCCCGCCATATCTGGCAACTGATGGGCAATACCCTTGTGGCAGTCAATACAGGTACCGCCTGACGTTAGTGCCGTTGAATGCGCCTGGCGAGCCCGTGGTGCCTGTAGGGTAAAGTCCATGGAGTCGAACTGATGGCAGTTGCGACATTCTAGTGAGTCGTTGGCCTTCAGCCGACGCCATTCGCGCTCAGCCAGTTCGCGGCGCTTGGCTTCATATTTTTCCGGCGTATTGATGGTGCCGAAGACCCAGCCCCAGACTTCTTTGGACGCTTCCATCTTGCGTCCGATTTTGTTGGTCCAGTCGTGGGGTACATGGCAATCCGAGCAGGTCGCGCGGACGCCAGAGCGGTTGCTGTAGTGCACTGTGGATTTCAGCTCTTGATAGGGATTAGCCTGCATTTCGTGGCAGGTAATGCAGAACTGTTCACTGTTGGTGGCTTCCAGCGCGGTATTGAAACCACCCCAGAAAATGATGCCAGCAACAAAACCACCCAGCGTGAGAAAGCCCAGACTGAAATGCACACTCGGGCGGCTGACTACCCGCCAGTAGCGTGTTAGCCAGCGTTTCATGGTTGACCTCCCTGACGCTCGCGTTGCAACAACTGGTCAATCGACTGAAAGTTGGACTGCACCAGAGGCTCGGCATCCGTCTGCGGAACATGACACTGGGTGCAGAAGTAGCGACCTGGCGTCACGGCCGCGCGGGTTTGTCCATGGCGGTCGACATAATGAGTAATGCTGACCATGGGTGCGCCGGCTGCAGGCGCTGTATCGCGGCTGTGGCATTCCATGCAGCGGTTAAAGCGACTATCCACCTGGTAGTTTCGGATGCTGTGCGGAATGACCGGCGGTTGCTCAGGGTAGTTGCGCGCTTCGCGCCCGCTGGCGCGGGGTTCGCCGGCAATCGGTGGTGCCGGCAGAGCTTCAAACAGGGTGCCGCCGGCACGCAGGCCATCGGGAGCCGGTATATAGGGGCGTTCCTCTGCTTGTGTTGTCAGGGTCAGGCTGGCGGTTAGGACCAGAGTGAACAAGCGAATCATGCGTTAGCCTCCTTATGCTTATGCCAGACTGACCAGTTCAAGACGTACAGCACATTTCTTGAAGTCGGTTTGCAGTGAGATGGGGTCAGTCGCGTCCAGCACCAGGTTGTTGACCAGCTTGCTGGCATCGAAGAAGGGCACATACACCATGCCGGGTGGCATGCGCACTCGACCTCGGGTCTCCACCCGGGCGCGCACCTCACCCCGGCGGCTGACGATGCGCACCTCACTGCCGCGGCGGAAGCCCTGCTCGCGGGCGTCATCAAAGTTCATGTACAGCAGGGCATCGGGTACTGCCTTGTGTAGCTCACTGACGCGTCGGGTCATGCTGCCGGTATGCCAGTGCTCAAGCACCCGACCGGTTGACAGCCAGAATGGATAATCTTCATCCGGCGATTCCGCTGGTGGTTCGTGGGGGACGGCGAAAATGCGTGCCTTGTTGTCCGGATTACCATAGAACGCAAAACCACTGCCTGCCGGGACATAGGGGTCACTACCTTCGCGGTAACGCCACAGGGTTTCCTGGCCATCGACGACTGGCCAGCGCAAGCCGCGACCCTCGTGGTAGGTGGCGAAGGGTGCCATGTCCTTGCCTTTGCCTTCGCCGAACTGGCGGTATTCCTCGAACAGGCTCTTCTGTACATAAAAGCCGAAATGCTCGGACTCTTCGTTGAGCTGGTCGGGGTTGGTATCGTCCAGCCCAAAACGGTTGGCAGAGCCATTGGCAAACAGGATGTCGAACAACGTGTGTTCGGTAAATTCGGGGGCCTTGTCGAGCAATTCCTGCGGCCATATGTCGGCGACCTTGATGCGTTTGGCCAGCTCCATGGTCTGCCACAGATCGGATTTTGCCTCGCCGGGAGGCGAAACGAGCTGATACCAGAACTGGGTACGTCTCTCAGCATTGCCGTAGGCCCCTTCCTTTTCGACCCAACTGGCGGCCGGTAAAATCAGATCCGCAGCCTGGGCGGAGACGGTGGGGTAAATGTCCGAGACGATGACAAAGGCTTCCGGGTTGCGCCAGCCGGGCAGGATCTCCTGCTGGGTGTTGGGGCCGGCCTGGACGTTGTTGGTGACTTGGGTCCAGTACACCTTGATCTTGCCATCTTTGAGCATGCGGCTTTGCTGGACCGCATGGTAACCGGGCGTGCCGGGAATAGTGCCAGACGGTAACCGCCAGATGGATTCAGCCTTGGCGCGGTGTTCGGGGTTGGTCACTACCATGTCGGCCGGCAAGCGGTGGGTAAAGGTGCCAACCTCTCGGGCGGTACCGCAGGCTGAGGGCTGGCCGGTCAGCGAGAAGGGGCTGTTGCCTGGGGTGGCAATCTTACCGGTCAGCAGGTGCAGGTTGTAGATCAGGTTGTTCACCCAGACCCCGCGGGTATGCTGGTTAACGCCCATGGTCCAGAAGGTGGTGACCTTTTTTTCCGGGTCAGCATACAGCTGGGCCAGCTTGAGCAAGCGGTTTTTCGCTACGCCAGAAATGTCTGCTGCTCTTTCCAGTGTGTAAGGTTTGACGTATTCGGCAAAGCCCTCGAAGCTCATCGGCTCCCAGCTGTTGGGATTGTCGGCATTTTTTGCCTGCTGCTGGCGCGGGTCTTCCGGGCGCAAACCATAGCCAATATCGTCTGCCCCCTTGACGAAGTTGATGTGCCGCTCAACGAAGCCCTGATCGACGGCATCATTTTCAATGATGTAGTTGGCAATGAAGTTGAGGATGGCCACATCAGCGTTAGGGTGCATGACCATTGGCAGGTCGGCAAGATCAAAGCTGCGGTGCTCAAAGGTTGATAGCACGGCCACTTCGACGCTCGGGTGCGACAGGCGACGGTCGGTGACACGGGTCCATAGGATCGGGTGCATCTCGGCCATATTGGCGCCCCAGAGGACAAACGCATCGGCATGTTCGATGTCGTCATAGACGCCCATGGGCTCGTCGGCGCCGAAACTGCGCATAAAACCAGCGACGGCAGAGGCCATGCAGTGGCGCGCATTGGGATCGATATTGTTGCTGCGCAGGCCTCCCTTGAACAGCTTGCTGGCGGCGTAGCCTTCCCAAATAGTCCACTGCCCTGAGCCGAACAGGGCGATACTTTCTGGGCCATGCTCACGAATGGCTTGAGTGAATTTTTCCGCCATCAGGTCTAGCGCTTCATCCCAGCTGACCGGCTCAAAGCTGCCGTTCTTGTCATAGGAGCCATTGCTTTTGCGTAGCAGGGGCTGGGTCAGGCGATCACGCCCGTAGAGAATTTTCGACAGGAAGTAGCCTTTGACGCAGTTTAGCCCTCGATTGACTTCGGACTGAACATCGCCGTGGGTAGCGACGATCTGGTTATCCCGGGTGGCGACCATAACGCTGCAGCCGGTGCCGCAGAAGCGGCAGGGTGCCTTGTCCCATTTCAACTGGGTGCGATCGCTGTGAGTGATCAGGTTGCTGGCATTGCCTGGCAGGCTGATACCAGCGGCGGCGGCGGCAGCGGCGGCAGCATTGGCTTTAACGAACTCGCGACGGGTCAGTTTCATGGGTGTCACCTGTTTTATTTTTTA
>REBY01000139.1 GCA_007692485.1 Pseudomonadaceae bacterium | reverse complement strand
GGCATTGGGTGGGCTGTGCAGCATTGCCGGGCTGGCAGGCACGGAGGTCATGGCCAAGCTGTGGTTGCCGCCCCGGTCAGGCGCAAGCATGTCGCTCGACGGCAACCGGTTACGCCCTTTGCTGACGGTGTCTGTTCTGTTGGTGGTAACGGCGTACGCGTTTGACGCGCTGGGCTTTGTTCCCCACACCGTATTCTGGGTTGATTATCTGGCGCGTGAGGCTGGGCTGGGCAGCCATAGCGCTGCGTTGCAGTGGTCGATCTTTGGGTTGGGCGCCATTGCCGGGCCCTTCGCAGCGGGTTGGCTGGTCAAGCGCCTGGGTTGGCACAGCAGCCTTGCCGTTGCTTATTTACTCAAGGCGGCGGCAATCAGCCTGCCACTGTTTTCCACCGGCCTGGTGAGTCGTTCACTTTCGTCTTTTATTGTGGGTGCCATGGTGCCCGCCGTTGTTGCACTGACTGCCGGGCGTTTGGCTGAACTGGTTGGCCCGGCAGAGCATAAGCGCATCTGGGGCCTGGCAACTGCCAGTTTTGCTGCGGCGCAGGCGTTATCGGGCTATGCGATGTCTGCCTTGTACGCCACCACCGGTTCCTATCAGCCGCTGTTCCTCGCCGGTACTGTGTTGCTGGTGTGCGGCTTCGTATTGCTGTGTCTTGATCCGCGGCGCGGCCCTTTGATTCGCTAACAGGAGCACATGATGAAATTGCACCTTAACCAAACATCGCCCTATGCACGGGTGGCCCGGATTATTGCGCTGGAGCTGGAACTGGGCGACCGGCTGGAGTTGGTCTGGAGTGACCCCTGGGCGGATGAGCCTGCGTTGCTGGCAGCCAACCCCTGCGGGCGGGTTCCGGTGCTGGTTACCGATGAGGGTGTGTCGATTGCGGAGTCATTGCTGATTGCGCAGTATTTGCAGCGCCTTTCAAGCCGTGTCTCACTGCTACCCGACGCCGATGCAGCCCGCATACTGCATCTGGCCGGGTTGGGTTACGGACTGATGGAGGCGGCATTCAATACGGTCATCCAACGCAAGCATCAGGGTAACGAAGCCGATGCGTCGGTACTTGGGCAGCGCCGTTTGCGCGCCATTGAACGAACCCTCGACGCGCTGGAAACCGGCTACGCAGATAGGGTGACATGGGAGCTGTCGTTGGCCGATATCATCGTGGTGGTGGCGCTGGATTATCTATCTTTCCGTCTGCCGGAACTGCACTGGCAGGCGCAGCATGAGCGGTTGCAGGAAAGGTTCAACACGATTGGCAAGCGCACGAGCTTCAATGAGACGCGCTTTAGCTGAACCGAAGCGCTTGTCATCAGGTAGCCATTGAAAACGATCTTGAGGGTTCGCTGCAGCTGGTTTGCCAGACAGAGCCGCCAGCACGGCAAGCGTGCTGGCGGAATCTGGGGTGAGGATGCCTGGCTTTGTGCGTCATTGGCGCGCTAGTCTATGCAAAACCTCATTGCCGAGAACCCATCACCATCATGCCTGACCGCAATAACTCCCAGCCTGCCGACAAGGCGCCCCCTGTTACCGATGACAGTGCCCGTGCGGAGCTGGCTGCCCTTGCCCAACTGACGTTGGCGCATTATCAGCACAATGCCGAAGGATTTCGTGAAGGCACGCGCGATCACGATGTCAGCCAGAATATTGCTGCTTTGCTGCGGCATATTCAGGCGCCGGCGCCACTGCAGTTGCTGGATGTGGGCTGTGGGCCAGGGCGGGATTTACGCAGTTTTACTGCGCTCGGGCATGTGGCCGTGGGCCTGGACGGCTGCGAGCGCTTTGTCGAGATGGCCAGGCAAGACAGCGGGTGTGAGGTCTGGCTGCAGGACTTTCTCGCGCTTGATCTGCCCGCCGAGCGCTTTGATGGCATTTTTGCCAACGCGGCGCTGTTTCATATTCCCAGCAAGATTCTGCCGGCCGCCTTGCGCCAGTTGCATCAGGCCCTGAAGCCGGGTGGGGTGCTGCTCAGTTCCAACCCGCGCGGGGATGACCAGGAGGGCTGGACCGGTGACCGCTACGCCGCCTATTACCGGCTGGAGACCTGGCGGCGCTTTATGCAGGCGGCGGGTTTTGTTGAGGTCGAGCATTACTACCGGCCCGCGGGTTTGCCGCGTAATCAGCAGCCCTGGCTGGCCAGCGTTTGGCGGCGCATCCCGTCCTGAAGCCGTATCTGTGTTACTCTCGCGCCTCGCTTATTGACTAAAGCGCCACGGAATACAGACGCTCTCTGCTTCTTCCGGTCATCTCGAATCCGCCTTTCTGGTGTGATCTCGACACCATGCGATACAGCCCCCGCGGCTTGCAGTTCGATTTTTACCTGTCTCTTTGCAGTGAATACCCTGCTTTTTTTTGCACGCCACTGTGTGTGCGTCTCTCGTTATCGAGAATTGCGTCTGCTGCCGGCTTTGTTGGCGGGCTCGACGTTGCCAATTTCAATAGAGGATTAGCATGAGCTTACGAATCGCCATTCTTGGGGCTGGCCCGAGCGGTCTTGCCCAAATTCGCGCGTTTGAAGCGGCCCGCCTGAGCGGCGCCGAGATTCCCGAGATCGTCTGTTTTGAAAAACAGAGCGACCTGGGTGGGTTGTGGAATTATACCTGGCGTACCGGCCTGGATGCCTTTGGTGAGCCGGTTCACGGCAGTATGTACCGTTACCTGTGGTCGAACGGCCCGAAGGAATGCCTGGAGTTTGCCGATTACAGTTTCGAAGAACATTTCGGCCGGCCGATTCCATCGTACCCGCCGCGCGCAGTGCTGCGCGATTACATCATGGGTCGGGTAGATAAGAGCGGTGCGCGGCAATACATCCGCTTTAATACCGCTGTGCACTGGGTGGATTATGCCGAGGACACCGGCACCTTTGCCGTCACCGTGCGTGATCTCAAGAAAGACGAGTTGAGTACCGAGACCTTCGACTACGTGATCTGCGCCACTGGGCACTTCTCGACGCCCAACGCGCCCTGGTTCGAAGGTCTGGATCAATTTCCGGGTCGGGTGCTGCATGCGCATGATTTCCGTGATGCCTGTGAATTCGAAGGCAAGGATCTGCTGTTGATCGGCAGTAGCTATTCGGCCGAAGACATCGGCACCCAATGCCACAAGTACGGGGCCAAGTCGGTGACCTTCAGCTATCGCACCCAGCCCATGGGCTTTGACTGGCCGGACTCGTTCAAGGAAGTGCCTTTGCTGACCAAGGTGGTGGGCAAAACGGCCTGGTTCCAGGACGGCAGCAGTCAGGAGGTTGATGCCATTGTGCTGTGTACCGGCTACCAGCATCATTTCCCCTTCATGCCGGACAAGCTGACTCTGACCACCAGTAATCGCCTTTATCCGCAGGCGTTGTACAAGGGTGTGTTTTTCGCGCAGAACCCGAAACTGATCTATCTGGGCATGCAGGATCAGTACTTCACCTTCAATATGTTTGATGCCCAGGCCTGGTATGCGCGCGATGTCATCCTCGGTCGGATCGAACTGCCGGCGCATGCTGAGCAGGTGAGCGATATGTCTGGTTGGACGGAGCGTGAAAGCCAGGTGGCTGATCCTTTCCAGGCGATCGACTTCCAGGCTGCCTATATTCGCGACCTGGTACAACCTACGGACTATCCTGAATTTGATGTCGAGGGTGTTGCCGAGATCTTCAAAGCGTGGGAGCACCACAAGGAAGCCGACATCCTGGGTTACCGTAACCAGAGTTATCGTTCGACCTTGACCGGCATCCTGGCGCCAACGCATCACACGCCTTGGATGGAAGCCATGGATGACTCGCTGGAAACCTTCCTCAGCGAGCCGGGCTGAACCGATCGGGCTCGGCGCTGGTGACGAACTGGCGCTGCTACCTGCCCTCAGTCTATGCCTGGGTATACATCACAGTGAGCTAGCTGGTGGCGATGACCGGTGAGTTCTACACTGGGCAACATTTGCTGACCACTACGGAGCTATGCAATGAGCTATGAAACCCTCGATTATCAGGTGCAGGACGGTATCCTGACCTTGACGCTGAATCGCCCTGATCGCATGAATGCTTTTAACGGTCCGATGCGCCGTGAACTGATCGCGGCTTTTGATGCGGCGGATGCCGATGATGCGGTGCGCGTCGTTGTGGTCACCGGTGCTGGCCGTGCGTTCTGTGCCGGGGCGGATCTGGAGAAGGGTGGCGATACTTTTAACCGCCACAAGCGCGCTGACCAGCCGGAAGGTGATGACCTGCGTGATGGCGGCGGTACTGTGTCACTGCGTATCTATGAATGCACCAAGCCGGTGATCGGCGCCTTTAACGGTGCGGCGGTCGGCGTTGGTGTGACCATGACGCTGCCGATGGATATTCGCCTGGCATCCACCAAGGCCAAGTTCGGTTTTGTGTTTGCCCGTCGTGGCATCACCATGGAGGCCTGCTCAAGCTGGTTCCTGCCCCGTTTGGTCGGCCCGATGCAGGCCGCTGAGTGGGTGTATACCGGCCGCGTGTTTGATGCCGAAGAGGCGTTGAAAGGCGGTCTGGTGCGTAGCCTGCACGAGCCGGATGAACTCTTGCCGGCAGCCTACAAGCTGGCGCGCGAAATTGCCGACAACACCTCGGGCATGTCCGCCATGCTCAACCGGCAGATGCTCTGGCGCATGATGGCGGCGGATCATCCGATGGAAGCGCATATTGTCGATTCACGTTCGATTGCCTTTATGGGTGAGTCTGAGGATGCCAAAGAGGGCGTGAGCTCCTTCCTGGAAAAACGCGCTCCCGAGTTCAAGTTGCGCCCAAGTCAGGACAAGCCGGATTTTTATCCCTGGTGGGATGAGCGCACCTTTCGCTGAGTTTGGGTGCTGGTAGACGCGCTTTTTGCTTGGCCCTGTGCAAGTGGAACATGGGTAACACTTTAAACCGGGAACATGGGTTACACAT
>REBY01000106.1 GCA_007692485.1 Pseudomonadaceae bacterium | reverse complement strand
GGAAGGTAGCGGTGTGGAAGGTGCCGGCACCCATTTCCATGTCGTAGGGCTGCAGGATCACGCACCCCTGTTCGGCCCAGTAGCTTTGCAGGGCAAGGATCAGTCCCTGGAAGGTGCTGATGTCTGGCTTGGTCTGAGTCACGTATTTCACCCGGTCAGGCTGAGAAATAAACGCGGAGTATACAAGCAGACGCGGTGGACATACAGGACTCGGCACTAGCAACCGCATGCTTGACCATTTCCCCGGTCAATGCACCGCAATGAGGCTTGCGCCATACTGCAGCAGTACGCATGCTTGCAGGCTGCCTTATATTGTTACCAGGAACCTTGTCATGACCGAGTCCACTGCCCGCTCCTTTCGCTGCCAGATCATGCCGCGCTATACCGATCTGGATACCTGGCGGCATGTGAATAACACGCGCGCCTACCATATCCATCAGGAAGCGCGTATGCAGGCGCACATGGACCGCTTTGGCCCCGAGGCCTGGTTTGCTGATGGCCTGTGTTTGCGTCCGCAACGCTGCCTGACCGATTACCGCCAGATCAGCTGGTATGGCCAGCCGCTGGAGGCGGAAGTCACCCTGCTTGGCTGTGACCGCCAACAGTTCCATATGCGCAGCCATCTGTATCAGAACGGTGAGCTGGTCGGCACCCAGGATGCTTTTATCGGCGCCTACGACCAGGGTCGTTGGGTTGAGCTGCCACCGGATATCTATCAGCAACTGCAGGCCGATTGTGCCAGCCCGGTCGACGTCGATAACCTGCCAGAGAATAACTACCAGCAGCTGGCCAGCCAAGCGCACAATTTTTCGGTGCGTCAGCAACTGACGCCGCGTTACGGTGATCTGGATGCTGATAGCCTGCGCAGTGAAGCCGGGCTGGCGCGTTATATGGAGCAGGCGCGTTTCGGCGGTATTCGCCAACTGGACATGCAGGGGTTGGGCATTCTGATTGCCCGCGCTGACATCAGCTATTGCCACTTCCGTCCGGGCTGGCATGCGGTTGAGCTGGCCTCGGGTATCAGCCGCATTGGTAACAGCTCATTTGTGTTTACCGGTTGTGCGCTGGATAAGGATGAAGTGCAGGCTGCCGCCAACAGCGTGATGGTGGTCATCAATCCACAAACCAACCGCCCCGCTCCCATCCCGGCCGCATTGCGCGAACAACTGGAAGCCTGGCTGATATAAATCACCCTTGGCTCGCGCGCTTCGGGTGTCCTGTTTACAATAGGCGCTTTCATCGTGCCTTAACTTGGCTGGAGTGGACTGTGGAGCGTTTCAAGGGTGCCTTGGTAGTCGGTTTTCTGCGTTTGTTTGCTTGCCTGCCCTTTGCTGCCGCGCAACGGTGCGGCGCCGCGGTCGGTTGGTTGATGTATCAATTCCCTAACCGCGAACGCGAGGTTACCCGTACCAACCTGCAGCACTGTATGCCCGGTATGGAGCCTGCCGAGCGCGAGCAGCTGGTGCGCGAAACCCTGATACAAAGCGGGCGTAGTTTTGCCGAGAGTGCCTGTGCCTGGATCTGGAAACCGGAAAAAACACTGCGCCTGATCAAGGAAGTCGAGGGTGAGCATCTGCTGCATGAAGCCTTGGCTGAAGGTAAGGGTGTAGTGGGCATCACCAGCCACCTGGGCAACTGGGAAGTGCTCAACCATTGGTATTGTTCGCGTTGCTCGCCGGTGATCTTTTTCCGCCCACCCAAACTCAAGGCGATTGATGATCTGCTGCGCCAGCAGCGTGCTCAACTGGGTAACCGCGTTGCACCCTCTACCCGTGAAGGGATCAGTATGGTCATGCGTGAAGTGCGCCAAGGCGGTGCTGTTGGCATTCCTGCCGACCCGGAGCCCGCGCGCAAGAGCGGCGCTTTCGTGCCATTTTTCGAGATCCAGGCATTGACCAGCAAGTTCGTACCTAACCTGCTAAAAAGTGGCCAGGCGCGGGGGGTGTTTTTACATTGCGTCCGCCTGGAAGATCATTCAGGATTCAAGGTAGTTGTAGAGGCGGCGCCAGAGGCGATGTATAGCGCTGATGCGCAGACCGCTGTTGCCAGTATGAGCAGTGTCCTCGAGCGCTATGTGCGCCAATGGCCAAGTCAGTATATGTGGAGCATGAAGCGCTTTAAAAAGCGCCCGGAAGGCGAAGAAGAGTGGTACTAACACCACCGTTCAGGAGTGAGACATGGCTGACCAGCGGCAATATCCACGTACCATGATGCAGGCGCGGATCAAGATTACCCATCCGGATGTGGGTGAGGTCTTCGGTTTTACTCGTGATTTGTCGGATGGCGGCGTCTTTGTTGAAAATGCTGACCTTACCGTCCTGGCTCCCGGGACCGAGGTAGAAGGCCAAGTGCAGGGCATGCCAATCGAAGCGCCCATCCTGCGTATGCGCGTCATGCGTGTGGTGGCAGGTGATGGTGTTGGATTGGCTTTTGTGGATGAAGAGTAACTTGTACTCAGCGGTGGTTTTGCTGGGGACTACTCGGAGCTAGAGAGCGGTGTTGCCAGCCCCCTGTTGCAGACCCGTCCCGGGGGCTCGTCGATCCACGCCCCTGTCCATCGACGGTCTGGAACAGGGGGCTGGCAACACCGCCCTCATTGCTGTGCAGTTGCTAACACTTAGATCGAATCGAGGCGAATGTCTCTTCTCTAACGCCGCCAGAACATCGGGGTCAAGATCACCAGCAAGGTAAAGACTTCCAGCCGGCCGAGCAGCATGGCAAAGCTGAGAATCCACTTCACCCCTGCTTCCAGATCACCGTAGTGCGTGGACACCTCGCCTAAGCCCGGCCCCAGGTTGTTCATGCAGGCCGCCAGCGCCGAGAAGGCGGTGACAAAGTCCAGCCCGCTGCCCAGCAGTAGCAGAAACATCACCGCAAAGGTGAACACATAGACCGCACAAAACCCCCACACCGCCTCTACCACGCGGTCCGGCACCGGACGCTTGCCCAGCTTGACCGGAAACACCCCACGCGGATGCAGCAGGCGCTTGGTCTCGCGTGAGCCCTGCTTGTACAGCAAGAGTACGCGGATCACCTTCATGCCGCCGCCGGTGGAGCCGGCACAGGCGCCCATAAAGCTGGCATACAGCAGCAGGAAAGGCAGCAAGGTGGGCCAGGCAGAGAAATCAGTCACGCCAAAGCCGGTCGTGGTGGCGATAGAGACGACCTGGAAGGCGCTGTAGCGTAGTACCGTCCAGGTGTCGTAATACTGGAAGTGGATAAGGACCACGGTGCAGATCAGAAAGAGTGCGCCCAGTACACTGACATAGGCACGGCACTCCGGATCCTGCCAGTAATGCTTGATGGATTTCTGTCGCCAGGACAGGAAATGCAAGGCGAAATTGACCCCTGAAATGATCATGAACAGAATACAGATGGTTTCGATCAGTGCGCTGTCGTAGTAGCCGATGCTGGCATCGTGGGTGGAGAAGCCTCCAATGGCAACCGTGGAGAAGCTGTGACCAATGGCATCAAACAGCTCCATGCCGGCAGCCCAGTAGGCCAGCGCACAGGCCAGGGTCAGGCCGGCGTAGATAAACCAGAGCACTTTGGCGGTTTCGGCGATACGCGGGGTCAGCTTGTTTTCCTTTAGCGGGCCGGGCATTTCGGCGCGATAGAGTTGCATACCCCCGACGCCAAGCATCGGCAGGATGGCCACCGCCAACACGACGATCCCCATGCCGCCCATCCACTGCAGCATCTGGCGATAGAACAGCATGGCGCGTGGCAGGTCATCCAACCCGGTGAGTACCGTGGCCCCGGTGGTGGTAATGCCGGAAAAGGACTCGAAGACCGCGTCGGATACGCTCATATCCAGCAGATACAGTGGCACGGCGCCAAACAGCCCTAGCACCAGCCAGAAGAGTACGGTAATCAAATAGCCGTCACGGGTGCGCAGCTCTTTGCGTTGCCCCCTGACCGGCAACCAGATCAGAAAGCCGACCACCAAGGTGATCAGAAACGACGTCGTGAAGGCCTCGCGTGCGGCTTCCCCGTACCAGTGACCAACAAGCGCCGGCAGCAACATGCTGCTGGAAAACAGCATGACCAGGATGCCGAGAATGCGCTGAATCTGAAAATATTGCATGCCGCTGCAAGCCTCAGGCCGGTCGGAAAAGGTTCAGAAAAAACTCAAGCCGACCTGGAACAGACGTTCCACATCGCGGATATGTTTCTTGTCGATCACGAAGAGCACCACATGGTCTTCGGCTTCAATCACTGTCGAGTCATGCGCAATCAGCACTTCCTCGTCGCGCACGATAGCACCAATAGTGGTGCCAGGCGGCAGCTTGATATCACGAATGGCCTTGCCGATCACCTGAGACGAGCGTGCATCACCGTGCGCCACCGCTTCGATCGCCTCTGCTGCACCGCGGCGCAGGGAGTAGACGTTGACGATATCGCCGCGACGCACGTGGGTCAGCAAGGTGCCGATGGTGGCCTGTGAGGGCGAGATGGCAATATCGATCTCGCCACCCTGCACCAGGTCGACGTAGGCCGGGTTGTTGATCAGTGCCATGACCTTTTTCGCGCCCAGCCGCTTGGCCAGCATGGCCGACATGATGTTGGCCTCGTCATCGTTGGTCACCGAACAGAAAATATCCACTTCCTCGATATTTTCCTCAATCAGCAGCTCTTTATCCGAGGCGCTGCCCTGCAGTACCACAGTGCGATCAAGGTTTTGCGCCAGATACTCGGCCCGGGCTGGGTTCTTTTCGATGATCTTGACCCGATAACGGCTTTCGATCGCTTCGGCCAGACGTTCGCCTATATTGCCACCGCCGGCGATGATGATGCGCTTGTTGCTCTTTTCCAGCCGTCGCAGCTCGCTCATGACCGAGCGGATATCTGGCGTCGCGGCGACAAAGAATACTTCGTCATCAGCTTCGATTACGGTGTCACCCTGCGGCAGGATGGGGCGGTTCTTGCGGAAAATCGCTGCCACCCGGGTATCTACGCCAGGCATGTGTTGGCGCAGAAAACGCAGTTCCTGACCGACCAGGGGGCCGCCATACACGGCGCGCACTGCGACCAGCTGCACCTTGCCTTCGGCAAAATCCAGTACCTGCAGGGCGCCGGGATTATCAATCAGCCGTTTGATGTAAGTGGTGACCACCTGTTCCGGGCTGATCAGCACGTCGATGGGCACTGCTGCGTTCTTGAATAGCCCGCCGCGTGTCAGATAGGCGGATTCGCGCACACGGGCGATCTTGGTCGGGGTCTTGAACAGGGTGAACGCGACCTGGCAGGCGATCATGTTGGTTTCATCGCTGCTGGTCACCGCAATCAACATATCAGCATCGTCGGCACCGGCCTGGCGCAGCACCGTGGGAAAGGAGCCACGACCCTGCACCGTGCGGATATCCAAGCGGTCGCCAAGTTCGCGCAGGCGCGGGCCGTCGGTATCGATCACTGTGATGTCATTGGCCTCGCTGGCCAGTTCCGCCGCGACACTGGCACCGACCTGGCCGGCGCCAAGGATAATGATCTTCATCTGGCAGACTCCGTGGGTTGCAGCCCGGGACTGGGATTGGCGGCAATTTTTACCAGTTTGGCCAAATAAAAGCCATCATGCCCGTTTTCCTGAGGAAATAACTGTCGGCCATGCTGGTCGGCGATGCCGGCTGACAGGGCAATGGACAACTCACGAGCGCCTGACTGGCGCCGCAGGAAAGCGGCTATCACCTCACGGTTTTCTTCCGGCAAGACCGAGCAGGTGGCATAAACCAGAATGCCGCCGACGGCCAGGGTCTGCCACAAGCGATCGAGTAATTCGCCCTGCAAGCTGGCCAGGGCGGCAATATCGTCCGGCTTGCGCGTCAGCTTGATATCCGGGTGGCGCCGGATCACGCCGGTGGCGGAACAGGGTGCATCGAGCAGAATGCGGTCGAACGCCTGTCCATCCCACCAGGTATCCAGGTCGCGGCCGTCTGCCGCCTTGAGTTCCGCGGTAAGACCGAGCCGTTGCAGATTATCCGCCACCCGCTGCAAGCGCGCAGGCTCCAGGTCCAGGGCCAGCAAATGCTTAAGCTCGGGTTGCAATTCGGCGATCTGGCCGGTTTTGCCGCCGGGTGCGCAACAGGCGTCCAGTACTCGCTGACCTGGCTGTAGCTCCAGCAGCGGCGCAGCCAGTTGCGCAGCTTCATCCTGCACACTGACACAGCCGGCATTGAAACCGGGCAACTGGGTCACATCCTGTGGTGTTTCCAGACGGATGCCCTGGGCGGCATGTTCACAGGCGCTGGCAGTAATGTCCGCAGCGGTCAGTTGGGCCAGATACTCGGCCCGCGACTGGCGCAAGGGATTAACCCGCAGGGTCAACGGCGGGTGGCCATTGTTGGCCTGGCAGATGCCTTCCAGTTGCTCTGGCCAGTCGCTGTTCAGGCGCTTGTATAGCCAGCGTGGATGCGCCAGGCGCAGATGCGGGTGTTGGTCAATGCTGCTCAGGAGTTCGCTGTGTTCCCGCTGTACCCGGCGCAGTACGGCATTGATCACGCCCTTGGCCCAGCTTTTCTTCAAGGCGCTGGCCTGATCAACGGTTTCGCCGATGGCGGCATGGGCGGGGATGCGGGTGTACAGCAGCTGATAGCAACCGAGCAGCAGCAGGATCTGGATATCCAGGTCGGCCGGCTTGAAAGGCTTTTCCAGGCAGCGGCTGGTCAATGCCATCAAGCGCGGATACCAGCGGGCGGTACCGAAGGCCAGTTCCTGCACCAGCGGACGATCGCGCTCGGCAACCTTGGCTTGTTGTTCGGGCAGGCTGCTGCCCAATGAGGCTTTGCCCTGGAGTACCGGTAGCAAGGCGCGGCAGGCGGCCAGACGGGGGCTCACTGGCCGTTTTCCAGCAGCACGCCGGGAGCAAAGTGTTCGCGCCGTGCATTATATAGGTCGGCAAAGGCCAAGGGCTTGCCGCCAGGCCATTGCAGCCGGGTCAGGCGCAGCGCGCCGCTGCCGCAAGCGACGGTCAGCCCGGTGCGGTCGGCAGCGAGGATCTCGCCCGGCTGACCTGCGGGTTGGTCGTCAGCCAGTTCGGCAGCCCAGAGCTTTATCACTTTGTCTTGTAAGCGTGCCTGGCATAGCGGCCACGGGTTAAAAGCGCGAATCCGGTCAACCAGACTTGTGGCTGGCAGCTGCCAGTCAATCAGGCCATCGGCTTTGGTGAGTTTGTGCGCATAGCAGGCCAGCGCATCATCCTGTACCTCAGCGCTTAGTGTGCCCTGAGCCAAGCCCTGAATGGCTTCCGGCAGAGCCGTCGCGCCCAGTGCGGCCAAGCGGTCATGCAGGCTACCACCGGTATCGGTTGGGCTGATTGGGGTGGCCCGTTTGAGTAGCATCGGGCCGGTATCCAGGCCTGCTTCCATCTGCATGATGGTCACGCCGCTGTCGGTATCCCCAGCTTCGATGGCCCGCTGGATCGGTGCCGCGCCCCGCCAGCGCGGTAGTAAAGAAGCGTGGCTGTTGATGCAGCCCAGCTGCGGGGTATCCAGCACCCCTTGGGGCAGAATCAGTCCGTAGGCCACCACCACCATCAGATCTGGCTGTAGCGTAGCCAGTTCGGCTTGGGCCTCGGCACTTTTCAGGCTGGCCGGCTGATACACCGGCAGCCCATGCTGGATTGCCAGTTGCTTGACGGCGCTCATGGTCAGTTTGTGCCCGCGTCCGGCCGGGCGATCAGGCTGGGTATAGACGGCAACGACATTGAGTTTGGCGTCGAGCAAGGCTTGCAGGTGAGTGGCGGCAAAATCGGGCGTGCCAGCGAAGATCAAGCGTAGGTCTGCAGCGTTCATGGCGCCTCGTAAACAAAAGGCTTGCCGAAGCAAGCCTTGCTGTCTGGGTGGATGGCCTCAGGCGCTAGCCTGGGCTCGGTGAATCTTTTCCAGTTTCTTGCGAATGCGGTCACGCTTGAGGTTGGACAGGTAATCAACAAAGAGTTTGCCATTGAGGTGATCGCACTCGTGCTGAATACACACGGCAAGCAAGCCTTCCAGTACTTGCTCAAAGGGCTCACCATCGCGTCCCAGCGCCTTGACCCGCACCCGCTCGGGGCGCACGACATTTTCATAGAAGCCTGGCACGGAGAGACAGCCCTCTTGCATTTCTTCCAGTTCTTCGGTCAAGGGTTCAAGCTGCGGATTGATGAATACCAGCGGCTCGGTTTTGTCCTCAGACACGTCAATCACGATAACCTGCTCGTGAACATTAACCTGCGTGGCAGCCAGACCAATGCCGGGGGCGGCGTACATGGTCTCGAACATATCATCGACCAGTTGGCGAATACGCTCGTCTACTGCCGCCACCGGTTTGGCCACGGTACGCAAGCGCGTATCGGGAAATTCAAGTATTGTCAAAATAGCCATAGCGGTTTTTACTGCATTTGTGGAATAAATCCAGTGGGTGCTGCTAAGATGTCAAGCAGCTAGGAAATCAACAGGTCCGGTAAACACGTCGTCTCGGACCAGGATGCTGGCCTCTATAATAAAGGGATTCATGTCATGAGGAAAACATTAGTCGGCCTCCTGCTGCTGTCATTGAGCTTTTGGGCTGTGGCGCAGGAGTCTGTTTTTAGGGAAGATCACCCGGAGCGTTACACCGTGGTGCGTGGGGACACACTCTGGGGTATAGCCGGCCGCTTTCTCAGCCTGCCCTGGAAATGGCCGGAAATCTGGCATGCCAACCCGCAAATCGACAACCCCCATCTGATCTATCCTGGCGACATTATTTCGCTGGTCTACATTGATGGGCAGCCCCGCTTGACCGTAGGTCGCGGCGATGGTGGCACCATCCGTCTGTCTCCTGGTGTGCGCAGCACCCCGATTGCCGAGGCTATCCCCACCATTCCCCTGGAAGCCATCAACGCCTTCCTTAGGGCTGGTCGTATTCTTGACGATCCAGCGATGATGGAACAAGCACCTTATGTTATTGGTGGCCAAGCTGAAAGCGTGATTCAAGGTGCCGGTGGCCGCGTCTACGGCCGTGGCGAGTTTGACGCAGACGTCCGCGCTCTGGGTATCTACCGCCGTGGCAGCAGCTACACCGATCCACAAAGCGGCGAATATCTGGGTTTGCATATCCAGGATATCGGTAATGCCCGTGTGCGTTCGATTGATGATGATATCGCAACGTTGGATATCACTCGCAGTCATCAGGAAGTGCGCGTGGGTGACCGTATGCTGGAAACTGAAGAGCGCCCGGTGGCATCGACCTTCTTCCCCAGCGATCCGAACACCACCATTGATGGTGTGATTCTGGATGTGCCTAACGGTGTCACCCAAATCGGCCTGTATGATGTAGTGATCATCAACAAGGGCGCCCGTGACGGTCTCGAAGAAGGCAATATCCTCGCTATCTACAAGACGGGTGAGCTGGTCCGTGACCGCATCCAGAACGAGCGTGTGCGGCTGCCAGCCGAGCGTGCCGGTTTGCTGATGGCCTTCCGTGTCTATGACAAGATGAGCTACGGCATCGTGGTAAACGCCAATCGCCAGATGGCGATTATGGACCAGGTTCGCAACCCCTGAGTCCCGGGCCGGCGCTTGCCGGCCCAGCGGTACATCAAAGCCCGTCTCATGACGGGCTTTTTTCCGTATTAACGATCAAGGATGATCTGCTATGCCCGATCTTGCCGAGCGCCAGCAACGCTGGCTACTGCTCGCCCTGTTGCCCGGACTGGGCCCACGTTCGTTGCAGCGTTTGCGCGAACACTTGACTGACCTGTCACAGCTGTTTGACCTTGCTCCCGCCAGCTTGCGTGCCTTAGGGCTGCGCCCCAACACCCTGGATGCTCTGCAGGAACTTCAGCAGGGTCGCAGTGAGCTGACGTCTCGCCTGCAGGTCGCTGAAGACTGGCTGGCCGATACAGATAATCATGTGTTGTGCCTGCATGACCCCGGCTACCCTCCCCAGCTGCGTGAAATCACCGACCCGCCTCTGGTGCTCTTCGTACGCGGTAATTCAAGTCTGCTGCAGGATCCGCAACTGGCCATGGTGGGTACCCGCCACCCCAGTGCCCATGGCGGTGGCACGGCACGTGCCTTTGCCGAGGCCTTTGTCCAGGCCGGGCTGACCATTACCAGCGGTATGGCCCTGGGTATTGATGCCGCAGCCCATCAGGGCGCCCTGGATGGTGGCGGGCAAACCATTGCGGTTTGGGGCACAGGTTTGCAGCGCTGCTACCCGAAACGTCATGCCCACCTGGCCGAACAGATTGTGGAACAGGGCGGTGCCCTGGTGTCGGCCTTCTGGCCAGATATGGGGCCGCAACCAGGGCAATTCCCGACCCGAAACCGCATTATCAGCGGCTTGAGCCTGGGCACCCTGGTCGTCGAGGCCAGTCTCAACAGCGGCTCACTGATTACAGCCCGCCTGGCACTGGAGCATAACCGCGAGCTGTTCGCCATGCCCGGCTCCATCCATAACCCGCAGGCACGGGGCTGTCACCGCTTGTTACGCGATGGTGCTTACCTGGTCGAGACGGTGCAGGATGTACTTCAGGTGTTGAAGTTGCCGCTGATCGAAGCGCTCAGTGCCAGTCAGGCTGCGGAGGCCGGCCCCGAGGCGCGCAAAGACCCGCTACTACGCTGGCTGGATACCGAGCCGGTAACGGCTGACTGGCTGAGCCTACAGGCTGATTTGCCGATCCATCATGTGTTGCAGCGCTTGTTGGAACTGGAGCTGGAGGGGCAGGTGATCAATAGCCCACAGGGATATTGCCGGCAAGTGACTTGAGCTTGGGCCGGCAACCGGCTAGTGTCGCCGCATGGGCCGGCTGACTTGCCGGTGTGGATGTTGAGGAGTAGGCATGCTGGCCGATTGGCGGTGTAACAGAGTGGCGCGCATTGTGCGTGAAGGGGGCGTAATTGCCTATCCAACCGAGGCGGTCTGGGGCCTGGGTTGCGACCCCTGGCAGGCTGATGCAGTGGAATACCTGCTGGCGCTTAAATCGCGCCCAGTCAGCAAAGGCTTGATTCTGGTGGCCGGTGCCATCGAGGAATTCGATTTTCTGCTCTGGGATCTGCCGGAAGGTCAGTTAGCCAAGTTGCGCTTGTCCTGGCCGGGGCCAAATACCTGGCTGGTTCCGCATCGGGGGCGTCTGCCCCTCTGGGTCACCGGCGAGCATGAAACGGTCGCTCTGCGGGTCAGTGATCATCCGCTGGTTCGTCAGTTATGCGCTCGAACCGGGCCGCTGATTTCTACCTCAGCCAACCCGTCCGGCCGCCCGGCGGCACGCACGCGCCTGCGGGTGGAGCAATATTTCCATCAGCAACTGGACGCTATCGTGCCCGGGTCGTTGGGTCGCCAGCGCAATCCCAGTATCATCAGGGACCTGCGTACCGAACAAGTCATTCGCCCAGCCTGAGAGAGCCCGCCGTGAAGGATATGCCAAGCCCCACCGATGTTGCTGCCGTGAAAAGCTACCTGATGGATCTGCAGGAGCGCATCAGTAGCGCTCTGGCTGCTGCCGATGGCAGTGCAGCCTTCCGTCAGGACGAATGGGAGCGGCCGGGAGGTGGTGGTGGCCGTTCGCGAATTATCGAGAATGGCGCGGTATTGGAGAAAGGCGGCGTGGGGTTTTCTCATGTATTTGGCGATGGCATGCCGCCCTCCGCCACCGCACACCGGCCGGAGTTGGCCGGGCGCAGCTTTCAGGCCATGGGCGTATCCTTGGTGATGCACCCGGAAAATCCGCATATCCCCACATCGCATGCCAACGTGCGTTTTTTTATTGCTGAAAAACCCGACGCCGACCCGGTTTGGTGGTTTGGCGGTGGTTTTGATCTGACGCCCTATTACGCCAACGAAGACGACTGTGTGCATTGGCATCAGGTCGCTCATGACGCCTGCGTACCCTTTGGCGATGAGGTCTATCCACGCTTCAAGCAGTGGTGCGATGAGTACTTTTACCTCAAGCATCGTAACGAGGCGCGCGGCATTGGTGGCCTATTCTTTGATGACCTGAACGAATGGGGCTTTGAGCGCAGCTTCGACTTCCTGCGCGCCATCGGTGATGCTTACCTGGAAGCCTATCTGCCGATTGTCGAACGTCGCCGCCACTTGCCCTATACCCCTGAACAAAAGGCTTTTCAGGAGTACCGCCGTGGCCGCTACGTTGAGTTCAACCTGGTCTGGGACCGGGGCACCCTGTTCGGCTTGCAGACGGGCGGGCGCACCGAGTCGATCCTGATGTCACTGCCACCCACCGTGCGTTGGGGTTACAACTGGGAAGCCGAGCCGGGCAGCGAAGAAGCACGACTGGTCGAGGAGTTCCTGCCGCCGCGTGACTGGCTCAAGGGGACAAACTGATGGATCAATACGCGGTTATCGGTAACCCGATTGCGCACAGCAAATCACCCCAGATTCATAGTCTGTTTGCCGCGCAAACCGGGCAAGCACTGGAATACACCGCGCTGCTGGCGCCGCTGGATGACTTTGCCGGTACCTTGCGAGATTTCCTCACGACGGGGTTAGGGGTCAATATCACGGTGCCGTTCAAGGAGCAGGCCTGGGCTAGCGTCGACCAGCACACGCCGGCGGCGGAACGTGCCGGGGCGGTGAACACTATTCAGCGTTTGCCGGATGGCCGGCTATTGGGCGACAACACCGATGGCAAGGGCCTGGTGCGGGATATCGAGGTCAACAATCAAGTGCCGCTCAAGGGGCTGCGCATCTTGCTGGTGGGTGCTGGCGGCGCGGCGCGCGGAGTGATTCAGCCGCTATTGGCTGCGGGTCCGGATCAGCTCTGCGTGGTCAATCGTACCGTCAGTAAGGCGGAGGAGCTGGCCACTCTGTTTGCCGATCTGGGGCCAATCAGTGCCGCAGGGTTTGAGTGGATCGAGGAGCCGGTGGACCTGATCATCAACGCGACCTCGGCCAGCCTGGGCGGCAGCGTGCCGGCCATTTCCCCCCATCTGATCAAACCGGGGCATACGGTCTGCTACGACATGATGTACGCCAAGGAACCCACAGCGTTTAACCGCTGGGCCGCGGAACATGGCGCTGCACGTTGTATCGATGGTTTAGGAATGTTGGTAGAGCAGGCCGCCGAGGCATTTTTGCTCTGGCGTGGGGTGCGGCCTGATACTCGGCCTGTCTTGGATGTTTTGCGTTGAGCTTTAGCGTTGTGTGTTAGCCACCTTTGCGGCCTGCCTGGCTAGACACGCCGTAAATACTTCCCTGTAGGCTCGTAGATGCCATCCCTGGCATCTAACGGTCTAGCCAGGCAGGCCGCAAAGATGGCTTGCAGATCTCCGTGCAGTGGTCATGAAAACCCTACTGGGGTTTTGTAGCTGACTACAGCTCCTCAGCTTTTTATGCGATGGTTTAGTCTGGAAGGGCCTTGCGGCTTGATCTGAAGGGCTAAGAGTTAATAAATACAGGTTTTTTCAATCGATCAGAAAGCACAGTAAGAGCAGTGTTGCCGGGTGGTGGGGTAGTGGACCGTTGGATGCCAAGGATGGCATCCACGAGCCTACAGGGATGTATTTACGGCGTGTCCACTACCCCACCACCCGGCAAATGCTGCGGCAAAAAGAAAACGCTTAGCCTGAAGCAACCTCGCGCTTCTTAATCCCAACCCCACGCACAGCCTCAGCCAACTCACGCGTCAGGGCCAGGGTCGCATCAACACCGTGCTCAAGCAGGCATTCGACCAGCGCTGAGCCAACCACTACACCGTCGGCAATGCCGGCAAAGGCGGCGGCCTGCTCGGGGCGACGGACGCCGAAGCCGACGCACAGGGGTAGGTCGGTTTTGGCGCGGATGTTGGCCAGATTGCTGGCGACCTTGGCGGTTTCCGCCTGCCCGACCCCGGTTACCCCGTTCAGGGCGACATGGTAGATAAAGCCACTGGCTGCGTTGAGTACATTGGGTAGGCGCTTGGCGTCGGTGGTTGGCGTAGTCATGCGAATCATATCGACGCCCAGTTCGCGCGCCACCGGGCCGAGTTCATTATCGTGTTCTGCCGGCAGATCCACGATCAACAAAGCATCCACACCGGCACTGGCGGCAGCGCCGAGAAATGCGGCTGGGCCATAGCGATGAATCGGGTTGTAGTAACCCATCAGCACCACTGGGGTGTCGACGTCATGCTGGCGCAGGCGGTAGACCATTTCCAGAGTCTTGTGCAGGGTTTGGCCGTTTTTCAGGGCGCGTTGGGTTGCGGCCTGAATGGTCGGGCCGTCAGCCATCGGGTCGCTGAACGGCATGCCTAGTTCGATGATATCGGCGCCAGCAGCTGGCAGGCCGAGCAAGAGCTCCAGGCTGTCAGCATAGTTGGGATCGCCGCCGCAAATGTAAGTCACCAGGGCGGCCCGCTGCTCACTGCGCAGTTGGCTAAAGCGTTTGGCCAGGCGAGGGTTATTCATGCTGACTCCTCCATCATACGCAGAACCGTGGGCATATCCTTGTCACCGCGACCGGACAAGCAGACCACCATCAGGTGATCGGCCGGCAGCGTCGGCGCACGCTTGGCAACTTCAGCCAGGGCATGGGCGGTTTCCAGTGCCGGAATGATACCTTCCATGCGGCAGCAATTGTGGAAGGCAGCCAGGGCTTCCTGGTCGGTAACGGCAACGTATTCAACGCGGCCTTGCTCATGCAACCAGGCATGCTCCGGGCCGATACCCGGGTAGTCCAGCCCCGCTGAAATTGAGTGCGCATCGGTAATCTGGCCGTCGCCGTCTTGTAACAGATAGGTGCGGTTACCATGCAATACACCGGGCTGCCCGCCTTTCAGGCTGGCGGCATGCTCGCCGCTGTCGAGCCCGTGGCCGGCCGCTTCGACACCAATAATCTGTACGTCGGGGTCATCCAGGAACGGGTAAAACTGCCCCATGGCATTGGAGCCGCCACCGATACAGGCAACCAGGCTATCGGGCAAGCGACCTTCAAGCGCGAGCATTTGTTGACGGGTTTCGCGGCCGATGATGGCCTGGAAGTCGCGCACCATGGTTGGGTATGGGTGCGGCCCGGCAACAGTGCCGATCATGTAGAAGGTATCGTCGACATTGGTCACCCAGTCACGCAAGGCTTCGTTCATGGCATCTTTCAGCGTGCCGCGACCTGATGTCACCGGGATGATTTCGGCGCCCATCAAGCGCATGCGGGCGACGTTGTCGCGCTGGCGGTCAATGTCGGTGGCGCCCATGTAGACCACACAAGGCAAGCCAAAGCGGGCGGCCACGGTGGCGGTGGCTACGCCGTGCATGCCGGCACCGGTTTCGGCGATGATGCGGGTCTTGCCCATACGCTTGGCCAGGAGTACCTGACCGATGCAGTTGTTGATCTTGTGCGCGCCGGTATGGTTCAGCTCTTCACGTTTGAAGTAGATCTTGGCGCCGCCGTATTGCTCGGTCAGGCGTTCGGCAAAGTATAGCGGGCTGGGCCGGCCGATGAACTCGGCATTGAAACGGTCGAGTTGGGCAAGAAAGTCTGGCTCGGCCATGGCGGTATTGAACGCCTGCTCCAGATCCAGAATCAGCGGCATCAGGGTTTCGGCAACAAAACGGCCGCCAAACTGACCAAATTGGCCCTGGGCATCGGCGCCTTGGGTAAAGGTAGTGGATTGCATGGCATCCTCCTCTGGAAGCATGTGCACACAATAGGCCTGCCCAACGGTGGAGAAAAGCGATATGCTGGCCTAAACCTGTGAGAAAAGCTGACATATTCTATGGCCAGAGATATTCCTTCACTCAATGCCCTAAGGGTGTTCGAGCGTGTTGCCGAGCTGGAAAGTGTGAGTCAGGCTGCGGCCAGCCTGCATGTTACCCACGGGGCCGTGAGTCGTCAGATTCGGACCCTGGAGCAAGAACTGGCGGTGGCCCTGTTTGACAAGGTTGGGCGTGGCATCCGCCTGACGCCCGCCGGTCAGCATTTGCACAGTGCAGTCAAAGACGCTTTTGGGCGTTTGCGCCAGGCCTGTAGCGAGGTGCGTACCAGTGAGTCGGCCGCTCCCTTCCTGCTCGCCTGCCCGGGTAGTCTGTTGGCGCGCTGGTTTATTCCCCGCCTTGACCGCTTGAATCACGAATTACCGACGTTGAATCTGCATTTGTCAGCCAGTGAGGGTGAGCTGGACCCACGCCGCACGGGCGTCAGCGCTACCTTGCTGTTTGCTGCGCCGCCCTGGCCAGCAGATATGCAGGTGTACCCGTTGGCGGCTGAGCGTATTGGCCCGGTGTTCAGTCCACGTTTTGCCCGCGCCGACAGCTTGCAGGGCCAACCGGCGGCGGCGCTGCTGCAGGAAGCCCTGCTGCATACGCAATCACGCCCGCAGGCCTGGAGCGATTGGGCCAAAGCCAGTGAGCTGGATCCGGCGCGTATTCAACAGGGCCAAGGTTTTGAACATCTGTATTACCTCTTGGAAGCCGCTTTGTCCGGGCTGGGGGTAGCCATTGCCCCGCAATTGCTGGTGGCTGACGATTTGGCGGCTGGGCGTTTGCTCGCACCCTGGGGCTTTGTCTCTACCGAGAATTACTTGAGTTTGTGGGTGCCTGCGCGACAGCCGCAAGCAGCAGCGCGTGAACTTGCTGAATGGCTCAAGGAGGCACTGTGCGCGGGCTGATTATTGGCGTAATACTGCTGATGCTGGGTGGCTGTACCAGCCTGAGCTATCTGCATCAGGCCTGGCAGGGCCAGCGTGAAGTGATGCGCCTGGCGGTACCGATCGAGGACATTCTTGCCGATCCTGCCGCTGACCCGGACCTGCAGCGCCGCCTGGCACTGGCGCTGGAGGCCCGCGAGTTTGCCAGTGTGCAACTGGCGTTGCCGGATAATCCCAGCTATACCCGTTACAGTGCCTTGCCCCGCCCTTATGTTCTGTGGAACCTGTTTGTTACGCCTGAGCTGTCGGTTGAGCCCATTGAGCAATGTTTTCCCTGGCTGGGTTGCGTCGGCTACCGCGGCTATTTTGCCCAAGCGGATGCCGAGGCTGCAGCCGCTGACTGGCGGGCACGCGGCAAACAGGTTTTTATTGGCGGCGTTCCGGCTTACTCGACGCTGGGTTGGTATGACGATCCGGTACTCAGTTCGATGTTGCACTGGAGCGATGAAGAGCTGGTACGGCTGATCTTCCATGAGCTGGCGCATCAGCAGGTCTATGTACGCAATGACACGGCATTCAACGAGTCTTATGCCACCTTTGTCGAGCAGCAGGGGTTGCGCGAGTGGCGCAGACTGCAGGGCTGGCCGGAGCCAGAAGCCACTGAGCGCCAGCAGCAGCGTGAATTTGTTCAGTTGATGCTGACGGCGCGTGAGGATCTGCACAATATCTATGCCCAGCCACTGGCGGCTGACCTGCTACGGAGTCAGCGTGACCAGCGCTTCGCCCGGTTGCGGGAGGACTATGCTAATTGGCGCGATCAGCACTGGACCGGCAGTGCCCGCTTTGATCACTGGTTTTCCGGCGAGCTGAATAACGCCAGTCTGCTACCCTTTGGGTTATATGACCAATGGGTACCAGGATTTGCCGCGCTCTTTGCAGCAGCCGGTGAAGACTGGTCAGTATTTCATGCCGCAGTAGCTGACCTGGGCCGACGGCCAGCAGACGAGCGCCACCAGGTATTACAGAGTTACCGGTAAAAGCGTATTAATTATAGGGATTTATGCGACATCATCCGTCGAAGTATACCCGGCAGCCTCTGCCCGAAGGCCGCTGTTCGATCTGGACGTCAAACAATAACAGCGCTGCTTGTTTGCGAGCCTCTGATGGTTGATCAATTTTTCAAGCTGCCTGCCCGCTATTGGGCCTTTGCAGCACTGGCTTTTTGCCTCAGCATGGCGCTGGCAACAGCCATAGTGCTGAATCTGCACATCTACCAGCAACAAGTCCAGCAGCGTCAGTCATTGGCGTTGGCTGAGTTGCATGCTCAGGGCTTGCAGGACAATTTGGTGCATGCCTTCAGCGTAGCCGATGCATTGGCGGGTGTGGTGCGTTATACCCGCGGCCAATTTACGGATTTCGAGAATTTCAGTTCCGAGTTGCTTCACAACTTTCCCAACGTCTTCCTGATAGCCTTGGCGCCCGGTGGCGTGGTTGAGTTAATAGCGCCACTGGCGGGGAATGAAGCCAATCTGGGTAGAGACCTGTTTGCCGATCCACAAACCTCGAGGGATGCCTGGTTTGCGGTGGATAATGAAAGCCTGACGGTTACCGCCGGCGTCAAACTGGCCGATGGCCGTGATGTGATAGTCGGGCGTACGCCGGTCTATCTGGAAGACAGTGAAGAGCGTCAGTTCTGGGGGCTGGTCAGTGTTTTGGTGGATGTTGACACGTTACGCCAGGCTACCGAATTGCAGCACTTACAAGAACAGGGTTTCGGCTACCAACTGCTGCGCCACAGGCCACATACCGATGACTATGAAATCGTAGTCAGCAACAAGCCAGCATTGGCTTCTGGCTATGTTACGGCCAGATTCGAATTGCTCAACAGTCGCTGGCAACTGCGGGTTGAGCACTATTCGGATAATGAACTGCCCTTGCTGGCAATTCGTCTGTTCCTGGGTTTGCTGATCAGTCTCTTGCTGGCCTATCTGGTGCTTTCTCTGTTGCGGGTGCGCTGGCAGCGTGAGTATCTGGAGCATGAGATCAAGCAGCGTACAGCAGACATCGAACAGGGTCGGCAACGGACCGAGGCCATCATTCGTGCGATTCCCGATTTACTGTTTGAAATGGACCATGAGGGGACTTACCTGGGTTTCTATTCGCGACCTGAGCGGCTGGAGGTGCCTTTCAGTGATTTGCGCGGAAGGCGGGTCGAGCAGGTTATGGCGCCGGACTCAGCAGCCAGTGTCATGCGCGCTCTGGCCGAGGCCGAGCAGGCTGGCTGGTCGAGCGGCCAGAGGTTGCAGCTGCCAACGGATCGTGGTCAGCGCTGGTTTGAGCTGTCAGTGGCCCGCAAGCCTGGCAGCTTGCCACCGGTCTTTGTCGTCCTCTCGCGGGATGTGACCCAGCGCATTGAGGCAGAACAGACTGCCCGGGATAACCTGGCCCGCTACCAGGCGCAGGTTGCTGCAGCCAACACCGGGGCCTGGGAGTTTGATGCGCATACCAATACCTTGCGCTGCAACGCCGAGTATTTCGCGCTGATGGGACTTGATCCGGAGCAGCTGACTGAGGCCCAGCGCAAGGATATCTGGTATCTGTGGGTACGCCTGATTCACCCCGATGATCAGCAGCGGGCTGTACGCCGTTTTGTCCGCTATATGCGCGACCAATCGCTGGATTTGTACGAGCATCAGTTGCGTGTGCGCCATGCCGACGGTCATTGGGTGTGGCTACTGGTACGTGGGCGTTATATTACCAGTGCCGAGGGCCAGCGCAGCGGCCGCTTTGTCGGCACCGTGATGGACTTCAATGACCAGGTGGCTGCGACTGAACGTTTACGCCTGACCACGCGTGCTTTTGAGCAAAGTACCGACGGTTTTCTGATCACGGATGCCGAACAGCGAATCCTTATGGTCAATCAGGGGTTCACCCGGATCACTGGTTACCCGGAAGCTGATGTGCTGGGTCGCAATCCCAGCATACTCTCGTCCGGTCGCCATGACCGCGCCTTCTACCTGCGAATGTGGCAGGAAATCGAGGAGCAGGGCCAGTGGCAGGGCGAGGTCTGGAACCGGCGCAAGGATGGTAGCCTGTATCCGGAATGGCTGACCATCAGCCGTCTTCTCGATGAGCAGGGGCGGGTGTCGCATTATCTGGCGGTGATCAGCGATATTACCCAACATAAGCAGGACGAAGAGCGAATCCATAAGCTGGCCTATTATGACCTGCTAACCGGTTTGCCCAACCGCAGCCTGCTGGAACAGCGGGGCCTGCTCGCCTTTGGTCTGGCCGCAAGACATCGCACACAACTGGCACTGCTGTACATCGATCTCGACAACTTCAAGAACGTCAATGACTCTCTTGGCCACGACGTGGGTGACACCTTGCTGATTGTGCTTGCCCAGCGCCTGCAAAGCATCCTGCGTGACGAAGATACGCTGGCACGCTCGGGTGGTGACGAGTTTCTGTTGCTCTTGCCTGACGTGGATGCCAACGGCGCCAGTCATGTTGCTGAACGGATATTGCATCTGCTGGCTGATCCGATGGAGGCCAAGGGGCATGAGCTGGTCGTCACCGGCTCCATTGGTATTGCGATGTGCCCGGACGACGGTGAGGACCTGGCCAGTCTTCACACCAAGGCCGATATTGCCATGTACCGAGCCAAGGCCCTGGGCCGTAATGCGTTCAGCTTTTTCACTCCGGCATTGCAGACCCATTATGTGCGCACGCTGGAAATCGAGAATGCCTTGCGCCGTGCGCTGGAGCTGGGTCAGATGAGTCTGCATTTCCAACCCCAGCATGAGCTGGCCAATGGTCGCCTGATTGGCTTTGAAGCACTGTTGCGCTGGCAGCATCCGGAGTTGGGTCAGGTCTCACCGGTGGAATTTATTCCAATTGCCGAAAACAGTGGCTTGATCTTGCCGATTGGCGACTGGGTGCTTGCTGAGGCTATGGCGCAGCTGGGTAGATGGTATGCGGCCGGCCACCGGCACCTGAGTATGGCGATCAACCTGTCAGCGGCCCAGTTTCAGGCTCCGGATCTGGCCGAGCAAGTAGCTGGGCTGCTGCGCGAGCACGGGCTACCTGCAGGCAGTATAGAGCTGGAGCTGACCGAAACCATCGCCATGCAGGACCCAGACGAGGCGATACGCATCATGCAGCAGCTGCACCAGCAGGGCATCAGTC
>REBY01000084.1 GCA_007692485.1 Pseudomonadaceae bacterium | reverse complement strand
ATGCGTTACTGCCGCTGCAGCTGGCAACCTGGGATTGGCCGGGAGCAATCGCATTGCCTGAGTCTGACCCGGTACTGGGCCTCACACAGTGGCATGTGGTGCGGCAATGGTGCCTGCTGGGCAGCACCGCCAACGCGAAGCAGTGTTCGGCCCTGGCGCAAGGCAGCGGCGAATTTGATCTTGACCTTTACCATATTCTCAGTGGCTGGCTGCACCGCCACCCGGAGCAACTTGTGGAGCAGTTATGAGCGTGCGCCGTTTGATCATGTTACTGGGTGACCAACTGAGTCCGCAGATGTCCAGCCTGGACGGCGCAGACCCCCAGCAGGACCGTATTCTGCTGGCTGAGGTGATGGCAGAAGGTAGCTATGTACCGCACCATCCGCAGAAGATTGTGTTCATTCTGGCAGCGATGCGGCATTTCGCGGCGGAACTCCGCGATCAGGGCTTTAGCGTTGATTACATCGAGTTGGATGCCGCGGGTAATACGGGCAGCTTACTCGGTGAGCTGGAGCGCGCACGCGCAACCTGTCAGCCAGAGCAGATCGTGCTGACCGAGCCGGGCGAATGGCGGCTGTTGGATATTTTTCAGCAGCAACAAGCGAATTGGCCTGAGCTGGAACTGCGCGAAGATACCCGCTTTTTCTGTGACCACCAGACCTTCGCCAACTGGACCCAGGGTCGCAAGCAATTGCGTATGGAATACTTTTACCGGCAGATGCGCAAACAAAGCGGTTTGTTGATGGAGGGTGACAAACCGGCGGGTGGCGCATGGAATTTCGATGCCGATAACCGCAAAGCCTTGCCTGCGGGCGAGCAACCACCCGCACCGCTCATGCTGGAGGATGATTCGACCGTTGCAGCGGTGAAGCAACTGGTGGCCGCGCATTTTCCAGCCCATTACGGCAGCCTCGACGCGTTCAACTATCCGATCACGCGCGTCGCAGCGGAACAGCTGTGGGCCTACTTTCTTCAGCATGCGCTGGCACGATTTGGTGATTACCAGGATGCGATGGCCAGTGGCGAGCCTTTTCTCTACCATGCGCGCATTGCGGCCGCCTTGAACGTCGGTTTGCTTAGCCCGCAGCGGTTATGTCTGGATGTGCAAGCGGCCTGGCAGGCGGGCGAGGTGCCGCTGAACGCGGCTGAAGGCTTTATTCGGCAAATTCTGGGCTGGCGCGAGTACGTTCGCGGTATTTATTGGCTGCATATGCCCGAGTATGCCGAGCGCAATCAATTGGGTAATCAGCGTGATCTGCCGGCATTCTACTGGACAGGCAAAACACGTATGCGCTGCATGCAGGCAGCCATCGACCAGACCCTGGAGCATGCCTACGCACACCATATCCAGCGGTTAATGGTGACCGGTAACTTTGCTTTGCTGGCGGGTATTGAGCCCAAACAGATCTGTGATTGGTATCTGGCGGTGTATATGGATGCCTTTGATTGGGTCGAGCTGCCCAATACCCTGGGTATGGTGATGCATGCCGATGGTGGCCTGCTGGGCTCCAAGCCTTACTGCGCAAGCGGCCAATATATCAAGCGTATGTCCAATTACTGTGGTGATTGCCACTACCGTGTTCAGGAGCAGACCGGTGCCAAAGCCTGCCCGTTCAACGCGCTGTATTGGCACTTCATTATGCGCCATGCTGAGGACTTCAGCGGCAACCCGCGCATGACCATGATCTACCGCAACTTCAAGCGGATGGCCCCGGCCAAACAGGAAGCATTGTGGGCGTGGGGCGAGCACTTGCTGGCGCAGTTGGATGCCGGTGATGCCCTGTGATCAGAAAGGGTGACTTGCCGCAGAAAACCTGCGCCAGTTGCGGGCGGCCCTTTGCCTGGCGGCGTAAATGGGCCGCTTGCTGGGACGAGGTGCGCTATTGCTCGGAGCGCTGTCGGCGGCAGCGCAAACCGCGCCCTGCAAGCAATTGAAAAGACACTTGAAAATTCGTCGGCTAACCCCAATCATGGCCCCTGTTTGACGCTCACGTCACTGCAACTGGCGACGGAACTAGTAGTGGCCAAAGACTGTCAATCCAGCGTTGGCAAAAAATAACCTGTATGCTTGCGCAACCAGTCGCACGGGGGTGTGGCTGAGACAGACAAAGCCTCTAGAAAACGTAGGCGAGGCAGGCGCAGCAAGGAAAAAACAGCCGAAAAAGCGGAGTTTACATCTTGTAAATGAGCATTTTGAGGGTGTTTTTAACGCGGCTGCGGCCACGCAGGTAGTTTTTCAGAGCTTTTATAATAATTGGGGAAACGGAAGGGGCCATGATAAGCATAAACAGCCTGACCAAGCGTTTCGGCGAGTACACGGCAGTGGACAACCTGTCTTTCGATGTACACCCGGGCGAAGTTCTTGGCTTTCTCGGTCCGAACGGGGCCGGTAAATCCACCACCATGAAGATGCTCACCGGCTTTCTGACGCCGGACGGCGGCTCAGCCACAGTCTGTGGTTACGACATCCAGACGCAGATCCTGCAGGCTCAGAAAGAAATGGGCTACCTGCCCGAAGGCGCGCCCTGTTACGGCGATATGCGGGTGCAGAAATTTCTCGAGTTCATTGCCGAAGTGCGTGGCTTTAGCGGTGCTGAGAAAAAGCAGCGCGTAGAGCGGGTCATTGGCCAGCTGGAACTCGAGCGGGTTCGCGAGCAAAGTATTGAAACCCTGTCCAAGGGCTTCAAGCGCCGCGTCGGTCTGGCTCAAGCGATCCTGCACGATCCCAAGGTATTGATTCTCGACGAGCCGACTGACGGCCTCGATCCGAACCAGAAATACCAGGTACGCAAGCTGATCAAGCAACTGGCCGCCGACAGCAACAAGATCGTGGTGATCTCCACCCACATCCTCGAAGAAGTCAGTGCTGTTTGTACGCGCGCCGTAGTGATTGGGCGGGGCAAGCTGCTGGCCAACGGTACGCCGGATGAGCTGGAAGCCATGTCGCGTTATCACCAGGCAGTTACCTTGAACCTGGATAACCCGGTGGATATTGAGCCACTGAAAGGCCTGTCGGGTGTGGTTGAGGTGGAAGTCGAGCGGGACGGTTTGCAACTGACGGTCGTGGCTGAGCCAGGCAGAGTGATTTTCCCTGCCGTGGGCGAGCTGGCTAAACAGCACAACTGGCCGGTCCGCGAACTGTCGGTGGAGCGTGGCCGGCTGGATGAAGTCTTCCGTCGTCTGACCGCAGAGGAGGCCGCATGAAGAATCTCGGCGTAATCTTCAAACGCGAGCTGGCGAGTTACTTTGCTACCCCGTTGGCGTTTATCTTTATTGTTATCTTTCTGGTGCTGTCTGCGGTATTCACCTTCTATCTGGGTGGGTTCTATGAAGGCGGCCAGGCTGATCTGATCCCCTTCTTCAACTTCCACCCCTGGTTGTACCTGTTTCTGGTGCCGGCCGTGGCCATGCGTCTGTGGGCGGAAGAGCGCAAGTCAGGCACCATCGAGCTGTTGATGACCTTGCCGGTTTCACGCGTGGATATGGTGCTGGGCAAGTTCCTCGCCGCCTGGGTATTCATTGGTATCGCGCTGGTACTGACTTTCCCGATCATCATCACGGTCAACTACCTGGGTGATCCGGATAACGGTGCCATCTTTACCGGCTACCTGGGCAGCTGGTTGCTCGCCGGCGGCTATCTGGCCATTGGCTCGTGCATGTCGGCACTGACCAAAAACCAGGTGATTGCCTTTATCGTCAGCGTGGTGGCCTGCTTTATCTTCATCGTCAGCGGTTTTCCGCTGGTGCTTGACCTGTTCAGCGGCTGGGCTCCCCAGGTGTTGCTGGACGCCATTGCCTCACTCAGCTTCCTGATCCGCTTTGAAGCCATCAGTAAAGGCGTACTGGATCTGCGTGACTTGCTGTATTTCATCTCGTTGATGGCCGCTTGGCTATTTGCTACCGCCATTGTTATCGATTTGAAAAAAGCCGACTGAGGCAAAGGAGACCGACCCATGAAACGATTGATGTATTCCGGTACCGGCCTGCTGGTGCTGCTGTTGGCCTTTCTTGCCTTCAACATGGCCACCAATGTACTGCTGCCCGGTGCCCGGCTCGACCTGACCGAACAGAAGCTGTACACCATTTCTGATGGCACCCGACAGATCCTGCGTGATCTGGACGAGCCGATTACGCTGAACTTCTTCTTCTCTGACCGCGCCACCCGCGACATGGTAGTGCTACGCAATTATGCCCGCCGTGTTGAAGAGCTGCTGCGCGAGTATGAGCGCGTCGCCGGTGGCAATTTGCGTGTGCAGGTGATCGATCCACAACCCTTCTCCGAGGCCGAAGACCGCGCCGCTGAGTTTGGGTTGCAAGCTGTGCCCCTGGGGCAAACCGGCGAGCGCCTGTATTTCGGCTTGGCCGGCACCAACAACCTGGCCGAGCGCGAAGTGATTCCTTTCTTTGCCCTGGAACAGGAAGGCCTGCTGGAATATGAACTGAGCCGGCTGGTGCACAGCCTGGCGCAGGAAAGCAAACCGCAGATCGGCATGATCAGTGGCTTGCCCATGGATGGCGGTATGGACCCGATGACCGGCCAGGGGCAAGCACCCTGGGTTGCCTTCGAGCAGGTCCGCCAGCAGTTCAGCATCAAGCAGCTGGACCATGATATGGACCGGGTGCCAGACGAGGTTGAAGTGCTCTGGCTGGTACATCCGAAAGGCCTGACAGAATCAGCGCTGTTTGCGGTGGATCAGTTTGTGCTGCGTGGCGGTCGCTTGCTGGCCTTTATCGATCCGGTTGCCGAGATGGACCAAAGCCAGGAAGCCATGATGGACGGTATGGCTGATGGTCGCGCGTCTGACTTGGGGCCTCTGCTCGAGGCCTGGGGGGTGGACTACAACCTGGAGCAGGTGGTGGTCGATGAAGGCCTGGGTATGTCGGTCAGCCGCGGTCGTGATCGCCCACCGGCGCGGCATATCGGTTGGCTGGAACTGGAAG
>REBY01000026.1 GCA_007692485.1 Pseudomonadaceae bacterium | reverse complement strand
ATGTCAGCCCGGCAGCTTCACCAGCGCCAGGCGGCAGTGCGCTTCGTGGCTCATGCGCAGGTGGCTGTAAACCCAACTGCTGCAGCGTGGGCCAGGGGCTACGCAGGGCCATGGCGTCACGGGGCCAGGGGCCCATTCGCTGGCGAGCACGAGCCTCATGCAGCTCCGGTAACTGGCGTTCAATCTGATTGCGAAAGCGGGTAAACACCTGGGGCAGGCGGTCCAGACTGAAGGGCAGGTCTTGCACTGCGAACAGCCGGTTGTCCTGCACCTGCTGCAGTATGCAATGATCGGGCAATTGCTCGGCCAGCTGTTGTAATCGGGTCTGCTCCTCCGGTGCATACTCCCTGTGAGTGCGCAGTAAGCGCACATCCAGTTCCCGGCAGAGCGAGGGCAGCGCTTGGTCAGCAGCTTGTGGCAATACCAGCAAGCCGGGGCTGCCCAGGGTGCGCAGGCCGCTATCCAGGGCGCGCAGCGCATCCAGCAAACGTTGGGCGCGGTGGGCGCCGCAGCGGCGGATGCCCTGCTCGTCGGCTTTGAACTGAGCCGGGTCCAGACAATAGACCGGCAGGCAGGGCTGGGTCAGGTCCAACTCTTCAAGCAGCGGGTTGTCGTGCAGGCGTAAGTCCTGTTTGAACCAGAGCAGGGTCGTCATCGGCGTTTCCGTGGGCGAAAAGTATAATTAAGCTATACATTAGATGGTTTATTGTACAGTATCAGTACATAGCAAAAGATTGCCCGATGTCTATTCCTGTTCGCGAGGCTCGCATGACAACTACTACGCCCAGCAAAACCACCAACTACGCGGAGCGTCTGCCGTGTCGTGGTTGCACACCCGACTGCCCTAATCGAGACACGTGCAAGGGTACGCCATGGCGGTCTGACTATCAGAGCCCGTTGGCTGAGAGAAAATCACCGCGTCACTGAACGACGGTAGTAGGGTTTGAGCGCTAAAACGTGTTCAGCGTTGTGTTTTAGTTAATATCCCGACACATCTGTGTTTTCCATGCTTGAACAAGTGCGCGGCAAGGCCGAAGATAACGCCCATCTGCTTCCTTGCTGCGAGAATGTTCATGGATCGATGGTTGCCCGCTGCCCTGCTCTTGTTGCTACTCGCTGGCTGCAGTTCCGGCCCGGTCATCGATACCCGTTATACGGCTGTCAGTCAGGACAGCCGCGTGCAATATGTCATCCTGCATTACACATCCTCTGGCCTTGACCGTTCGCTCAATCACTTGGCGCATGGCGGCGTCAGCAGTCATTACCTGATCGATCGTCAGCCGCCGACCATCTACCGCCTAGTCGATGAGAGCCGGCGCGCCTGGCATACGGGTGAAAGCAGTTGGAACGGGCGGACCTGGCTGAATTCGACCTCGATCGGTATTGAGTTGGTGCATTACGGTTATCACGATACGTCAGAGGGGCGCATCTGGCCGGATTATGAGCCGGCGCAGATCGAGGCGCTGATTGTGCTGCTGCGCGATATCTTGCAGCGTCACGGTCTCGGCCCGGAGCGGGTGCTCGGGCACAGTGATGTCTCGCCGCAACGCAAGGTAGATCCCGGTCCGATGTTTCCCTGGCAGCAACTGGCTGATGCCGGTGTGGCGATTTGGCCAGATGCGGCAGAGGTGCAGCAATGGTCAGCGCAGTTGAATCAATGCCTGCCGCCGATCGACTGGTTCCAGTTGGCGCTGACTGAGTTCGGTTATACCCAGACGGTTACCGGTGAGCTGGATCGCGCCACGCGCAATGTGTTGGCCGCTTTCCAGATGCGTTTCCGTCCGCAATTACATGACGGCGACCCCGACAGTGAAACTGCAGCCTTATTGGCTGCTCTTAGCCCCAAAGCAGCAGATCAGCTGTCCACTGAGCAGGTGGGCTGGTCATGCTGAATGGAATCTGGCTGAGTTTCTTTTTTGCGGCTTTTGCAGCGGCGCTGTGGCAATGGCTGGGGCTAGGCGATGCAGAGGTGTTTGGCCGGCTGGTCGCTGCCCTGTTCGATATGGCCCGGTTGAGTGTCGAGATCGTGCTGGTGTTGGTCGGTACGATGACGCTGTGGCTGGGTTTTCTGGCGATTGCCGACAAGGCCGGCATGGTGCGGGTATTGGCGCGCTTGCTCGATCCGCTGTTTCGCCGTCTGATGCCGGAGGTGCCCAGTGGCCATCCGGCACAGGGGCATATCACCATGAACTTTGCTGCCAATGTCTTAGGGTTGGACAATGCGGCGACGCCGATTGGGATCAAGGCGATGCAGTCGTTGCAACAGTTGAACCCGAGCAAGGATACGGCGAGCAATGCGCAGATCCTGTTTCTGGTCCTGAATACGTCCTCTTTGACTTTGTTGCCGGTGACGATTTTCATGTATCGCGCGCAGCAAGGGGCTGCGGACCCGACGGCGGTCTTTTTACCGATCCTGCTTGCCACTACGGCGTCAAGTCTGGTTGGCCTGCTGACGGTGGCGCTGGTGCAGCGCCTGAAGCTCTGGGATCCGGTGGTATTGCTCTATCTGGTGTCGGTGGCCGTAGGCTTGGGTGTGTTGTTGACGACCTTGGCGGGCATGTCCGCCCAAGCGCTGGCGGCGACCTCGACCCTGGTGGGCAATCTGGTGCTCTTTGGCATCATCATTGCCTTTCTCGGTGTGGCGGCGTTGCGCAAGGTAAATGTCTACGACACCTTTATCGAAGGGGCCAAGGAGGGTTTCAGCTTTACCGTGTCCTTGTTGCCTTATTTGATTGCGATGCTGGTGGCGGTGGGTGTGCTGCGTGCCAGTGGGGTACTTGATGCGGGGCTGGAGGGCTTTCGCTGGCTGGCGGTCTGGGCGGGTTGGGATACGCGCTTTGTGGAGGCCCTGCCGACGGCTTTTATCAAGCCGCTGTCGGGCAGTGGTGCCCGGGCGATGATGATCGAGACGATGGATACCTTTGGGGTCGATAGTTTCCCGGCGCTGTTGGCGGCGACCATGCAGGGTAGTACTGAGACGACCTTTTATGTGTTGGCGGTCTACTTTGGCGCGGTGGGTATCCGTAAGGTGCGCCATGGTTTGGGTTGTGCGCTGGCGGCAGACTTTGCGGGGATTGTTACGGCGATTCTGGTTTGTTATTGGTTTTTTGGTTGAGCGAAAACAGTTTGGCCAGGCATGCTTAAAGTGGGTGCTCGCGGTGTTGCCAGCCACCCTGGGGAATAATGATTAAATTACCGCTGTGCGCTCGCCCAGTTGCCGCGGACCTGGGCTGGACACGCCGTAAACCCTTCCCTGGGGGCTCGTAGATGCCATCCCTGGCATCTAACGGTCCAGCCCAGGTCCGCGGCAACCGAGCGATAAGGGTTTTGTGCGGTTAATCATTATTCCCCAGATCGCCAGACAGCATCAGCTGTTCTGAAATTGCCTACCTTCCAAATCAAATAACTGCTTTTGCCCGAGCTTTTGCGTTCGTTGCTTACTGATTTGGACCGTTAATTGCCCACCGCAGCCGGGATGAGTGATGCTGAGCACTTGGGGCTGGTCTGGCTTTGTGGGTAGGGTCAGGGGTTGGTGGTCGGTGCTGCCGCAGAGCAGGCAACGAGCTGGGCTGGCGCGTTCGGCGAGGGCGGCGCGCAGGGTGCGGTAGGCGTCCAGTTGCTGTTCCTGTTGACTGATCTGGCTTTCCAGCTGGTTGAGGCCGTTGACGGGTTTGGCATAGAACTGCCACCAGGGCCGTTTTTTCGGGACTTCTTTCAGCAGGTTGGCCATATCCAGGCGCAGGCAGAGCAGCGTTTTCAACAGCGCGGCTTCCCCTTCGGCACTGGGCAGGCGTTCAGCCGGGCTCAGGTTACGGCAGTCGGCACACCAGCTTGGTCCGGTGAGCATGGGGAGTTGCTGGCCGTCGAGAAGTTGGTAGGCGTAGTCGCCTGCCGGGCTGTCATAGCTGCGTTGCAGGTCGCAGTCGACACAGCCAAATATGTAATGCGCTGAAGCCATGGGATGTCCGCTGTTCAAGTCTTTTCACAGGGTCGCCAAAGCGTGGGCCAAGTGCAAGCCTGTGTTGCAATTGGCCATCTTGCTGTTGGAGTCTGTTAGGCTTGAGATAACAAATTGGCTTGCTTGGCCAACTGCACGGAGTAAGTAAGCGGTATTGCCGGCCACCTGTTGCAGACCGTCGATGCACAGGGAAGTGCATCGACGAGCCCCAGGGACGGCTCGCAGCGTGTCTGCCACAGGTGGCCGGCAATGGCGCTGAGCACCTAACCAATTTTACTTGCTCTCTGAGCAAAACCTCGCCCTTGATGGAAGCTGATATGCCTGCGCCGCGTTTCGACCAATTGCACAATCAGATCGGCCCGTTCTTTCTGCCGTTGGGTGGCGCGGGTATGTTCGGGGCGAATTTTTACTTGTTTGGTTCTGCCGGCCAATGGATTGCGGTGGATTGCGGTTTTGCCCTGCAGTCTCACCCCAGTGGTCGCAATCAGGTGGCGATTCCCAGTCTGGCAGCGCTTGAGCGTTACGATATTAAACTTTCTGCGCTGTTGATTACCCACGGTCATGAAGATCATATCGGCGCGGTGGCGCATTTGTGGAAGGCGCTGGATTGCCCGTTATATGCCAGCCCTTTTTCCGCCCGTTTGATTCGCAACAAGCTGGATGCGACCCAGGAATGGCCGCGCTTGCACGAAATCAAGCCGCTTGAGCCTATTGGTATCGGCAATTTCCAGGCGGAATGGATTCCGGTGACCCATTCGATACCGGAGTCCCATGCAATCATGCTGGAGGTGGCCGGTAAGCGCCTGTACCACAGCGGTGACTGGAAACTGGATGCCCAGCCGCTGGTCGGCGGGGTAACTGCGCAGTCGCGTCTGCAGGCCCTTGGCCGGGCTGGGGTAGATGTGATTATTGGTGACTCGACTAATGCGCCGGTGGCCGGCGCCAGCCGTTCCGAGGCGGTGGTGCGCGAGGGCTTGTTGGATGCCATCCGCGAGTGCAAGCAACGGGTGGTGGTGACTTGCTTTGCCAGCAACC
>REBY01000192.1 GCA_007692485.1 Pseudomonadaceae bacterium | reverse complement strand
CCGGACAGCCTTTTTTATTGAGCTGCATGCAGGGTCGGCTTCTGCCAGGATGGCAATTAGCAAATGAGCCGACTGAGGCGTTTTAATGCCAAGGAATAGCCCATGCCTCGACGTCCACGTTTTTTTATGCCCGGTTGCCCGCTGCACATTATCCAGCGGGGTAATAACCGTGCGCCTTGTTTTCTGCACGAATCTGATTACACGTCATATCTGCATTTCATGCAGGAAGCCGCTGAACACTATCAGGTGGCGATTCATGCGTTTGTACTCATGACAAACCATGTTCACCTTCTTGCCACCCCTTCTGATGACATCGGTATAAGCCGGATGATGCAAACGCTGGGTCGCCGTTATGTGCGTCGGTTCAATTATACCCATGGGCGGACGGGCACCCTCTGGGAGGGGCGCTATCGCTCAAGCCTGATTGATTCAGAGCAGTATTTGTTGGCTGTGTACCGCTACATTGAACTCAACCCGGTACGGGCCGGGATGGTGGATTTGCCTGAGCAGTATCCTTGGAGTAGTTACGTTCACAATGCCTGTGGCAAGTCGGCTAGCCTGATTACTCCACATGCGTTGTATCTTGATTTGGGTGGCAATTCTTCCAGCCGCGTGCATGCTTACCGCCGCTTGCTTGCCCAGCCGATGATAGACGCCGAACTGGAGCAAATCCGCACGGCGAGTATCCAGGGCCGGCCATTGGGCGGGCGGCAATTTATCGCAGCCCTTGAGGCCAAAACAGGTATCAAGGCAACACCGGGCATGCGTGGTGGGGACAGACGATCCGCCGGATTTCATGGCAGGTGTGCGGATTTGAACTGACGGGCTGTGATTTCAATTTACTCTGACCCCATTGATTCCAGGGTGCCTAGCAGCAAGGTGCGGTATAGCCTTTCCTCCAGGCTATTGGGCTTGCCCAGTTGCATGCGTTCCAGGCAGGCCTGCGTTTTTGGTCCGGGGCTGCGCTTCATGCCGGCGAGGATGACGGGCAGCAGGGCTCGTTTGCTGCCAACCAGGGAAGACAGCTTGGACAGTGCCACTGCCAGATGCTCTTCTTCTTCGGTCAGGCCGCTGCCAAGCGGGAAGTTGGGCAAGTTGCCGTTCTCCCTGGCGGGCTGGAGTGCCTGTTGGATACGCTCGGGGGTGTTGTTGCGGTGTGCTGGCGGGATTGCATAATCGGCAGGCAACTTGCCGGCTTTTTTTGCCCGCGCCAGCAATTGCGGTTGGAAGGCGGAGTCGGTAATTGCGAGCAGAGCGGCAATGACGTCGGCGTCGGTTTTGCCGCGCAGGTCTGCCGCGCCATATTCGGTCACTACGATGTCGCGTAAATGGCGCGGTATGGTGATGTGCGCATAATCCCAGACGATGTTCGATTGACGCTTGCCTTTGCGCATTCGTGTGCTCGGCAGGGTAATAATGGAGCGGCCATCTTCGAGGGCGAACGCCTGGGCCACGAAGTTGTATTGCCCGCCCACCCCGCTGACCACTTGATAATCGGCAAGCCCGTCGGATACCACCGCTCCACTGAGCGTTACCATCATCGCGCTATTAACGAAGCGCGCGGCGGTGCGTGCATTGCGCTTGCCATATTCATCACCATAGAGCTCGTTGGTAAATGACACTGGCATCATGGCGATTTTTTTGCGCATGTCTGCAGGCATTTCCTGCAGGCGTCGGTAAAACGTTGGGCTGGCGACAAAAAAGCCGGCGTGTATGACAGCACCGTCCACTTCCCGGCTCATAATGCCGGTGGTCACCATCTGTAAAAACCCCTCTACGAGCATTTCGGTAACGCCATACAAGCCTTTATCGAAGGGTTGGTACCTTGCTGGAGTCGGGTCAGCACGCTGGCTATTGAGCCGCGCGAGCAAGTCCTGGTACAGATCGTTTTGTTGGTGACGCAGCACTAGGCTATGGGTGATGGCGTCACCAATCGAGCCGATCCCTATTTGCAGTGTGCCGCCATCCTCAATCAGGTTGGCGACTTCCAGGCCAATCGCATAGTCGGTCGCACCGGCTGGCTTGTTGGGTGGCATGAACAAGTCAAACTCATAGGCAGGATCCTGCAGGATCAGGTCAAAATCACTATCGGGTCTATCTGCGGCGCCGCCCATGAAGGGCAGGGCAGAATTGATTTGGCCGACGCTGAGGGCTTTGAGTTCACCTGATCGACGGCGGTCGAGCAGATCGTCACTGATATCTGGATTACAACTGAGGCTAAAGCGGGTTGCAGCGTCTGAGGTGTCTTGCGGCTGCGGTGCAACAAGCTTCAGGGTCAGGTTGACCCCGCTTTCAATCAGTTCGTTCAGCGCATGGGTATAGTTGATCGATGCATAACTTTGCTGGGCCAAAGGTACTCCAAGCCACTGCCCGGACTGTAAAAAGAAGTCCTTGATCGTGATGTTATCCGGGAGCTTGCCTGTGCGCACCGCGTTGGCGTACTCAAGGGCAGGGTAGTCGTCGAACAGGCGCGCAGCGATGGGCTCAAGAAAGCGCTTTTCCAGCTCGCTACCCGGCTGGGGACGTTCCAGGGTCAACGCGGTCAGAATGCTCAGCGAGATATTCGGGTCTTTGCAGGCACGCCGAAATAGCGCGTTGACCACATGATTGGCCTTGCCCAACCCCAATGGCAAGCCGAGTACGACCTGGTTGTTCAGCCGTTCGAGAATGGTATCGACCAGTGCCTCGCAGTCGGTGAAGTATTGCGGGGAATGTGACATGGTTATCCTTTTAGCAAGTGATCAAGATCACTTCAGCTGCACCAATAGCTTTACAGGCCACGACCGCATCCGGGATGTTTGTGATCTGCTATTGTCATCCCATCGAGAATAATGCGCTGACTCAGCAGGTTGGGCCGTTAACACGCTTTATCCATATAACAACAAGACAGCACACTATGCACGACAGTTCCAAACTGCCGGTGAGAACAAAGCTTGCCTATGGTCTTGGCCAGGTAGCCGAAACGATCAAGGGCACTGGCTTCGATATATTCCTGTTTTTCTATTTCACCCAGGTGTTGGGCCTGTCTGGCACACTCGCTGGGGTTGCCGTGATGATCGCCCTGATCTTTGATGCGGTGACAGATCCTCTTGTTGGTTATATCTCCGATCATTGGCACTCCCGCTTCGGGCGTCGACATCCCTTTATGCTTGTGGCAGCAGTGCCTTTGGGTTTCGCCTGGTTTGCTCTGTTCATGCCACCTGACAGCTTGACCCAGATCGGGCTGTTTTGCTGGTTGGTCGGGTTCGCTATTCTGGTGCGCGGTACCATCACGGTTTACTACGTGCCTTATCTGGCGCTGGGTGCGGAGCTGACGCAGGACTATCAGGAGCGAACATCGGTCGCTGCCTGGCGCGGAATTTGTGGGGTTCTGGCTGCGGCGCTGGTGGTCGTGGTTGGGTTGTCGTTATTTTTTCCGGATACAGACACATTTGAAAATGGGCTGCTCAATCCTGCCGGCTACCCTAAGGTAGCCATGGCGGGTGCCGTCATCATGGTGCTGGCTATTGTGGTATCCGTGTGGGGCACGCGTGACTGTATCGTACTATTGTCCAAGGCCTCGGAGACTCTGGTTCGGGTTCCGTTGCGAGAAGATATAGCGGCCGCCTGGCAAAACGTGTCATTCCGCTCGTTGTTCATAGGCACCATGTTGGTCGCGGTATCCATAGGCATCGTGCAGACATTGAACATGCACCTCAATGTTTATTTCTGGCAATTGTCGAGTTCAGCGATAGCCTTGCTGGCGATTGGATTGCTGATCGGTTGGCCGGTAGGCATTCTTTTGGCAGCGCCTATGCATCGGCGTTTCGACAAGAAACGCACCATCATTGTGGCGGCTTTGATCGGGCCGTTGGCTGGCAATATTGCGGTGGTTGCGCGACTGGTCGACATTTTTCCGCCTGCTGACAGCGTATTGTTTGAGCCGCTGATTTTTTGCGTACTTTTTGTCTCGGGGGTGGCCGCGGGTCTGGCAATGACCTCCGGCGCATCGATGATGGCGGACGTTACCCAGGAACACCAGTTCCGCACTGGCCGCAACCAGGAAGGCTTTTTGTTCAGCGCGATGGCGTTTACGGGCAAGCTGGCCGCCGCCGTCGGCTATCTGGTCGCCGGGGTGGGACTTGATCTGATTGGTTTTCCAGCGCAGGCCGAACCTAGCCAAGTCATGCCCGCAGAAGTGACCCGGCTGGCGTTGTTGAATCTATCGGCCTGTTTGTTTGGTTTTGCTTCGGCAGGTGCTTACTTTTTCTATAGCATCGACCGGGCCAGGCAAAAGCATACGGCTAGTGAGATTGCCGAACGGAACGAAGGGCCCTGAACACATCAGGTGGCTCAGCTTGCCCCGGAGCCTTCAAGCTCCGGGGTTGTGGCTCTCATGTCGCCGGTATCGCCAATTCGGAGGGCTGGGTGTCGAGCTGGTTACCCAGCGGCTGTGCATTCGCCATAGCCTTGCGGATCAAGCTCCGGCTAGAGCTACCATCGTGGGGGTAACGGCTGAACCCTGCACGCCAGTCGATGCTGTGCCCGCCGGGCTGAACCTGATATGCCAGTATCTCGAGTCGTTTGTTGATGTTTTCCAGTCGTGAGGCTTTCGGGTTACTGATCATCAACACAAAGCTGTTGCTGGCGTAGCGGGCAAGGAAGTCACCTGGTTGGCTGAGAATGCCAAGATGAGTGGCCAGCTCTGACATATCCTGATCTGACAATTGGTCTTCAATGTCGCGGTAGTTCTGCATGCTTAAATACAGCAGAGCGAAGCCCTGTTTGGCATCCTGGTCAACCACCATGGCCTTCAGCAAGGCCTGTTCCAGTGCTGAACGATTGGGTAGTTGACTGGCCTGGTCAACAAAGGCCATTTGCTGCAACTTCTCAGCCTGCTGGTGCGCTTCCTGGTGCAGCATTTTGCGCACTTTCATATCCAGGCCTACGACAAGCAGGGCCATGGCAATCAAAACACTGATGGTCAGGGAAAGTGGTACGCCCAGCCAGCCGCCAGCTAACTGGTTATCCGCTGCGGGCATGGCATTTTCGGGAAAAATGACGGCAAACATGCCGGTGTAGTGCA